>DATLQW010000125.1:0-73723 GCA_035535035.1 Acetobacteraceae bacterium
GCCATTTTCCCATGAGTTTCAACGCGATGGATTCAGGCTTCCACGCGAGCCACCGCGTGGTAAGAACGCCTCGATGCCGGGTTAGCACAGTGGCAGTGCAGCGGTTTTGTAAACCGAAGGCCGGGGGTTCAAATCCCTCACCCGGCACCATGCCCGGCGGTCGCACCCGGCGGATTGTCCGGCCGAGCAGCCGGCGCGGTCGCGCAACCCGGTCCGGCCCGGGCGCCGCCCGCCCGAAACCACCTCGCCGCCCCGGCAGCGGCACGCGGCACTCTGCTCTTGCCGAAGGTCTGGCGTGTCGCGCAGGGGCATTGGCAGCGTATTTGGCGCTCGGTATAGCGTTCGCACGCAACACCTGGGATGGAGACCGAAGGCATGGCATCACGCGAAGGCGCCATCGCGCGCGCGCTGGCGTTCTTCGACGGCACCGGCTTCCGCGACCGGCTGGCGGAGCTGGTCGCGGTGCCCAGCACGTCGCAGGACCCGGGTCACGCGGCGGACGTGCGGCGCTACCTCGACCAGGCGATGCGGCCCTGGCTGGAGCGGCTGGGCTTCACCGTCGGGGTGCACGAGAACCCGCGCGCCG
Source organism: Acetobacteraceae bacterium (assembly GCA_035535035.1). Classification (GTDB taxonomy): domain Bacteria; phylum Pseudomonadota; class Alphaproteobacteria; order Acetobacterales; family Acetobacteraceae; genus JASHVB01. The sequence continues at coordinate 587 of DATLQW010000125.1, forward strand.
GTTTCGGCCCGATCATCGTCGCCCAGCGGCTGGAAGACCCCGGGCGGCCGACCGTGCTCACCTATGGGCACGGCGACACGGTGCGCGGGCTGCGGGAGCAGTGGCGCGCCGGCCTCGATCCGTGGGTGCTGATGCAGGAGGGCGACCGCTGGTATGGCCGCGGCACGGCGGACAACAAGGGGCAGCACGCGCTGAACCTCTCGGCGCTCGATGCGGTGCTGGAGGAGCGCGGCGGCCGGCTGGGATTCAACCTCAAGCTGGTGCTGGAAACCAGCGAGGAGCGCGGGTCGGTGGGGCTGCGCGAGTTCGTCGCGGCGCGGGGGACCGACCTGGCGGCGGACGTGCTGATCGCCAGCGACGGTCCGCGGGTGATGCCGGAGGTGCCGACGATCGCCACCGGCACGCGCGGCACGTTCCATTTCGACCTGGTGGTGGATTTGCGCGCGGGCGGGGTGCATTCCGGCCATTGGGGCGGGCTGACCACCGATCCCGCCGTGGTGCTGGCGCACGCGCTCGGTGCGATCATGGACCGGCGAGGGAAGATCCTGGTGCGCGACTGGCTGCCGGCGAACGGCGTGCCGGCCGGCGTGCGCGCGGTGCTGGCGGGCTGTCCCCTTGGCGGCGGCGGCGAGGCGGCGTCGATCGATCCGGACTGGGGCGAGCCGGGGCTGACCCCGGCGGAGAAGATCTACGGGTGGAACAGCTTCATCGTGCTGGCGATGGTGTCGGGCCGGCCGGAGAACCCGGTGAACGCGGTGGCGCCGAATGCGCGGGCGCACTGCCAGATCCGCTACACCGTGGACACCGACCCCGCTTCGTTCGAGCCGGCGCTGCGGCGCCACCTGGATGCCGAGGGGTTTGCCGGCGTGCGCATCGAAAACGCCGGCGTTGGCATGCCGGCGAGCCGCACCGATCCCGCGCATCCCTGGGTCGGCTGGACGCTTGCCAGCATGGAACGCACGCTCGGGCGGCACGTGCAGGTAATCCCGAACGCTTCGGGCGGGTTGCCGGGCGACGTGTTCGCCGACCACCTCGGCGTGCCGCTGGTCTGGGTGCCACACAGCTACAACGGCTGCAAGCAGCACGGGCCGGACGAGCACCTGCTGATTGCCCCGGCGCGCGAAGGGATCGCGGCGTTCGCGGGAATTTGGTGGGATTTGGGGGACGCCGCGAATCCTCTCCCGTTTCGCGGGCAAGGGTAGAGTGAGGGCGCAGCGGGCCGACCCGATCACCCGCGGCGCTCTTGCGCCCCGATCGCCGCAGGTGGGACAGGTTGGTTTGCGGCGGCCATGGCAACGCATTTGCGCATCACCGAGGGCAGCGCCGCCGCGTGCAGCTCGCCGACCGGATGCAGGAAGCCTTCCGCCGCGACCTGCCCGACTCGCGCCGCGAACAACTCGATCGTCAGCGCGAAATGGGTGAAGCCGTGGCGCACCTGGCCGGCCGGACGCCAGGACGCCGGCATCGGCGCCAGCGCCAGCGCCTCGTCTTGCTGCCAGGGTGTGGCGCGCCAATCGGTGCCGGGCAGTTCCGCCATGCCGCCGAGCAATCCGGCCTCCGGGCGGCGGCGCAGCAGCACGTTGCCGGCGGTGTCCTCCAGCCAGAAATGCACGCCGTGGCGCAGCGGGCGTTGCGGCTTCGCGGCGCGCTTCGGCAGCTCCGCCGCGATGCCGGCAAGCCGGCCGGCGCAGCCCGCCATCCACGGGCACAGCGCACAGGCCGGGGCGGCCGGGGTGCACACCGTGGCACCCAGGTCGAACAGCGCCTGGGCGAAATCCCCCGGGCGCGCCGCCGCGTCCGGATCGGCGCCCAGCCGGTCGGCCCACCGCCGCAGCACCGGCCTGGCGGCCGGCAGCCGGTCGGTTACCCCGAACAGCCGGGCCACGACCCGCTCGACATTGCCGTCCACCGGTACCGCCGGCACGCCGAAGGCGATCGCGCCGACGGCGCGGGCGGTGTACTCGCCGATCCCCGGCAGGGCGCCCAGCCCGCCCAGGTCGCGCGGAAATCCGCCTACCGCCGCGACGGCGCGCGCGCAGGCGTGCAGGTTGCGAGCGCGGGCGTAGTAGCCTAGTCCCGCCCAGGCCGACAGCACGTCGTCCAGCGTCGCCGCCGCCAGCGCCTCGACCGTCGGGAACCGGGTTACGAAGCGTTCATAGTAGGGAATCACCGCCGCCACGGTGGTCTGCTGCAGCATGATTTCGCTGAGCCAGACGTGGTAAGGATCAGACACCTTGCCCGGCGCCGCGCGCCAGGGCAGACGGCGCCGGTGACGGTCGTACCAACGCAGCAGCGACTCGGCGGAGGCGATGGCGGACGAGGACAGCACGAAAGCGGGTATGGCAACCGCGCCCCGGCACGTCTATGGCCCGCGCCCGCTCGGCGCGCTGGTGCCAAGCGTGGCGCGGCCGGCGTTCCGGAAGATGGGCCCCGGCGCCGGCCAGGTCATGGCGGATTGGGACGCCATCGTCGGTCCCATGCTGGCCGCGGTCAGCGCGCCGCGCCGGCTGGCCGCCGGCACGCTGACCGTCGCCTGCACCGGCCCGGTGGCGATGGAGCTGCAGCACTACGCCACCGAGCTGATCAGCCGCATCAACACGCATCTGGGCACGCCGGCGGTCCGCCAGTTGCGCTTCGTTCAGACCATTGCGCTCGCACCGCAAGCGCCGCCGCCCCCGCCGCCGATGCCGCCCTGGGTGGCCGCGGCGGCCGAAACCGCGGTGGCCGCGCTGCCCGAGGGGGAACTGCGCGTCGCGCTCGCCGCGCTTGGCCGGGCCGTGCTGGCCGGCGAGGCGCGCGGGGAGCCCTCGACAAACCCGACGCCCCGACACTAAACTACCACATATAGAGGTCCCAATGCTCCTGAACCGCCGTCACCTGGTATCCGCTGCAATCGCCGGGATGGCCGCCCCGGCCCTCGGTCTGCTCCGTGCGGCGCGTGCCGCGGACCCGCAGGAGGCCGAGCGAAGCATCGGCAAGCCCGATGCCAAGATCGCCGTGCAGGAATTCTTCTCGCTTACCTGCACCCATTGCGCCGCTTTCGCGCGCGAGACGTTCCCGCAGATCAAGTCCGAGCTGATCGATGCCGGCAAGCTGCGCTGGGTGTTCCGCGATTTCCCGCTGGACCAGGTGGCGCTGACGGCGGCCATGGTGGCGCGCTACCTGCCCCCCGACCGGTACGAACCCTTCATCATGGCGCTGTTCGCCAACCAGGACCGCTGGGCCTTCGCGCGCGGGGTGAACAGCACGGACGAACTATGGAAGACCGCCGCGCTCGCCGGCATGAGCCGCCCCACCTTCAACCAGGCGATCGCCGATACCGCGCTGCGGACCTGGATTCTGCAACAGCAGTCTGGCGACCAGAAGCAGTGGAGCATCGACTCGACTCCGAGCTTCGTGATCGACGGGCAGAAATACGCCGGGGAGATGAGCTTCGACGCATTCCGCAAACTGCTCCCCGGCGTCTAGGGGCGGGCGCAATCTGCTCCCCCCCTCCCGTTGAGGAAGTGGGTTGGGGGGAGGGAGAGAATCGCGACGCTCCAGCGACAGGAGGCCACCGTTGCCCGTCAGCTTCCGCCGCCTGCGCATCGCCGGGTTCAAGAGCTTCGCCGAGCCGGTCAGTGTCGAGATCATGCCCGGCCTGACCGGCGTCGTCGGCCCGAACGGCTGCGGCAAGTCGAACGTGGTGGAGGCGCTGCGCTGGGCGATGGGCGAGAACAGCGCCCGCAGCCTGCGCGGCGGCGAGATGGACGACGTGATCTTCGCCGGCACCGCCGCCCGCGCTTCGCGCAACATCGCCGAGGTGACGCTGTTCCTGGACGAAACCGCCGGCGTGGTGCCCCCGCCGTTCCATGAGCAAGCGGAATTGCAGGTCAGCCGGCAGATCGAGCGCGGCTCCGGCAGCACCTATCGGGTGAACGGCCAGGAGGTGCGGGCGCGCGACGTGCAGACGCTGTTCGCCGACCTGGCGTCCGGCGCGCGCGCCTCCGGCATGGTGAGCCAGGGCCGTGTCGGCGCACTGGTCGCCGCCCGGCCAGAAGACCGTCGCGCCGTGCTGGAGGAGGCCGCCGGCATCACCGGTCTGCACGCCCGCCGCCACGAAGCCGAGCTGAAGCTGCGCGCCGCCGAGGCGAACCTGGCGCGCGCCGAGGATCTGCGCGGCCAGTTGGAGGCGCAGCTCGCCGGGTTGAAGCGCCAGGCCCGCCAGGCCAGCCGCTATCGCAACATCTCCGGTGCGATCCGCTCCGCCGAGGCCGAACTGCTGGCGATTCAGCGCGCCCGGGTGGAGACCGCGCGCACTGCGGCGCAGGCGGCGCTGCACGATGCCGGCCAGGCGGTGGCCGCGGCAACCGAGGCCGCCACCGCTTCCGGCGCCCGCGCCACCGAAGCCGCCGCCGCGCTGCCGGCGCTGCGCGACACCGAATCCGTCGCGCGCACCAGCCTGGAACGCCACCGTGTGGTGCAAGAGCAGCTCGCGGCAGAGGAGGCACGCGCGCGCGCGGCCCTGGCCGACGCGGCGCGGCGGCTGGAACAGCTTCGCCGCGACCTGGCCCATGCAGAGCAATTGCGCCGCGACGCCGCCGCCGCGGAACAGCGCCTGGGCGCCGAGGCTGCAACCCTGGCGGAGGCGGATGCCGACCACGGCGCACGCGCCGATGCCGCTGCGACCGCGGCGGCCGAGGCGACGGAGGCGGTCCGGCTTGCCGAGGCCGACGCCAACCGCGCCACCGAGGCCGCGGCAGAGGCCAATGCGCGGGTGCAGGCCGCCTCGCAGATGCTGTTGCAGGCGGAGCAGCGGTCGCGGCGCGTGGGGGAGCAATTCGGGCGGTTGCAGGAGGAACGCGGCCGTATCGGCGCCCAGCAGGTCGATCCGACTCGGCTGGACGCGGCGCAGCGGGAGCAAGCCGCTTCCGAAGCGGCCCTGACCGAATTCCGCGATGCCCTGGAGCAGATCGAGCAAGTGCGGGCGACGACGGCAACCGCGCTGGCGGCGGCGCGGGAGGCACAGTCGGGTGCCGACTCGGCGCGGGCGAAGCTGGCGGCCGAGGCGCAGGCGCTGGCGGAAGTGCTGGCGGTGAAGGATGGCGAACGGTGGCCGCCGATGCTCGATGCGCTGGTGGTGCCGGATGGGCTGGAGACGGCGCTTGGCGCGGTGCTGGGGGAGGAGCTGACCTCGGCGCTCGATCCCGATGCGGCGCGGCATTGGCGGGAGTTTCCTCCGTTCGACCCGCCGCCGGCCTTGCCGGAAGACAGCGTTGCGCTGGCCACGCTGGTGCAAGGGCCACCGGCACTGGCGCGGGCTTTGTCGCAGATTGGTCTGGTGGAAGACGAAGTGGCCGGCGGGGGGAAACAGTCCGCTTTGGCGCCGGGCCAGGTATTGGTCTCACGCGGCGGCGCCATATTTCGGTGGGACGGCTATACCATTCGCGCCGGCACGCCTACCCAGGCCGCGGTGCGGCTGCGCCAGCGCAACCGGCTGACGACGCTGCGCGAGCAACTCGCCTTTGCTATTCGCGCCGTAGAGGTCGCGCGCGGCCGGCGCGACGAGGCGGAGCAAGCGGCGCAGGACGCCACCGCCGCCGAGCAACGCTGCCGCGCGGCGCGGCGCGATGCGGAGCAGCGGCTGCAGCGCGCCGTGGCCGATGCGGGCCAGTTGCGCAGCCAGGCGGAGGCCGCCAAGGCGCGGCTCGCCGCGGCGGAGCAACAGATCGCGCATCTGTCGGCCGACCGGGACGAGGCCGAGGCGGCCCTGGCGCGCGCGCGCGCGGCGCACGCGGCACTGCCGGACCTGGCGGCGTTGCGCGCCGCGGTGGATCGGGCGCGGGACGCGCTGCGTGCCGCGCGGGCCCGGGAACAAACGGCGCGAACCGCGCTCGAAACCCTGGCGCGCGAGCATGCCGTCCGGACGCAGCGGCGTGAGCGCATCGCCACCGAGTGTGCCGACTGGCTTCAGCGGGCGCGCGACGCGGCGTCCCGCGTGACCGATCTGGAAGCGCGCTGCGCGGAGGCGACGGCAGAGCATGCGGCGCTGGAGGCGGTGCCGGCGCAGATTGCTGCCCGCCGTTCCGATGCGGTCGAAGCGCTGGACGCGGCCGAGGCCACGCATCGCCGCGCCGCCGAGGCGCTGACCGCGGCGGCTACCCACGCGGCCGAGGCGGATCGCGCGTCGCGGGCCGCCGAGGCGGCGCTGGGTGCCACGCGGGAAAACGCGGTGCGTGCCGAAGGCGCCGCCGCCCAGGCGGACCAGGCCTGGGGCACCGTCGCCGAGCGCATCCTGGAGCGGCTCGGGGTGGATCCAGCCTTGCCCGACCCGCCGGCCGACCTGTCGCCGGAATCGGAGGAAAAAGCCCGCCGCCGGCTGGAGCGATTGCTCAAGGAACGCGAGGAGATGGGTCCGGTGAACCTGCGGGCCGAGGTCGAGGCGGAGGAGGTGGAAAAGCGCCTCGCCTCGCTGGCCAGCGAGCGCGAGGAACTCGTCACCGCGATCGCCAAGCTGCGCGGCTCGATCGGCCACCTGAACCGCGAGGGGCGCGAGCGGCTGAACGCGGTGTTCCAGCAGGTGGACCAGCATTTCCAGGCGCTGTTCACCCGGATGTTCGGCGGCGGACGGGCGCATCTGGCGCTGGTCGGCTCCGACGATCCGCTGGAGGCCGGGCTGGAAATCTACGCCCAGCCGCCGGGCAAGAAGCTGGCGACGCTGTCGCTGCTGTCCGGCGGCGAACAGGCGCTGACCGCGCTGTCGCTGATCTTCGCGGTGTTCCGCTGCAATCCGGCGCCGGTCTGCGTGTTGGACGAGGTGGACGCGCCGCTCGACGACGCGAACGTGGAACGCTTCTGCACCCTGCTCGAGGACATGGTGCGGGAGACCGCCACGCGGTTCCTGGTGGTGACGCACCATCCGCTGACCATGGCGCGGATGGACCGGCTGTATGGCGTGACGATGCAGGAGCGTGGGGTGTCGCGGCTACTGTCGGTCGATCTGCAGCGCGCCGCGGCGATGGCAGAACAGCCGCGGATGGCTGCGGAGTAGGGCGGAGGCTAGTGGGCGGGGCGCCCGCCCCGTTCAGCTCGTCAAAAACGTCTTCTGCGCCGCGGACGCGGGCCGCTTCGGTGTCCGCCGTGCCGCCTAATCGCGCCGTCCTACCACTGGCGGGCTTCGACGGTATCGTCGGGTAGCGCGGCGGGCGTGTTGCCGGGCGGCTTGATTGCTTCGGGATTCGCCGCCTCGGTATAGTGCTTGCTGACGAAGTAGGGATTGTCCTGCGCCGCCATGACGATCGGCACGTCCCTGATGCGATACAGTCCACAGTTTATGAGGGCAGCCGCCTCTATGTCAAACAGCGTCACGCTGAATCCGTCCTCGCCGTAACTGCTTTTGTAAGCAATGCCATCGAATCCATGGAGCTTGAATGCCTCGGCCCGTATTTGTGTTGGCACATAATCCAGACTGTGTCGCCGCGGTCCACTGGATCCGAAAAGCTTGGTTGATATCAGACCAGACCCGCCTTCTCGATGTCTTCGGGCGCCCAACTCTCTTGCAGCCAACGGGCAAGATTACCCATTAGCTCGCCGGAGCAATTCACTAGGTGAATGTCGTGGAGCACTTTGAATTGAGCCGCCGAGACATAGGAGCCTATCAACGATCTCACTTCTAGGACGGCCGTGTCCTGCCTGGTGGCCAGATACAGACACGCGATTCCCCGTGGATTTGCGCGGCCGTCCGTTGCGCCGTCGGGAATGGGCTTCATCCGCAGGGGAGGGTACGCAGCGCGAACTTCGAATGACTCGGATCCCTGTTGCTCCTCGCGCCAGTCATGTCCCAGTTGCGCGCGCCATAGGATATAACCGGCCTTCATCGAGACGCTTCTTGCATTGCTTGTCTCAACCACCGCCTTCAGAAATTCGTCTTGCGCGACACTGCGCACGTAGCGCAGTTCGCGACGCACCGAGCGATCGAAATCCCGAAAGGCGTCGGCTGAACCCCGTCACCGGCGGCTCCGGTCCTGGTCGCTGACAGCAACCAATTCCGGCACGCGATGCCGTGGCGCCGTCCGCCCCGGCCATGGAGGGGCAGCCCCTTAACCGGTTCTTTGCTCTCTCGGGCGGAAAATGCCGCCGCCCCGACCCAAGGTGATGCGCCATCATAAACGCCCCAGTCACCCCAGACGACCCGCGAACCCGCATCGCCCTGCCGGTCGAGGGCGAGGACGTCGCCGCGTTGCGCGATCTCGTCGTCGCCAAGCTCACCTTCGCCGTCGGCCGGGACCCGGGCGTCGCCACCGAACGGGATTGGTTCCTGGCGACCGCGCTCGCCACCCGCGACCACGTCGCCGAGCGCTGGATGGCCTCGACCCGCGCCAACTATGCCAGCCAGGCCAAGCGCGTCTATTACCTCTCGCTCGAGTTTCTGCTCGGCCGCCTGCTGCAGGACGCGCTGACCAATCTCGGCCTGACGGCGAAGATGCGCGCCGCGCTCGCGGAGCTCGGCGTGGATTTCGACAGGCTGCGCGAGCTGGAACCCGATGCCGCCCTCGGCAATGGCGGGCTCGGCCGGCTCGCCGCGTGCTTCATGGAGAGCATGGCGAGCCTCGGCATCCCGGCGCACGGCTACGGCATCCGCTACAGCCACGGCCTGTTCCGCCAGGTGATCCGCGACGGCTGGCAGCTCGAATACCCGGAGAACTGGCTGACCTTCGGCAACCCCTGGGAGTTCGCCCGTCCCGACGTCACCCACGTCATCGGCTTCGGCGGCACGGTCGAGACAACCATCGCGGAGAACGGCAGCCCGCGCTATGTCTGGCGCCCGGGCGAGACGGTCTCCGCGGTCGCCTACGACACGCCGGTGGTCGGCTGGCGCGGGCGCTATGCCGACACGCTGCGCCTGTGGTCGGCCTGCCACGGACCCACTGCGGCTGGACACGTTCAATCGCGGTGACCATGTCGGCGCCCTGGCGGCGCGGTCGCAGGCCAATGCAATCTCCCAGGTGCTTTACCCCGGCGACGGCTCGCCGGCCGGCCAGGAACTGCGCCTGCGCCAGGAGTATTTCTTCTCCTCGGCTTCGTTGCAGGATCTGGTGGGTCGCCACATCCACCAGCACGGCGACGTGCGCAGCCTGGCCGACAAGGCGGCCATCCAGTTGAACGACACCCACCCTTCCATCGCCATCGCCGAACTGATGCGGCTACTGCTCGATGACCACAACCTCCCCTGGGACACCGCCTGGCAGATCACCAGCGACACGTTCTCCTACACCAACCACACCCTGCTGCCGGAGGCGCTGGAGACCTGGCCCGTCACGCTGGTCGAACGCCTGCTGCCGCGCCACATGCAGATCATCCACCAGATCAACCGTTCCCACCTCGACTTGCTGGTTGCCGCGCGCGGGGCCGCCACGCCGCCGCTGACCGCCGTCTCGCTGATCGACGACGACGGTGGACGCCGGGTGCGCATGGGCGCGCTGGCCTTCCTCGGCTCGCACAAGGTCAACGGCGTGTCCGCCCTGCACACCGAACTGATGCGGCAGACGGTGTTCCGCGACATGCACGCGCTGTATCCCGACCGGATCGTCAACCGCACCAACGGCATCACCTTCCGCCGCTGGCTGTTCGCGGCGAATCCGGAACTGACCGCGCTGCTGGCGGAGGTGGCGGGGCCGCGGGTGCTGGACGATGCCGACGCGCTGGAAGGGTTCGCGGCGGCAGCCGACGACGCCGGCGTGCACGACCGGCTGGCCGCCATCCGGCGCGCCAACAAGATCGCCCTGGCCAGGCTGGTGGGCGGGCGCCTGGATCTCCGCCTCGACCCCGACGCGCTGTTCGACGTGCAGATCAAGCGCTTCCATGAGTACAAGCGGCAGTTGCTGAATATCCTGGAAACCGTCGCGCTGTACAACGCGATGCGCACGCACCCGACCCTGGACTGGGTGCCGCGAGTGAAGATCTTCGCCGGCAAGGCCGCCGCCGGCTACCACCGCGCCAAGCTGATCATCAAGCTGATCAACGACGTGGCGCGGGTGATCAACCACGATCCCGCGCTGCGCGGATTGCTCAAGGTGGCGTTCCTGCCGGACTACAACGTGAGCCTGGCCGAGGCGATCGTTCCCGCGTCCGACCTGTCGGAGCAGATCTCGACGGCCGGAATGGAGGCGTCGGGGACGGGGAACATGAAGCTGGCACTGAACGGGGCGCTGACCATCGGCACGCTGGACGGCGCCAATATCGAAATCCGCGACCGGGTGGGGGCCGACAACATCTGCATTTTCGGGCTGACCGCCGAACAGGCGGCAAACCGGCGGCGCTACGGGCCGGGCGCGGGCGAAACCCTCGCCGGGTCGGCGGCCTTGCGGGAGGTGCTGGACCTGGTGGGCAACGGCGCGTTCTCACCTGACGACCCCGGGCGCTTCCGCGACCTGGTGGACGAGCTGTCCGGCTCCGACCACTTCCTGGTGACCGCGGATTTCGAGTCATACGCCGCCATGCAGCGCCAGGTCGATGCGCGCTGGCACGACCGCCGCGCGTGGTGGCGTTGCAGCGTGCTGAATACCGCGCGCGCCGGCTGGTTCTCCGCTGACCGCGCCATCCGGGAATACGCCGAGGGAATCTGGAACGTGGAGGCCGGCGCGGCGTGAATCGGGCCGATCCTTGGAACCCGTGGCGAAAACCCGCCGCTGACGCCCCATTTCGTCATGCCGGCACGGGCCGGCCGCCACGGGGCGCTCGCATTTAAGCGGTTACATGGCTCGCGGCATGCGGTCTATCGTCCGTCATCGTGGTTACCGCGGCAAAGCAACGCACAATAGGCCGGATTCTGGCTTGCCTGTCTTGCCGCCGCCCCCGGATGATACGGGGCGGCAGCCGATGCGGGGCAACCCCCGGCGGGGCCGGAGGTTCCTCCTGGCGGCCACTGCACGCTCGCGTTACCGATCGCGAATATGGCCCCGACAATGCGGCAACCCACTTGCGATTCGCCGCCGGGTGCATGAGAGGTTCGGCCGGAATGGGTGCTTTTCGTCCGTGGCGTCGCGCCGCGGCGGCGGCCTGTGTTGCGGGCGCGCTGTCTGGCTGCGCCAGCTACCGGCCGCTGCCGCTCGACACGCGCGCGCCGCTGCGGCACCGGGTGAGCGACCTGCAACACCCGGGCCTGGCGCTCCGCCTCCCTTTGACCGTGCCGGCAGTGGCATTGCTCGCGGTGGAGAACGATCCTGACCTGCGCGCCGCCAGGGCCGAACGCGGTGTCGCGCAGGCTGAGGTGGTGCAGGCCGGCATCCTGCCGAACCCGTCGGTCACCGGTTCCCTGCTTCCGGTCCTGTCAGGCCCGGGCGTTGCCCCGGCCTGGACCGCCGGCCTGAGCGAGGACCTCAGGTCGCTGGTCACCCTGACGGCCCGCAAGCAGGCCGCCCGCGCGACCGCCGGCCAGGTGAACGCCAGCCTGCTGTGGCAGGAATGGCAAGTGGCCGGCAAGGCCAGTCTGCTCGCCGTGGACATCATGGAGGGCGGGGCCCAGCTTCGGTTGCTGGAGCAAACCCGCGCCCTGCTGGCGGAGCGCTACAACCTGACACGGCGGGCGGTGGCCCAGGGCAACGCGGATCTCAGCACGCTGTCGCCCGATCTGGCGGCGCTGGACGACACACGCCGGCAGATCGGCGACCTGGATCGCCAGCAGCAGGCCCGCCGGCACGAGCTGGACGCATTGCTCGGCCTGGCGCCGGACGCGGTGCTGCCGCTGGCGCCGGCGCCGGACCTGCCGCCGGTCGATCCGGCCGCGGTGGAGCGGATGCTGCCGGCGCTGGCCGACCGGCGACCGGACCTGATCGCGCTGCGGCTCGGCTATGCAGCGCAGGACGCCAGGCTGCGTGCCGCGATCCTGGCGCAGTTCCCGGCATTGACCATCGGCATCACCGGCGGCAGCGACACCAGCAACGTGCGCACGTTCGGGCCGCAGGTCACGCTCGATCTGCCGGTGTTCGACCGCAACCAGGGCAATATCCGGATCGCGCGGGCGACCCGGCGGCAACTGCACGATGCGTTCTCCGCCCGGCTCGCCGCGGCAACCGGCGAGATCCAGGCGATGCTGGCCGACATGGCGCTGCTGCAACGGCAGATCAGTACCGCGCGCGGCCAGTTGGCGGCGACCGAGGCGATCACGCGTGAGGCCGAGGCGGCGTTCCGTGCCGGCAACCTGACCGAGCGAGCCTATGTGGATTTCGTCACTGCCCGCGCCGCCCAGCGGCAGCAGGTTCTCGGCTGGCGGCAGAGCCTGCTGGAGCAGCGGGTCGGGCTGGCGACGCTGATCGGCGCCGGCATGCCGACTGCCGATCTGGCGACGAAAGGCGGCGGCCCGGTATGAACCGCGTGGGCCAACCGCGAAATCCGGTGCACGAGCCGCGCCAAACCCCGGGCGTGCCGCCGTGGCTGTCGGGCATGCCGCCACGCATCGCCGCCAAGCCGCGGTGGCTGCCGGGCAAGCTCCGATGGGTGCTGGTGCTCGCGTGCCTGGCCGTGCCGGCCGCGGCCGGCGAGGCGCCCAGCGTCCTGGTGACCACGATGGCCCCGCGGCAGGGCGCGGTGCCCGACACGGTGGAGGCATTCGGCACGGCGGCGCAACGCGCCAGCGATACCGTGACGCTCAGTGTGCCGCACCAGGGGCAGGTGTGGCACCTGGCGGTGGCAGTCGGCCAAAGCGTGCGGGCCGGCGCGCTGCTGCTGCAGGTGGTGGCATCCCCGGCGGTGACGCAAGCATACCGGCAGGCGGTCTCGGCCCTGGCGCTCGCGAACAGCCAGCGCGCCCACACGGCGCAGTTGCTCGCACAGCGCCTCGCCACCCGCGTGCAGTTGGAACAAGCCGACAAAGCGGCGGCCGACGCGCAGGCGGCGCTGGATGCGCTGCGGCGGGAAGGCGCCGACCAGGCCGTGCGGACGCTCGCGGCACCGTTCGCCGGCGTCGTCACCAGTCTCTCGGCGGCGCAAGGCGCGTGGGTTCCGGCGAATGCAGCGCTGCTGACCTTGGCGCGCGGCGACCGGATGGCGGTGACGGTGGGGATCGAACCGGCCGACCGGCCCAGGCTGCGTCCCGGCCAGCCGGTGCGGCTGGAGCCGCTGGCGGATGGTTCGGCGGCGCTCGCCGGCACGGTCGAGGAGGTCGGCGCCATGGTCGATCCCCGCACGCATCTGGTCGCTGCCGTCATTGGCGTGCGCAACGGTGCCGCGCTGGTCGGGGCAGACTATCGGGCGGTGATCACGGTGGGTCAGTTCCGCGGCTGGATCGTGCCGCGCGACGCGGTGCTGTCGGACGCCTCGGGCACCTGCGTGTTCCAGGTGACCGGCGGCAAGGCGGTGCGGGTCGGCGTGCGGCTGGTCGGCACGCACGGCCAGACCAGCGTGGTGCAGGGCCCGATCATGCCGGATCGGCCCTTGGTCACGCAGGGCAATTACCAATTGGCGGACGGAATGGCGGTGCGTTCCGGCGGGTCCCGCCCATGACGGCGACGGCGCGCCGCCGCGCGCCGGCGGCATAGGGCGCGATGGACTTCGTCGCCCGCCTGGAGCGGCATCGCCGCTCGATCCTGGTCGTGATGTTCGCCCTGGCCCTGGCCGGCGCCTATGCCGCGATCTCCTTGCCGGTCGGATTGTTCCCGCAGGTGTCGTTCCCGCGCGTGCGCATCATGCTGGATGCCGGCGACCGGCCGGCCAGCCAGATGGTGCTGCTGGTGACCCGTCCGGTGGAACAGGCGGTGCGCTCGGTCCCGGGATTGCTCAACGTGCGGTCGCGGACCAGCCGCGGGTCCGCGCAGGTCCAGCTCGATTTCGGCTGGGGCCGCGACATGGTCACCACCACGCTGCTGGTACAGTCGGCGATCGCGCAGATCATGCCGACGCTGCCGGCCGGCACGTCCTGGTCGATCGAGCGCATGGACCCCACGACGTTCCCGATCATCGCCTATGCACTGACCTCGGACACCCAGTCGCAGACCGCACTGCGCCACGTGGCGCAGTTCCGCATGGTGCCGCTGCTGTCGGCGATACGCGGTGTGAAGCAGGTCACGGCGCAAGGCGGCGCGACTCCCGAGATCCATGTCCTGGTGGACCCGTATCGGCTGGCCGCCCACGGGCTCGGCATGTCCGATGTCGTTGCGGCGCTGCAAGGGGCCGGCAAGATCGCCAGCGTCGGCCGGTTGCAGGACCATGACAAGCTCTACCTTGTCGTCGTGGACAACGCGTTGCGGACGCTGCAACAGGTCCGCGATGCGGTGGTGACCGGCGGCACCGGCGGCGTGGTCACCGTCGGCGACGTCGCGGCGGTGCGGACGGCCGCCGTGCCGCAATGGATCAGGGTGGTGGAGGACGGCAAGCCGGCGGTGCTGCTGAACGTCTATGAACAGCCGACGGGCAACGTCGTGCGGATCGCCGCCGCCGTGCGGCGGGAGCTGGCGGCGTTTCCGCTGCCGCCGGGCGTCCGGCTGGTGAAGTGGTACGACCAGAGCGAGCTGGTCACGCGCTCGGCCGACAGCGTGCGGGACGCCGTGGCGATCGGTCTGGTACTGGCCGGCCTGGTGCTGCTGGTGTTCCTGCGCAGTTGGCGGGTCACGCTGGTGGCGATGCTGGCGGTGCCGGCGGCGCTGGTTGCCTCGGTGCTGGTGCTGAGCGTGCTCGGGATGAGCTTCAACCTGATGACGCTGGGCGGCATCGCCGCCGCGGTGGGGCTGGTGATCGACGACGCCATCGTGATGATCGAGCACATCGCGCGCCGCGCGGGCACCGAGGGCGCCGGCGCCGGCGCGGTGCTGGCGGCCGGGCACGAATTTCTGACCCCGCTTTCCGGCTCCAGCCTCGCAACGATCATCGTGTTCCTGCCGCTCGGTCTGCTCGGCGGGGTGACCGGCGCGTTCTCGCGCGCGCTATCGATCACCATGGCCTCGGCGCTGCTGATTTCCTGGCTGTTCACGGCCTTCGCCGTGCCGGTGCTGGCGCATCTGCTGATCGATTTTTCGCGCTGGCGCGATCCCGGCGCGCAGGGCCCGGGCTGGCTGCGGCGGCGGCACGCGCGGCTGCTCGGCGCCTTGCTCGCGCGTCCGTGGCTGGTTGCGCTCGGATTGCTGCCACTGCTCGCCGTGGGCTGGTTCGCCTACACCCATGTGGCCACCGGGTTCATGCCGGCGATGGACGAGGGCGGTTTCGTGCTGGACTACCACACCAAGCCCGGCACGTCGCTGACCGAGACGGATCGCGAGCTGCGCCAGATCGAGGCGATCCTGCGCGCGAACCCGGCGGTGAAGACGTTTTCGCGCCGCACCGGCACCGGCTTGGGCGGCGACCTCAACGAGCCGAACGCCGGCGACTTCTTCGTCTTGCTCAAGAACTCCGGCCGCCCGCCGATCGAGGCCGTGATGCGCGACGTCCGCCGGCAGATCGCCGCGCGCGTGCCGGGAGTCAACGTGGACCTGGCGCAGGCGATGGAGGACCTGATCGGCGACCTGACGGCGGTGCCGCAGCCGATCGAGGTGAAATTGTTTGCCGACGACCCGTCGCAACTGATCCCCCAGGCCGAGAAAATCGCCGCCGCGATCCGCAGGGTGCGCGGCGTGGTGGAGGTGCGCAGCGGCGTGGTGCTGGCCGGCGATGCGCTGGACGTACGGATCGATCCGGTCAAGGCGGCGCTGGAAGGCATGACCGTGGATGCCGTGCGCCAGGCACTGAAGGCCGCGCTGACCGGCAGCGTCGCCGCGGAAATGCCGGCGCGGGAGCAGCAGATCGGCGTGCGCGTCTGGCTGCCGGAGCGGTTGCGGCGGCGCGACAGCGAGATTGCGGCCCTGCCGATCCGCGCGCCCGACGGACATTTGTTTCCGCTGAACCGCGTCGCCAGCCTGGTCGCGGTTTCCGGCCAACCGGAGATCGACCGGGAGAATTTGCAGCAGATGGTCGCGGTGACCGGACGGATCGAGGGGCGCGGCCTGGGCGGGGCGGCGGCCGGCGTGCGGCGGGTGCTGGACCAGCCGGGCATGCTGGCACCGGGCGTGCGCTACGAGTTGGGCGGACTCTACCAGCAGCAGCAGATCGCCTTCGCCGGGCTGGTGCGGGTGTTCGTGATGGCGCTGGTGGCGGAGTTCGTGCTGCTGCTGGTGCTGTATGAGCGATTCTGGCTGCCGGCGATCATCATCGCATGCTCGCTGCTATCGACCACCGCGGTGTTCACCGGCCTGTGGATTTCCGGCGTCGATCTGAACATCACGGCGCTGATGGGCATGACGATGGTCATCGGCATCGCGACGGAACTGGCGATCTTCTATGTCTCGGAGTTCACCGAGCTGGCGCAGGAGATGCCGGCGCGGGAGGCGCTGCGCGCGGCGAGCAGCAACCGGCTGCGGCCGATCGCGATGACCACGCTGGCGGCCATCCTGACGCTGCTGCCGCTGGCGTTGGCGATCGGCCAGGGCTCGGCGATGCAGCAGCCGCTGGCGATCGCGATCATTTCCGGGTTGCTGCTGCAATTCCCGCTGGTGCTGCTGGTCATGCCGGTGCTGATCGGGCTGACGCTCGGCAGCGAGGCGGCGTGACGCGGCCGGGAGACCGGGATTGCCTGGCGTGATCGCGCCGGCGGCGTGGCGACCGGGACCGGCCGCGCGAGGTGGGCATTGGGCGGCAGGCCATTGCCGCCCATGCACGAAGGACGGGCGTTGCCGGCGTCAGGCCGCCAGGAATCCCACCCGATCCTCCTCCAGCACAGCGCAGGTCAGCTTGCCGCCATTGCCGGCGCCGGTATCGAGACCGATACGATTCGCCGTGACCACCGGTGCCGGATTGGTGCTGTGCCCATGCACCACCACGACCCCCAGATTCTGCTCCGTCCACAGGAACGGCTGGCGGATGGTCAGCAGATCGTCCCTGGCCTGGCGCGCCAGGGCGACACCGGGACGGATGCCGGCATGCACGAACAGGTAGTCGCCCTCGCGGTGCGACCACGCCAGGCTGCGCAGGAATTTCAGGTGCGTGGCGGGCAATGCGGCTTCCCAGGCCTCGCGCGGGAGGTCCGCCGCGATGCCCCAGCTTGCCAGCGTGTCGCGCCCGCCGGACCACAGCCAGTCGGTTGCCGCCGCGCGGTCGCCGCCCAGCGCCTGCAGCAGCATCCGCTCGTGGTCGCCGAGCAGGTTGACGGTGGCTGCGCCGGGGATCGGTGGGCCGGCCGCCAACAATTCGATCACGCCGGCACTGTCGGGGCCCAGGTCGATGTAGTCGCCGAGATGGATCAGCCGCGCCGCGCCGATCGGTCGCGCCGCCAGATCCGCGGCGACCGCCGCATGCAAGGCGGCAAGTTGCGGCTTGCAGCCATGCACATCGCCGATCGCATAGACGCGGCGGCCGGGCGGCAGCCAGCCCGGCGCGGCGCGGAAGCGCAACGCCTCGGCCGTCGTGGCGAGCGGCGACGCGTCGCTCCAGGTAGGGACGGCGGTGGCGGCCAGCGCCGCGCGCGCGCCGCGCCGGGGGCGCCGCATCAGCGCGCCCTGGTCCGCTGGCGGAACCTGCTGCTAGGCTGCGGCAACCCAATGCGTTGGAGGAAACAATTGGCCAAGATCACCTTCCCCGTCGAAGCGTCTCACGTCATGATGTTCGCGCGCGCGATCGGCGACACCAACCCGGTCTATCACGATGCCGAACAGGCGAAGAAGTCCGAGGTCGCCGGCGTCATCGCACCGCCCACCTTCCCGCAGGCGGTGGCGCAATTCGATCCCGACTATCCGCTGCGCTGGCGTCCCGGGCAGCCCTGGTTCGGCTCCGGCAAGACGCCGACCGGCGTGGTGAACCGGCCCTCGGGCGGCGGCGGCCTGCATGCGGAGCAGCATTTCGACTATCACCGGCCGCTGCGTCCGGGGGATTTGCTGACGGTGGAGACGAAGCCGGGCAACACCTGGGAGCGCGAGAGCAAGCGCGCCGGCAAGCTGACGTTCCGCGAGCGCGTCACCGAATACCGCGACCAGAACGGCGAGCTGGTGGTCACCGCGCGCAGCGTCGGCGTGACCACCGAACGCCCCGTTGACCAGCGTTGAGGAGAATCGCGCCATGGCACTGAAAGCGAGCCAGATGAAGGTCGGCGACACGCATGTCGAGCGCGTCGTGGAGAACCTGTCGCGCACGCAGCTTGTGATGTATTGCGGCGCCTCCGGCGACTACAATCCGCTGCACGCGGACGAGGTATATGCCACGAAAGTTGCCGGCTATCCCAGCGTGTTCGCGCACGGCATGCTGACGATGGGGATGACCGGCAAGATGCTGACCAACTATGTCGGCGACGGCCGGCTGACGAAGTTCGGCGTGCGGTTTACCAACCAGGTGTGGCCGGGCGACGACCTGGACGCGAAGGCGACGGTGGCGGCGATTCGCGAGGAGGGCGGGCAGCATTTTGTCGATCTGACGCTGTCCACCACCAACCAGGACGGCAAGGAAGTGGTCAGCGGCAGCGCCACGGCGCGGATCGATCCGTAAGTCACCCCGGTACACCTCTCCCGCTTCGCGGGAGTGGTCGGCACGCAAGGCGCCCCTCACCCTCGCGCCTCGACCTCTCTCGCGCGTAGCGCAGCAGACGCAACAAAATTCGCCATAGCCTCAAACAGCCCAACTCCTGAACAGGTCGCCAGTCGGCACATCGGCCGGAAAGAAGCACTCGATGCGGATCTCCTCAGCCGCGACCTCAAGTGGTGTGCCCAGGGTGGCCAAAGTCGTGAGCAGGCGCAGCCGCGTCCCGGCCTTCACAATGTCCATGGTCAGCACGGGGTCTCGTCCGCTTTCGATCAACACGGTTTCGCCGAGGCCTGGTACACCGGGGTAGCCGAGAAGGCGCTTCAGCAGGTCCGATGTCGCGATGCTGCCATCAGCCAGAGCGTCCGCGCGCACGCCGCGGATGAAGTAGAGTGCGACATCGCGCCAATTCGTGATCAAAGGGCGCAAAGCATCTGGTGCAACAAGAGCATCGGCAAGATTGATCCGCCGGCCTGGACCGATTTCCATCGGAGGGCTATCCATCAGAAATCCCACGAAACGGCACGCGGACACATTGGCACGCAGCAAGTTCCACCGCCGATCAACCACGAATGCGGGAAACGGCTCCTGCTGGGTGAGCATGAAGTCGAGTGTCCGATCAATCATGGTGAGTTCAGGCGCCTCCAGTGACCGCTCACGCCAAATCGGCGCATACCCGGCAGCGAGGAGCAATGCATTCTGTTCTCTGAACGGAATGGCGAGAGCCGCTGCAAGACGCAGGACCATTTCGCGGCTTGGTTCCGTGCGTCCAAGCTCGATGAAGCTGATGTGGCGTTGAGAGACTTCTGCCTCGACGGCGAGCCCGAGCTGAGAGAGGCCGCGACGTGCGCGCCACCAACGCAGACGATCCGAGAAACCTGCGTTCGCCGCCATGACTACCTGTCGCGTAGTTGAGAGTGGTACCGCTCGCAAGGATAGTGGCCGGACCTGGCGTGCCGGACAAGGGCGACCGCCGTCGATCCCTCAGTCCCGCCTGAGTAACCGGAGCCTTCTATGATCAAGGTCGCGTTTGCCGGAGCGTTCGCCGCGCAACTCGCCGAGCCGGTCCGCAACCAGATAAGCGTGCCGTGCGACATCGTTGTGGGTGACGAGGCCAATATTTTGGCTCAGCTCGCAGACATGGACGTGATGGTCACCATGGCGTTCTCGCGCGAGATGGCTGCCGTCGCACGTTGCCTCAAACTTGTCCAGGTGCCGGGGGCCGGTCTTGATCGTATTGACCGAACCGCGCTGCGGGTCGGGATCCATCTCGCCAACGTGTACGGTCATGAAATCGGCATCTCCGAATACATCATCGGGGCCATGCTGACCCTGACACGTGCGTTCAGTCGTCTCGACGGCAAGCTCCGTCGTGGAGAATGGGAGAGCCAGTGGGCCTTTGGTATCCCGGCGCCCGCTTTGTGGCCGGAGCTTGCGGGAAAGACGCTCGGCATCCTCGGGTACGGCCATATCGGCCAGGCCTTGGCGCGGCGCGCACGTGCGTTCGAAATGCAGGTATGTGCAATCCGGCGGCGAGCCGAGGAGCCAGCGCCCCGCGGTTTGGTATTTCTCGGCGACTCCAGGCAGTTGGATGACGTGCTCCGGTGCGCGGATTATCTCGCAATCACTGTGTCGCTGTCGGAGGCCACCCGCAATCTGATCGGAGACCCACAGCTAGGCCTCATGAAGCCCACGGCCTTTCTTATCAATGTCGCGCGAGCCGAGGTGATCGACGAAGAAGCCCTCTATCGCGCTCTGACAAACGCGCGGATCGCCGGCGCGGCGCTTGACGTTTGGTATCGCTATCCGACTGCGGCCGGGTCGGCCGAACCGGCCAATCAGCCGTTCCATGAGCTCGACAATGTGCTGATGACCCCTCACGTTTCCGGCTGGACTCAGGGTATGTTGCGAGCGAGGTCGCAACTGATCGCCGAGAACATTGCTCGCACGGCGAGGGGCGAACCGCCGCTCAATCTGATCGCGCCATCGCTGTAAGACAAATGGCCACGGAGCGGTCACCACCGTACGTGGCGCGCCTGCCATTCTTCTATGGATGGATGATCGTGACCGTCGCCTTCATCACGATGGGGATCGGCGTGAGTGCGCGCACGTCGTTCTCCCTCATGCTCCCGCCGATCGTCGAAGAGTTCGGATGGGACTGTGGACTGGTCGCCGGAGCGTTCTCTTTCGGATTTCTGGTCTCCGCCGTTCTGAGCCCCATCGTTGGGTATTGGATGGACCGATATGGCCCGCGCCGCGTCATCGGGATGGGCGTCATGCTGCTGGCGAGCGGGCTGCTTGGGGCAACCGCGATCAGGCAGCCGTGGCAGCTCTATCTCACGCTCGGCGTGCTGGTGGGCGGTGGCGCCAACTGCATGAGCTATACGGCGCAATCCTTGTTCCTGCCGCATTGGTTCGTCCGCCGCCGTGGTCTTGCCCTCAGCGTGGCTTTCTCCGGCGTCGGTGTTGGCGCCATCGTGCTGCTGCCCTGGCTCCAGGCGATCATTCAGCAGGACGGCTGGCGGGCGGGGTGCCGAACCATGGGCATCCTGGTCATCCTGGTGCTCGGTCCGATCACCTTTCTGCTTTGGCGGCGGCCCGAGGACATTGGGCTGCGGCCAGACGGAGCAGCCGTGGCCGATGCCGCGAGCCGAGCCTCAAACATCGTCGATCCGAGCTGGGCCGCTGTCGAGTGGACGGTCGCGCGCGCCGCGCGGACGGCCCGCTTCTGGTGGATCGTCATTGGCTATTTCTGTGGGCTCTTCGCCTGGTATGCGGTGCAGGTCCATCAGACGGAGTACCTCATCGAAATTGGTTATACTCCCATGGCTGCGGCCTGGGCGCTGGGTTTCGTCAGCGTCGTAGCGATTCCGGGCCAACTCGCGCTCGGAGCGTTGTCGGACCGCATCGGTCGCGAGTGGATATGGATCGTCGGTTGCGCAGGCTTCGCCATTTGCTACGCCGCGCTTATTGGCTTGGAGCACGGTCCATCACGGACCTTGCTCGGCGTTGCGGTTGTCGCGCAGGGGATGCTCGGATATGCGCTGACCTCGGTGATGGGGCCGATCGTCGCGGAAATATTCGAGGGCCCGCATTACGGGTCGATCTTTGGTACTATCACCATCGCTTTGATCGCGGGTGGCGCTGCGGGGCCGTGGGTTGTCGGTGTCAGTCACGACATGACGGGTAGCTACCGAATCGGGTTCGTGACCGCGATCGGGCTTTGTGTGATTTCCGGGATCGCCATTTGGCGGGCCGCGCCGCGCAAGGTGCGCCTGGTGCCGGGCCGGGTGAGGTGACCTGTTTCGCGCCCGTGATATCCGCATCGACCGCATCCGCATTGTTGACCGGCCGCTGCCTTCGCTACGGTCTGTCCATTCAAAGCGAACGAAAATATGGCCGCCGGCGATCTCGGGATCGTCGGGGCTGCTGCCCGCGTCGGCGGCATGAGCCGGGGTGCGCTGGAGCTGAACGCGATCCGGTCCACCGTGACCGCGCGCATCAAGATGCTCGAAGCAGAGTGGTGGACGACCCTACCCCACCCTCGGCCGCCGCCTTACCTCCGCGCGCACGTGCCGGAAGTTCAGCACCGCCGGGTCCGCCACCACCGGGCCCGGCGCGATCGCCACGATGACCTGTTCCGCGATCGGCGCGAAATCAGCACGGAAATGCACCGAGGACTTCAGCGCCAGGATCGAACACGCGGCGGGCTCGACCCCGAGATGGCGAATGATCGCCTGGTCCAGCGCCTGCATCTTGCGCGACACCACCACCACGCGCACGCCATCGACATCGATCAGCGCGCTGGGTCCCAGATTGCCGGGATTGCCGGCGCCCATCGGCCCGGTCAGGGTGAACTGCCCGTCGCGCAGCGTCAGCACGCGCGCCATGCACGCCAACGGCATGCCGTCCGACTTGCCGCCGAGCGACAAAGACACGCTCGCGCCCGCGCCGGCGGCGTGGCACGCGGCAGCGCTCTCGGCGTCGTTAATCAGGCAGACCAGCGCCCCCCTGGCGCGCTGGCGCACCAGTTCCGCCAGCAATCCGGTGGTGTCGCCATGGCCGCCGCCGCCGGGATTGTCCTGTGTATCCGCCAGCACCACCGGCCGCGACGCGCCCGAGGCGATCCGCATTGCCTCGGCTACCGCCTCCGCCGCCGGCATCGTTTCCTGCACGAAGTCGCTCTCCCGCGCCGCAACATGCGCGGCGAAGGCATCGGCCGCTGCATCGGCCTTCGCCTGCGTGTCGGCGAACGCCGCCAGGGCCACGCCACAATCGGCGAAATCCGCGTAGGGAAAGCCGAAGCAGAACGCCAGCTCCGCGACACCCATCTGCTCCGCGAGCGCCGAGCGTTCCTGCATCACCGCCTGCATCGGCGGCAGCAGCGTGCACTGGCTGCCCAGCGGGATCCAGAATTCGATCTGCCGGAACGCGCGCGCCCAGGGCGCACCGCGCGCGATGCGTTGCAGCAGCAGCCGCATCGCCTGTGCGCCCGCCGCCTTCATGTCGATATGCGGATAGGTGCGGAACGGCACCGCCGCATCCGCCAGCGCCACCATCCGCGCGGTAAGGTTGCAGTGCGGATCGAGACTGACGGTAAGCGGCGTGTCCCCCACGATCGCCCGGACGCGGCGCAGCAACTCGCCCTCGGCGTCGGGGAAACTTTCCACCAGCGCGGCACCGTGCAGGTCCAGATAGACGCCGTCGAGCGCACCCGCGTCGAGCGCCTCGGACAACCGCGCGCAGATCAGCGCGGCGATGCGCTCGAACGCCTCGTCCTGCACCGGGCCGGCGGGGTTGGCGAACGCCCAGGCCAGCGGCACCAGCGTCGCGCCTGCCGCCTCCGCCACCGCGATCGCACCGGCACTGGGCACCGAGGTGTGACGCAGCGCATCAAGCAGGCCGGTGCCGTTCTGCAACGGTGGAAAGCCGGCGGAGTTGACGAAGTCCGCGTAGGTGGTCGGGCGTGGTGCGAAGGAATGGCTCTCGTGCAGGAAGCCGCCGACGGCAATGCGATGGTTCATGTGCTTCTCCGGTCGAGCATTCTCTCCCTCAAGGGGAGCGGGGACCATCCTGCCGCCCATCAGCGCCACAGCGGATCGATCGGGCCGCGTCCAGCCAGCACCGCGGCAATGTTGTCCAGCGCGCGATACCCCATCGCATTGCGCGTCTCCAACGACGCGCTGCCGACATGCGGCGACAGGATCACGTTGTCCAGCACGGCAAAGCGCAGGTCGTAGTCGGGCTCGGTGCGGAACACGTCCAGGCCGGCGGCGAACAACTGGCCGGAGGTCAGCGCATCGAACAGCGCGTCTTCATCCACCAGGCCGCCGCGCGAGACATTCACCAGCACCGCGCCGCGCGGCAGCAGCGCCAGCGCGCGTGCGTCGATGATCTTGTCGGTGGCCGCCGTGGCCGGCGCGTGCAGCGACAGAAAATGGCACTCCGGCAGCATCGCATGAAAATCCGCGAAATACGTCGCCCCCTGTTCCTGGTCCGGCGGCAGCCGGTTGCGCGCGTGATACACCACGCGCATGTCGAAGCCGCGTCCCCGCTGCGCCATCGCGCGGCCGATGCGCCCCATGCCCAGTATGCCGAGTGTCTTGCCGGTCACGCGCACGCCCAGCAGATCGCCCTGGCCGATGCGGAAGCGCCAGCCGTTGCGCATGATCCGGTCGTATTCAAAGGCGCGGCGGGCCGCCGCCAGGAGCATCATGAATCCGTGATCGGCGGTGCATTCGGTCAGCACGCCGGGCGTATTGGTCACCACGAGGCCGCGAGCCTTCGCCGCCGCGACGTCGATGTGGTCGTAGCCGACGCTGCTGGTGGCGCCGACCCGCACGCTGGGCGGCAGGGCGGCGATCGCCGCGGCCGACAGCGGCAGCGTGTTGGTGAACAGGATGGCGTCGGCGCCGTGCTCCGTGGCGGCGCGCACCGTTTCGGACGCGGTCATGTCGTCCTTGCCGCCAACCACCAGCGCATCGAACTCGGCGCGCGCGCGCGCCACAACGTCGTGCGGCATAAGCGCCGCGAGCAGCAGGCGTGGTTTCATCCGGTGGCCTCCTCGTCGCGTGATTTATGACCAACCGGGCGCGATTGCGGAAGGGGAGGGGCACGCGGCGGTCGCCGGCATGCCGCACTCGTTGCTCTTGCGCCTGGCCGCCATCCGATCGGGCTCCCGAGCGGCTTGACGCCGCCAGCCCTTGCGTGCGCCGTCCGCCGGCGCGTCAGCCGCGGGAGATA
The DNA here is from genome assembly GCA_035535035.1 of Acetobacteraceae bacterium. Lineage (GTDB taxonomy): Bacteria > Pseudomonadota > Alphaproteobacteria > Acetobacterales > Acetobacteraceae > JASHVB01. The sequence continues at coordinate 25,337 of DATLQW010000125.1, forward strand.
TGCCGGTGCTTCAGTTCATTGTTGGGATCGCGGTCGGTTTCGCCGTCGGCGTTGTCTGCCGCTGGCTCGACATTCCTTCTCCCGCACCGCCGCGCATCATCGGCGCGGTCATCCTCATCGCCATGACGCTCGGCTTCATCGCCGGCGGCCGGATCGGTGCGGCACCATGAAATCCGCGCTCGGCATCGTCATCGCGTTTGCGCTGGGCTTCGGATGCCGGTATTTCGGCGTTCCGTCCCCCGCCCCACCCGCACTCACCGGAGCCCTGCTCGTGCTGGCCATGACGCTTGGGTACTCCGCAACGGACCGGGTCATGGCGGTGCGAGCCGGGCGTGGCGGCATCGGCGTCGGGCCAGGCAAAAGCGCCGCCCAACCGGATGCGCCGGCGAGACCCGGACAGCCCGGGCCAGGCTAGCCGGGGGGGAATAATTTCAGCGATGGACCGAGGTCCGGGGGAGCCTGCATGGCAGAGAAGACGAATGTTTCGCATCGCGGTCCGGTTCCCAACGCCACCGCCGCCGGCACGCCCGCCGAATCGGGCCTCGCCTGGACCCAGCCGGCATCGCCCCCCGCCAGATGGGACCACGAGGCGGACGTGGTGGTGATCGGTGCCGGCGCCACGGGTCTGCCGGCGGCCGTCGTCGCGCGCGAGGCCGGCGCGTCGGTCATCGTGGTCGAGGCGGAAAAGGATATCGGCGGCCACGCGATCACCAGCGGCGGCAACGTTCCGCTGGGCGGCGGCACCAGCGCGCAGAAGCGGCACGGCATCGAGGACTCGCCCGACCTGCTGTTCCGCGACCTCACCGACTGGTCGGTGGTGGAACCCAACGGCTTTCCCGATTACCGCTACAACGATCGCGAGATCGTTCGCGCCTTCGCCGACCACAGCGTCGCCACCTATGAGTGGCTGGTCGCGCACGGCGTGATCTTCGTTGACAAGGCACCGGACGCGCGCGGTGGCAACGCGGTCGGCAACTCGGTGCCGCGCGAGATGCACGCCGCGGTCATGCACTGGCCCATGGTGCAGACCGGCAAGCCGGCTGATCCGGCGGTGCAGGCGACCACGTCCTCGGGCAACGGGCTGATGCGCCCGCTGCAAGCCGCGGCCGTGCAAGCCGGCGTGCGGATCCTACCGGAGCACCGGATGGTCGCACTGCATCGGCAGGCGCCGCATGCGGGCCGTGTGCTCGGCATCGCGGTGGAGCACAACGGCACGCGGCTCGCCATCCGGGCGCGCAAGGCGGTGATCGTCGCTACCGGCGGCTCGACCGGAAATGTGAACTTCCGCCGCATGGCCGATCCGCGCCTGACCGAGGAATATTGCGGCCTGTCCGGTATGCCGTGGTCGGACCAGGACGCCAGCGGCGAACTGGCCGCCATGGCGATCGGCGCCTCGCTGTGGGGGTTTTACAACCAGACCGGTGAGTTCGGCTTCAACCTGACCAAGCCCGGCAGGATCGGCAGCCAATACGGCTACCAGAATCTCCAGTGGATGCCGGGCAGTCCGGTGTTCGATCGGGCCCGGGCGACGGGATTGCGGGTGCAGGACTGGCAGGACGCGATCATGGTGAACATGCTGGGACAGCGGTTCTACGACGAGACCGGTCCGGCGTTCACCACCAACAACTACAATTCGATCGATCCCTATACCCAGGGCAGCCATCTGAACGCGAAGAACGTCACCTACAAGCCGAACAACTGGCTCAACGCCGCGATGGCGGGGATCGGCGACGGGCACAATGGCGGCGGCCCGATCTGGGCGATCTTCGATACCGACGCGGTGACCCGCGAAAACTGGCACCCGGCGCCGCCGGATGTGGATATTGCCGGAGGGTTCTTCTTCAGCGCCGGCACGTTGGCCGAGCTCGCCAGGAAGATCGTGATGCGGCATCAACGCGCGAAGATGCCGCCGGACAATCTGGAACGGACGGTGGCGCGCTACAACTCGTTCGTGGAATCCGGCACGGACGACGATTTCGGCAAACCGCGGCCGCTCTACAAGATGGCCACGCCACCCTTCTACGCCGCCTGGGCGACGCCGGTGATCCACGACACCCGCATGGGCCTGCGGATCAATGCGCACTGCCAGGTGATGGACATGAACGGCCATGTCATCCCGGGCCTCTATTGCGGTGGCGAATCGGCAGGCGGATTCAGCCAGCACGGTCTGGCTCGCGCCGCCTGCCAGGGCTACATCGCGGGCCGTCACGCGGTGTCGGAATAAGCGGCAGATTCATAAACCATGCGCCACCTGTCATTGCGGGGAGCGAAGCGACGAAGCAATCCCCCCTCCCGGAGAGCCGCAGTTCGTCAGGCAGGAGCTTGCTTCGTCGCTTCGCTCCTCGCAATGACAGGTGGCGCATGACAGCGAAATTCTAATGCGCCGCCGGCTGACCACCCAACTGCTCGAGCAATGGCCGCAGCGCGTCCAGTTCGGCACCAAAACCGGCCCAGTCCCCAGCCTTCAGGCGTTCTAATGCCAGATTATAATGGTCGAGCGCCGCTCGGGCGCGCGCGTCCGCGGGCCCCGCCGATACGGGTCCGGCGCTTGCGGGCAGGGCGGCAACCGGGGCGGTTTGCCGGAACAGCGCGGCCAGCGCCTCGGGAAGCGTCTTCTCCATCACCACGCGGTCGCCGTACGCCGCGATCACCCGCTTGAGTTCCGGCAACTGCCCCGACTCCGCACGGAGATACAGCGGCGACACATACAGGATCGAGTTGTCGATCGGCACGACCAGCAGATTGCCGCGGATGACCCGCGATCCCATCTGGTTCCACAGCGAGATCTGCTGCGAAATCTCGGTGTTCTGGTTGATCCGCGCGTCGATCTGGAACGGCCCATAGACGAGCTTGTCCTTGGGGAACTCGTAAACGATGAGCTTGCCGTACTCGTGCGGATCGCAGCGCGCGGCAAGCCAGGCGATCATGTTCTCCCGCTGGCTCGGCACCATGGGCAGCATGAGGAAGAACTCGGTGTGCGACTCGCCCGGCAGGCGCATCATGATGTAGTACGGCGTCATCCTGGCGGTGTTGGTGCCATTGCCGTCGGGCGCGGCCGGCTCGCGGGGAAACTGCCAGAGATCCTCGCGATTGTAGAACACTTCCGGCGTATCCATGTGATAGGCGAGGTACTGCTGGGCCTGGATGTCGAACAGGTCCTCGGGATAGCGGATGTGCTTCAGCAGATCAGGCGGCATCGCCGCCAACGGCTTGAACAGGCCGGGGAAGATGCGCCGGTAGGTCGCGATGATCGGGTCGGCCGGATCGGCCACATAGAACGTGGCGGTCCCGTTATAGGCGTCGATGACGACCTTCACCGAATTGCGGATGTAGTTGGTGTCGCCGTGCGGCAGCGGCTGGGCATAGGGGAACCAGTCGCTCGTGGTGTAGGCATCCTGGATCCAGTAAAGCCGCCCGCCGCTCACCACGATATACGGGTCGCGATCCAGTTGCAGGAACGGCGCTATCGTCCGCACGCGATCCTGGATGTTGCGATGGAACAGGATTTTGCTCGCGCCGGTGATGTAGCGGCTGAGCAGAATGTTCACGTCGTCGAAATACCACGCGAACAGCGTCCGCCAGGCGAGCCCGCCGATCGCCACGCCGTCCGCGCCATCATAGGTGGTATAGACGTTGTCGCTGCCCTTGGGATAGTCGAACTCCGGCGTGCTGCCCTTGACGATCACGTAGCCGTCGGTGCCCTGGCCGAAATAGATGCGCGGCTGGGTCACCGCGGGAGCCCCGCCGAAGCCGACCGGCGGAATGTCCCTCAGATAGAAATTCGGCAGCCCTTCAGTGGATTTCTGGGTGACCGGAGACATCACCACGCCGTTGCCGTGGGTGAACAGCAGATGCAGGTTGACCCAGGTCTGCGCATTGGCCGACAGGAGCGACGGCGCGAGCTCGCGCGCCGCGATCGTGACCTGCTGATACGAGCCGCCGATGTGATAGCGATCGACATCGACATCCAGGAATTTGTAGTAGGTGCGGATCTCCTGCAACTGCGCGTAGGTGTCCATCAGCGGCTGCCAGTCCCACAGCCGGATGTTGTTGACGGTTCCGTGGTTGTCCTGCAGCGACTGGAAGGTCAGCCCCTGTTCCGCGGGGAACGGCTTCACCACGATCTTCCGCAGGTTGTAGGCTTCCCTTGTGAGGGCGATGTTCCGCCGGATGTAGGGCGCTTCCAGTTGCAACTCGCTCGGCTTGACATAGAACCGCTCGAACAGCCCGGGGACCACCTCGGCCAACACGAACGAGCCGCCGAACACCAGCACCGAGGCCGCGACGGCGGGCCGGTAGATGCGCCGCCGCAGATTGACCCATGCGATGACGGCGGCGACCGCGGCAATGCCGGCCAGCAACCAGAGAACCGGCAGCACGACATGGACATCGGTATAGCCGGCCCCGATCACGACCCCGTTGTCGTTGTACAGCAGCAGGTAGCGGTCCAGCACATAGGACCATGCCTTCACCGCGAAATAGAGTCCCAGCAGGGCGGAGCCGTGCGCGATGGCGGCGGCCGAGACGCGCCACGGCCAACGGTCCGGATTGATGTCCCCATGCACGAAATACACCGCCCCGGCCATCACGCTGCTCAAGGCCAGGACCGTCAGCATCCAGTTCTTCAACGCGATGTAGGCCGGCAGCGAGAACAGATAGAACCCGATGTCCTTGCCGAACAGCGGATCGTGCTGGCCGTACGGCACCTGGTAGATGAACCGCAGGATCAGGTCCCATTGGCCGGTCTCGCCGATGGCGACCGCCACGCCGCCGGCAAGCGCGACACCCAGGACGAGCAGGCGCCACGGCAGCAGCGAGGATGCCAGTCCAAACAGCTCGGCCGGGGTCCCGGGCAGTGCCGGTACGCCCGTACGGTCCGGGTCGAACGCCGCCGACAGCCGGAATCGCCGCCAGGCGAACCGCAATGCCAGCGCGCCGTTCACCCAGAACAGCAGGCTCGATACCGCGAACACGCTGATGAACAGGACGATCTTCGTGGCGAAGACCGTCCAGAAGACGCCGGCATAGCCGACCTCGGAGAACCACGCCCAATCGACCACCAGGCTGCTGGCGCGCGCCAACACAACGAGGCAGCCCACGATGACGGCGATTGCCACGCCGACGCGTCTTGAGCGCATGTTTCCCTCCCGCCCGCGTTTCATCCCTGGAGCGTCTTCGTCCCCAGAGCGCCTTCGTCCCTAAAGCGTCTTCGACCTGCCTGGAAACGCTGACACCGTGCCGCTGTCATTGCTTCGTCGCTTCGCTTCTCGCAATGACAAGAGCCTTCCCGGTCAGGCGGAAAACGCCCTACCGATCCAACTCCCCCGCCTTCACGCTGGCGATCGCGTTGTTCAGAATTGCCACGATCGCTTCATCCGCCACGCTGCGCGACAGCATCGCCAGCGCGCCCCCCAGCAGCGCCGAGGCGATCGACACCCCGTCGATGTTCTGCCCCAGCATGTACTCGATCGCCTTGTCCACCACCGCGCCGGCGTGGCCCAGACCGGCCGGAGGTTGATCGTCGGGTCCTGCTTGCATCGGTCCGCACCCCTTACGCGGTAATTTCGGCGGCTTCCTGCTCGGCCGCCTGCAACGCCCACATGCTCTCATACAGCCCGCCCAACGCCAGCAGGGCGGCGTGCGTGCCGCGCTCCGCAACGCGGCCATCGGCCAGCACGATGATCTCGTCGGCATCCACCACGGTGGACAGCCGGTGCGCGATCACCAGCGTCGTGCGGTGCCGCGCCAGACCGCCCAGCGCCGCCTGGATATCCTGCTCCGTGCGTGTGTCCAGCGCGCTGGTCGCCTCATCCAGAATCAGGATGCGCGGATCCTTCAGGATGGTGCGCGCGATCGCCACCCGCTGCTTCTCGCCGCCCGACAGTTTCAGCCCGCGCTCGCCCACGCGGGTGTCGTAGCCCTCCGGCAGCCGCATGACGAAATCGTGCACCTGCGCGTGGCGCGCCGCTTCCTCGATCTCCGCGGTTGTCGCGTCGGGGCGGCCATAGGCGATGTTGTAGCGAATCGTATCGTTGAACAGCACGGTGTCCTGCGGCACCACGCCGATCGCCGCGCGCAGGCTCTCCTGCGTCACGTCGCGAATATCCTGCCCGTCGATCCGGATGCGCCCGCCGGTCACGTCGTAGAACCGGAACAGCAGCTTGCTGATGGTCGATTTCCCCGCGCCGGTCGGCCCGACGATCGCCAACTTGCGCCCCGCCGGCACGGTGAAATCCACGCCGCGCAGGATGCTCCGGTCGGGCCCGTAGCCGAACGACACGTTCTCGAACCGCACCGCGCCGGCCGGCCCGTCCGAAAGTTGCGCCGCCAGCGCCACGGCACCCGCCCGGTCCGTTACCTCCGGCGGCACCCGCAGCAGCCGGAACATCTGCTCCATATCCACCAGCCCCTGGCGGATCGTCATGTACACCATCCCGAGAAAATTCAGCGGCTGGTAAAGCTGCATGAGATAGGTGTTGATCACCACGAATTTGCCCACCGTCATGCTGCCGTCGCGCACGCCGTTCGCCGCCATCAGCATGATCAGCGTCAGCCCGATCGCGATGACCATCGCCTGGCCGAGGTTCAGCATGTTCAGCGACACCTGAACCTTCACCGCCGACCGCTCATAGCGCGCCAGCGACGAGTCGTAGCGCGCCGCCTCATGCGCCTCGTTGCCGAAATACTTGACCGTCTCGAAATTCAACAGGCTGTCGAGCGCCTTGGACGAAGCGTCGTTGTCGTTGTCGTTCATCGCGCGCCGCAGCCGGACCCGCCGCGCGGCGAACGCCGCGGTGAAGCCGACATAGATCAGCACCGCCAGCAACGTGACCGCGGCGAAACGCCAGTCGAACAGCCGCCAGATGATGGCGGTGACCAGCGTCAGCTCGATCATCGTCGGCACCACGTTGAACACCGCCAGCCGCAGCACGGATTGCATGCCCAGCGTGCCGCGGTCGATCACCCGCGCCAGCCCGCCGGTCTGCCGGTCCAGGTGGAAGCGCAGCGACAGCGCGTGCAGGTGGCGGAACGTCCGCAGCGCCAGTTGCCGTACCGCGCGCTGTCCCACCGGAGCGAACAGCGCGTCGCGCAACTCGCCGAACCCGGCCGAGGCGACGCGCGCCAGGCCATAGGCGACGATCAACGCAAGCGGCAGCACCAGCACGCCGCCGCCCCCCGCCGGCGCCAGCGCATCGACCATGCGGCCATAGATCACCGGCACGACGACCGTCGCGCCCTTCGCCAGCACCAGGAACAGCATCGCCACGGCCACGCGGAATCGCGCGGCGGGGTTGCCGGCCGGCCAGAGATAGGGCAGCAGCGACACAACGGTGTGGATGCCGGAGCGCCGCACGCGCAATGCCGGCGGCAACTCGGCGGGCGGCGGCGCGGTCATGTGTCTCATGCCGTGGATGTGGCACGTTGATGGACAGTTTGAAAGGCGATCCGCTTGGCGACCGAGTCACAAACGTCCAGTTTCCTGCGCCACGTTCGCAGTTGCAACACCGCGACGCTGCCAGGTGAACGCCTGCCGTTTCTGATCGGCGAGGCCCATGTGGGCTGGGTGCGGCAGCCGTTGGCGCAGGCGCTGGTCGCCTGGCCGGAGGTGGTGCCGGCGGGCGGAAAAATCGTGCTGCGCAACGCCGCCGCGCTGCCCGATATCGCCCGGACCCTCGCCGCGCGGGGCCACTACCGCTGGCGCAACGAGGCGTTCGACGTGCGCGCCACCCCGGACGGCCCGGCGCTGGCGCAGCTCGACCGCGGCGCCATTCCGTCCTTCGGGGTCGTCGCGGTTGGCGTGCACGTGAACGGGCTGGTGCGCCGCGCCGGCGGCCTGCATGTCTGGATCGCCCGCCGCGCCGCCGACAAGCTGCTCGATCCCGGCAAGCTCGACCACGTCACCGCCGGCGGCGTGCCGGCTGGCCTGACGCCGGAGCAAACCCTGGTGAAGGAAGCCGCGGAGGAGGCGGCAATCCCCGCCGCGCTGGCGTCCCAGGCCCGTCGCGTCGCCACGATCGGCTACGCCATGGAGCGCCCCGAAGGGCTGCGGCGCGACCTGCTGCATTGCTACGACCTCGATCTGCCGGAGGATTTCCTCCCCCGCGCCGCCGACGGTGAGGTGGCGAGCTTCGAACTCTGGCCGATCGCCCGCGTGTTCCAGACGGTGCGCGATACCGACGCGTTCAAGTTCAACGTCAACCTGGTGCTGATCGACCTGTTCCTGCGCCACGGCCTGATCCCATCCGGCGAGGCCGCCGACCTCCGAACCGCGCTGGACGCCCGTCGCGCCTGAGCGTTCAGGAATTCTTTACCGCGTCGCGGCAGACTGTCCCGCCACGCCGCGGAGACCGCCATGCCCGACGACAGCACCAGGAAGGGTCTGCTCGTACCTGGCCTGTTCTTTGGCCTGCGCGATAACCCGCCGGCCCTCGCCGCCTTGCAGACCCTGGCCAACCTGGACGACATCGGCGACCCGCGCAGCCCGTGGTTCATGTCCGACAATCTCATCACCTTCAACCACACGCGCGGGTTCCTTTCCGAGCCGCGCTTCGTCAAGGCGGTCGTCGCCGCCCACCCCGAGCCGTCCGAGCGTTCCATCGCCTGGCGCACCCATACGCTGTGCTGGGCCGCGGACAGCGCGCTCGCCACGCCCGGCGATTTCGTGGAGTGCGGCACCTACAAGGGCTACTCCGCCGAGGTGCTCATGCACTTCACCGGGGGCCTGCCGGGCCGTTGGCTATGGCTCTATGACCTGTTCGATCCCGGTGGCGGTGCGGGCGAGGGCCCGCGGCAGCCCGACCACGCCCCCGGCCTGGCCGATCAGGTACGCGCCCGCTTCCGCGCATGGGACAACGTGGCCGTCACCCAGGGCAAGGTGCCGGACGTGCTGGCGCGGGCGGCGCCGGACCAGATCGCCTTCCTGCACATCGACATGAACAACGCCGAGGCGGAGCAAGGCGCGCTGGAGGTGCTGTTCGACCGCGTGTCGCCGGGCGGGATGATCGTGTTCGACGACTATGGCTGGACCTACTATCGCGCCCAGATGGACGCGGTTGACGCGTTCATGGGCGCGCGCGGCCTGAGCGTGCTGGAACTGCCGACCGGCCAGGGATTGGCCGTGAAGCGGTGAGCCCACAAACCTCCCCCGCGTGCAGCGCGGGAGAGGTTTGTTTCACACCTCGGGCGGGGCGGCGGCGATCGGAATATCGCGCGCCTCCGGCTGGTCGCCCAGGCCGGCGGCACGAGGCTCCTGCTCATCCGAGGGATCGCCCCCGGACTGGCCATTGTCATCGTTGCCCTGGTACGGCCGCCGCTGCTGGTACTGCCCGTTCCCCGGCTGCTGACCCTGTTGCACCGCCTGATTCATCGCGTTCAGGATGCGGAAATAGTGCTCGGCATGCTGGAAATAGCCCTCGGCCATCACGCGGTCGCCGGAACTGGTCGCATCGCGGCCGAGTTGCAGGTATTTCTCGAACAATTGCTGCGCCGTGCCGCGGACCCGGATGTCGGGGCCATTGCTGTCGAACACGTGGTTGCGATTGAGCGGAACACTGCCGGAATGATGGCGAATGCTGCCACCACCGCCGCCGCCGCCACCACTGCCGCCTCCTCCACCGCCCCCGCCGCCACCCGGACGATGACCGCGGCCACGCATACGTTTCATGTTCATGCTGTTGCCGTCACGCTTTCCCATTTGCAGGCAATGCCGGGGAGTGGTGGGGCGCGTTGCTCACCGCATGAGCGCCCCGGGGACCAGTCCCCTCGGCCTGACTTCGATCCATCGGCGTTGGTTCCGGCGTGCAGTCCAGCCAGTACCGGCCACCCCAGTTAACCGGAGGGCGGCCGAGTCGGCCAAGCTGCCCAGGATCCGCCGCACCACGGCGATCCCCGCCACAGCCGCAAACTAACCTGCTCCCGCCCCGGTGCCAAACGGTTTCTTCATCCCGGAGGCCGATTGCAGCACCATTGCCCGCGCAATGCCGGCCAAATCCGGCCGGGTTGCGGCAAGAAGGCCGGATTCCCCGGCCAGCGCGGCCACCGCCCGGGCCTGGCCGATCCCCAGCTCCAGCACCGCCACGCCATCCGGCTGCAACAAAAGCGGCAGGCACGGAAGGATCCGGCGATAGGCTGCAAGCCCGTCGGCGCCGCCAGCAAGGGCGCCATGCGGCTCATAGCCCGCCACCTCTCGCATCAGCCCGTCGATCTCGGAGGTGGGGATGTAGGGCGGATTGCACAAGATCAGGTCGAACCGCGCGTTCAGCGGCGCCGCCCAGTCGGCGCACAGGAACGCGGCGCGCCCGGCCAGGCCCAGAGCGGCGGCGTTGGCCGCCGCCAGGCCGGCGGCATCCGGCGAACGGTCGGCGCCAATCCCGAACGCAGCGGGAAACTCGTGCAGCGCGGAGAGCAACAGGCAGCCGGTGCCGGTGCCCAGGTCGAGGATGCGCTGGGGCGCGGCGCGGTGGGCGAAGGCCGCGAGCGCGGCCTCGATCAGGGTTTCGGAGTCCGGGCGCGGGATCAGCGTGGCGGGGGAGACGGCGAAGTCCAGGCTCCAGAATTCGCGGTGACCCAGGATGTAGGCCAGCGGTTCGTGGCCGGCGCGGCGCCCGATCAGGGCGGGGTAGCCGCCGGGATCGGCCATGGCGCGCGGATCGCGCAGGACAGCGGCAACCGGAACGCCCAGCGCGCGGGCCAGCAGCAGCCGCGCTTCCAGCCGCGGGTTGCCGATGCCCGCGTCGCGCAAGATTGCGGCGCCGGTGGCAATCAACCTCGCCCGCGACGCGGGAGAGGCCGAGACGCGAAGCGGCGAGGCTGAGGGTGATCGGGTCGGCACGCCGCTCCCTCACCCGGCGCTACGCGCTGCCCGCCGCGGGCCGCAGAGGTCTCTCCGCTGGCATCTCATTCCTCCGCGGCCAGCCGCGCGGCCTGGTCCTCGGCGGTCAGTGCATCGATGAACTCGTCCAGCTCGCCGGCCATCACCCGATCGATCTTGTACAGCGTCAGGTTGATCCGATGATCCGTCACCCGCCCCTGCGGGAAATTGTAGGTCCGAATCCGCTCCGACCGGTCCCCGGTCCCCACCTGCGCCTTGCGGTCCGCCGCCCGCGTCGCATGCAGCGACGCCCGCTGCTGCTCATACAGCCTCGCCCGCAGGATCTTCATCGCCTTGGCGCGGTTCTTGTGCTGGCTCTTCTCCTCCTGCATCGCCACCACGATGCCGGACGGCAGATGCGTGATGCGCACCGCGCTTTCCGTCTTGTTGACGTGCTGCCCCCCGGCCCCCGACGCGCGATACACGTCGATGCGCAGATCGCCCTCATCGACCTGCACATCGACCTCCTCCGCCTCCGGCAGCACGGCGACGGTCACGGTGGAGGTGTGGATGCGCCCCTGGCTTTCCGTCGTCGGCACGCGCTGCACGCGATGCACGCCGGATTCGTATTTCAGCCGGGCGAACACGCCGCGGCCGTTCACCTCGGCGATGCCTTCCTTCAGGCCGCCCAGCTCGGTGTCGGTGTATTCCATGATCTCGAACCGCCAGCCGCGGGCTTCGGCATAGCGCTGGTACATGCCGAACAGCGTGGTGGCGAACAGCGCCGCCTCGTCGCCGCCGGCGGCGGGGCGCACCTCCAGGATGGCGGCGCGCTCATCGGCCGCGTCCCTCGGCAGCAGCGCCAGGCGAATCTCGTGCTGCAGCCCGGGAATCTGCTCCTTCAGGTCGCGCAGCTCGGTCTCCGCCAACTCGTGCAGCTCCGGATCGGCGAGCAGGGTTTCCGCCTCTGCCTGGGCGCGCTCGGCGGCACGCAGCTCGCCGACGCGCACCACCAGCGGTTCGATTTCGGCGAGTTCCTTCGACGCCCGCACATAGGCGTCGCCGGACATTCCCTCCCCCAGCATCGCCCGCAGTTCCTCGGCGCGCGCCGTGATGCGGTCCAGCCTGCCGGCGAAATTCATCGCAGATGCGCGGCGATATCCGCCAACGCCACCGCCTTCTGCTCTCCCGTCGCCAGATTCTTCACCTGCGCGACGCCCTGCGCCAGGTCGTCCTCGCCCAGGATCACCGCGGCGCGGGCGCCGATGCGATTGGCCCGCTCCATCCGTCGCCGCACATTGCCGCGATACGCCATCTCGGCGCGCAGCCCGGCGGCCCGCAACGCTTGCAGGATGCCGAGCGCCGCCATTTCCGCCGCCTCGCCGATCGGCACCACCGCGACCGGGGCCGGCGCCTTGGGCGGATGGTCCAGCAGCATCGCGAGGCGCTCGATGCCGGCCGCCCAGCCCACCGCCGGAGTGGGCGGGCCGCCCATCTCCTGCACCAGCCCATCGTACCGCCCGCCCGCCATCACCGTGCCCTGCGCGCCCAGTCTGCCGGTGACGAACTCGAACGCGGTGTGGCCATAGTAGTCGAGGCCGCGCACGATGCGGGGATTTTCCCGGTACGGCACGCCGAAGCGGTCCAGCCAGGTGCGCACGCTGGCGTAGAACGCCGCCGCCGCCGCCGTCAGGTGGCCGGCGATCACCGGCGCGTTGGCGACGATGCGCCGGTCGGCCTCGTCCTTGCTGTCCAGGATGCGCAGCGGGTTGCGGTCCAGCCGCGCCAGGCTGTCCTCCGACAGCGCCGCCTGGTGCTGGGTGAAATACCCCACCAGAGCGTCGCGGTAGGCGGCGCGGCTGTCCTTGTCGCCCAGCGTGTTGATCTCCAGCACCGTCTCGCCGGCGACGCCCAGCGCCTGGAGGATGGCCCAGCCACAGGCGATCACCTCGGCGTCGGCGAGCGGTTCGGACGGGCCGATCAGCTCGATGTCGATCTGGTGGAACTGGCGGAAGCGGCCCTTCTGCGGGCGCTCGTAGCGGAACATCGGGCCGGCGAAGAAGACCTTTTGCGGCAGCGACTGGGTGAGACCGTTGGTCACCAGGGCGCGGCAGACGCCGGCGGTGGCTTCCGGGCGGAGGGTGAGGCTGTCGCCGCCGCGGTCGTCGAAGGTGTACATCTCCTTGGTGACGACGTCGGAGGTCTCCCCCAACGTGCGGGAGAAAACGCGCGTGTCCTCGAAGATGGGCGTGGTCCATTCGTCGAAGCCGTAGGTCGCGGCGATGCGGCGGGCGGTGTCCACCACATGGTTGTGGCGGCGCTGCTCCTCGCCAATCAGGTCGTGGGTGCCGCGGGGGGGCTGCAGCTTGCCGCCGTCGGGCTGTCGCGGCGAATTGTCATCAAGTGTAATGGTTGCCATTTCGACCTCTGGCGTTTTTGCTCTGGTCCCGGCATGGCGCACTTGGCCCGCCACCGACGCTACCGGCCGCGCCTGTCCGATGACCAACTTACTGGCCGGACCGTGCCTTCACCCAATTGCCCAGCGCGAACAGAATGCTGCGGTCCAGCGGATCACTGACACGGCGCATCGCATCAAGCCGTTCCGCCATCACCACCGCCAACTCCCGGCCCGACCGTCTGGCCGCCAGTATATGGGGCAGGGCATACGGATCGCATACCCACACGCCGTATTCTTCGTCAGTCAGCCCGAGGTATTCATGGAGCGGCATGTCCTTCGCCCACGGCTCCAGGTCGGCGTGCCAGCGCCCAACGAAATCATCGATTTCGTCGGCCGTGACCTTGCCGCTGCAGAACAACTCGAAAAAGGCCGGGGCTCTGGCGGCAGCCTGAACGCTAGACATCGATCCATCTCCCTCGGACAGGCCCTCTTATCCTCACTCCGGTGACGGAATCCAATACGGCGATGTGCCGTCCTCTGGTATCGAACGCCTCGATCTCGCCGTGCAGGCCGTCCCGGGTGAGAAGATGCTTGCCGTCCACCGTGCGCCAGCGGCGGGCACCGTAAATGAACCCAGGTACTCACATTCGTTCAGGAAGGACGGTCGGGGAATTGGCTGGCGGCCCAATGGTCTCACTCCGGCCCGGCGGCCGCTGGCGTTCCAGGCAGCCGGGGACGAAGGATGATCGGGTACGACCATGAACAATTCACTCATAGCCGTGGCTGTCCCCAACGTGCGGGAGAACACGCTTGTGTCCTCGAACCCGGGGGTGGTCCATTCGTCGAAGCCATAGGTCGCGGCGATGCGGCGGGCGGTGTCCACCACATGGGTGTGGCGGCGCTGGTCCTCGCCAATGAGATCGTGGGTGCCGCGGGGGGGGCTGGAGGTCGCTTGCCACGTGGGTTGCTGCTTCGCTCTTCGGGGAGTCCGGAAAGTAGCTTTTTGCCCTACAGAAGCAAGGAGGCGCGGCACGGCCGGCCCACGCTGCACGAGGCCCCCCTCCCGGGCGCTTGATCCGGGGGCATTGCGCTGATCCGCTCGCACCGCTGTCGTGTGACGTGGTCGTAACCGCGTATCACGCCGATCGCTGCAAGGAACGCCGGCTGTTGCGTGGGTCAGTTTGAATGGGTGCAAAGCGTCGGATGCGGCGGTCCACACCAGTGGACACTGCTGCCGCCGCTTTGGGTGGAAGGGAAGCGGACACTCGACGGGGCACGGTTCGTGACCCCCAGTCCGCTTGCGGCGTGGAATAGTCCGGAGATCGATCCATTGCCGGGCAGCTCGCGGCAGCCAACAGGATCAACGGCTTGGCTGTGCCGGAATCTTGTCCGGAAACGGCTCGCCGAAGGCGGCCCCCCTGCCCGAAAGCGCCCCGTTCTCGGGACGCCCCAACTTGTCTTAGGGAATTATGCGGCACCCCCGCCGCGCGGAGACGCCCTTCCTAGCGTGCGGAAATTGCCACCGAGGCCCGTCTGTTCACGTTAACGTGAACATGCGGAGGCTAGACACGCCAGTATCACGCGGTATTTAGCGTCATCACGCCGCAATCACGCGGCGCAGACACGTGAAAACCAAGTTAATGCCCTCCCTGACCTGCTACGTCATTCCGAAAGAGGATGACCTTCCTCCCCACCTCCGCGACCGTAATCCATTCCGCGTCGCGAAAGTTGATGTTCTGTTCCGGCGTCCTCGCACCGAAGCGATCGCCTGCGACGGACGCTTGCTGATGGCTGGTGCGATCGAGTTCCAGACCCAGATCACGCCAGGCCAATTGACCGACATCTGTGACCCGTTCGAAATCTATACGCCGGACCTCACACAGACGACGCGATTCCGATCTGTCTACGACCCCGAAATTCAGCGCGGCGAGAAGGAGGTCAAGGGCGGGCACAGAGTGCCCTATCTCAATGACTCCAACATCGAGAGCATGGTGGAGGACATTCGGGTGAACCAGTTCGAATGCCCGCAGCTCATGTGGAACCTGCGCGCCGGTGAGGTTCTCTGGGCGTATGTGGAGGAGCGTCGCGAGCTGATAATCTATCAGGGCGTGGCGACCCGTCCCGACACCAATCATCGGCACCACGCTATCATCAAAATGCACTTGATCTACCGGAAATGGGTGGAAGAAACCGACTCGCAGGAGATGGAGGACTACAATCCGGTGCGCCCTTACTCGCTCACCATCTCGACTGACGATTTCGAGGGCGAGGCGCATCGGTTCTTCGTTCTGAACTCGAAGGGCTGGAAGGTCCCGTCGAGCAAGGCCTATTATATCGAGTCTCGCACCAATTCACCTCACGCCAAGACCAGGCTGACCCGCCAACTCATGGACGAATGCGGCGTGCTTGGCGCGAAGAATGTCGAGATCGTCCAAGGAACGCTGTCGAAGAACAGTGCCAAGATGGTTCTGTTCTACACGCTGGTGCGCGGCATCGAAGCCGCCTTCCCCGCTCTTCCAGACGATGACAGCGAGCAGTGGGCCGAGCTGCGGCGCTACTTGATCGACTTCGTGGCGGAGCTGGGGAAAGTCAGACCCAACGAGATTGCACTTCTCAGCGTCCAGCGGCGCCAGGAAGTGCGGATGCGCAGTGTAGCTGACCAGGGGGTTTTCTGGATTAGCTATCTTCGTCTGGCTGCGTGGCTGCGCGAGCACGCGTCCGATAGCTGGCGGGCAGGTCTCGCCGCGCTCGGCGAGACCTATCGTCACGAGGTGACGAACTCGGACACTGGCGAGACGAAGGCGATTTACACGGGCGACCTGATGAACCGAGAGAACCCGCTCTGGCGGACGCGGGGCATCGTGGCTGCCACCGAAAAGCCCGGTATCTATCGTATAATCTCAAACCGACACGCGCAGGAACAGGCATTCGTCACCCTGCGGAGCTTGGTGCAACGCAAACTCACCAGCTTGCCGACTGCTGCCGCAGCCTCAGCACCTTTACCCTGACAACCAGCGCCTCCCGGCTTACCCTGGCCGGGAGGTGCTGTCATTCCGAAAGCGCACGGCTGAGCAATAGACCTTCCGTTCCAGACCAAATGCGGCGGTTCAGACGGAGCGGCCCGGCTCCCGCTGATTCGGGTCAGCACGTGACAGTCAAACTGACCCACTACCGCCGGCTGTTGCGTGGTGCAGAAGATCGGTCTTTGGCGGAGCGAGGACTGCACCCGCGGGCCACCACCAAGCCGGAAGCATACAGAAGCACGATCTGGTCGGCCGCGACCCGACCGTGGCCGCAAAGCTCGACAAAGATCAGCGCCTTTTGTCGCACATCAGACATGCATGCGCCTCCGCCACGTCGATCACCGGAAAGCCGCCTACCCGATCACGCAACTCCCTGGGCCGCCAACCAGTTCCCAAGCAGAACGATCGTGGTTGCATCCTCCGGCCGGTTGGCGGCTTTCAGTTCCCGCAGCCTCGCCGCCATAAGTCCGGCCAACGGACGCTGCGATTCCCGGGCAGCCAGAACCTGAGGCAATGCCTCTGCATCGTATGGCAGGACCTCATATTCCTCCCGCGTCGGACCGAAATAGTCATGCAGCGGCAGGTCGCCGGCCCCAGGCTCCGGATTGTAATGCCAACGTCTCACGAAATCTTCGATCCCCTCCGCGGTCGCCTCGCCGCGACGATAGAGGTCAAAGAACGACGGCGCTCTGGCCTTGGTACTGGCGGCGGACATCTATCGACCTCCCGCGCACCGCATCCTTGATCCATCGCCCGGTAAGGGCATCCATCCGACCCTGACCTGACCGTCGCAGGTCAGGTCGCCGGTTCGGTATGTCGATGCCCGTCAGGCGCGGCCGGCCAATGGCAACCGCTGGCAGGCGCCACGGTCCCGCCACGTGGTGCAACGCCGGACCGCATCCGTGAAACCCGCGCCGCGCCACGATCGGCACCTCATTGCGCCGCTCGCCGGTTCCTCCCCGCGCCGCCGGCGACAGCCGAACGTCGCCGCCGCGCGAGTTCCAAACAAGCACCCGCATGGCGGCAGATAGGAATTTTCACCACGAAGACGCAAACAAGGCTCCGCTTGGCGCCTTCGTGGTAAGCCGTCGTGCGGACCGTCCGGCCTCCCCATCCTTCGCAAACTCACACCGTCGCCGGCCCGCCGAGGATCACCGTCGCCTGCGCCGACAGCACGCCGCCATTGCCATGCACGATCGCCGCCTCCGCCGCGGCCACCTGGCGCGCGCCGCATTCGCCGCGCAACTGCCGCACCGCCTCGATCAGCAGGAACAGCCCGTACATCCCGGGATGGCAATACGACAGCCCGCCGCCATTGGTGTTCACCGCGAGGTCGCCCGTCGGCCCGATCCGCCCGTCTTCCACGAACCGCCCGCCCTCGCCCTTCGGACAGAAGCCGAGGTCTTCCAGGAACAGGATCGTGTTGATGGTGAAAGCGTCGTACAGCGCCAGCACGTCGATCTCCGCCGGCGCCATGCCCGCCATCCGGTACGCCGCCGCGCCCGACAGGATCGCCCCGGTATGGGTCAGGTCCGGCATCGACGAAATCGACGCATGGGTGATCGCCTGGCCCCAGCCCAGCACCGGCACCGGCCGCTTCGCCATGTCGCGCGCGCGATCGATCCGCGTCATGACGACGGCGCCGCCGCCGTCGGTGATCAGGCAGCAGTCGCGCACGGTGAACGGGTCGCTGACCGGCCGCGCGTTCAGCACGTCGGCGATGCTGAGCGGCTGTTTCTCCCACGCCGCCGGATTCAGCAACGCCCATTCGCGCGCCGCCACCGCCACCTCGGCCAATTGCTCGCGCGTGGTGCCGAATTCGAACATGTGGCGCGAGGCCGCCATCGCATAGGCGGAGGCCGGCAGGAACGGCCGGAACGGCGTCTCGTACGGATTGTATTCGCGCACGCTCGCCTGGCGCCGCCCCACGGTGCGCTGCGTGCTGCCATAGGCGACCACCGCGACGTTGCACAAACCGGCTTCCAGGGCGGCGTGCGCGTGCGCGACGTGGATTTCGAACGACGAGCCGCCGACGATAGTGGAATCCGTGTAGGCGTGCGGCAGGCCGAGATACTCCACCAGCGACATCGCAGACGTGCGCGCCTGGGTGCAGGCGCAGAACACGCCGTCCACGTCCCGCAGGTTCAGCCCGGCATCGGCCAGCGCGCGGTGGATGCCCTGCGCCATCAGGTCGATCGGACTCATCAGCGCGGCAACCGCGCCGATGTCGGATTCCGCCGCGCCCACGATGGCGACGCTGCCCCGTGCCGCCATGTCACCCGCCCTCCGCCGGCGTGAACACCGGATAGGGCGGATCGTCGCCCCCCGGACGATGCACGCGGAACTTCACCCGCATGCCGATCTTCACCGCCGCCGGCGCAACATCTTCCACCCTGCTCATCATGCGGAAGCCCTCGTCGATGTCGATCAGCGCGACGTTGTACGGCTCGCCCTTCTGCTGGTGCACCACGGTGGTGGCATGGACCGTGCCGAACCCCTTGCTGACGCGCCATTCCAGGTCGGCCTCGCCGGTCCGCGGCGCGATGACGCGGGGGTAGAAAACCGCCGCATCGGCCGAGGGGCTGAACTGGTAGCCGAGCTCGCCACGCTCCAGGAACGCGACATAGGCGGCGAGCGGCGAGGCGGGCGTTTCCTGCATGGCGGCAATTCTCCGTGGTGCGGTTGCCGTGAGTTCTCCCGCATCGCGCCGGCCTGTCAAATGCGCGGTTACGCCAGCACGGCAATCGCGTTCATCTCGACCAGGTAGTCCGGATGGGTGAAGCCGCTGACTTCCACCATCGTCGAGGCCGGCGGCGGATCCGGGAAATACTCCCGACGCACCTTATGGATCGCGTCGAAGTCGCCCATGCTGCGCACATAGACATCGACGCGGCAGATATCCGCCATGCCGCCGCCGGCGGCTTCCACCGCGGCCTTGACGTTCTCGCACATCTGCCGGGTCTGCGACTCGATGTCGCCGGCGCCGGCGATGCTGCCGTCGGCGCGCTTCGCCGTCATGCCCGAAATGAACACCAGGCGGCCACGCGCTTCCACCGCGACGGCCTGCGAGAAATGCCCGCTCGGCCGGCCGATGCGGCCGGAAACGATCTGCTGTCGCGGCATGATCACACCTCTCCCGTTGCGTGGGCGGAGCGTACAGCACTACCCCGGCTCTACCAACGCCTGCAGGTCGGCGCTGCGGCGCACGACGATATAGCCGCCCTCGAACGCCAGCACGCCGCTGTCGCGCCAATGCCCCAGTTGCTTGTTGACGCTCTCCCGCGACGCGGCGACCAGGTTGGAGATGTCGCGCTGCGACAGCTTCATCTCGATCCGGGTGCCGTCCGCGGACGGCTTGCCGTAATCGGCGGCGAGCTTGAGAATCAGCCGGGCCAGCCGCGCCTCCAGGTCGAACAGCGCGATCTGCTCCAGGGCCAGGCTGGTGCTGCGCAGCCGCTCGCACAACACCGCGAGCAAACGCGACGTCAGGTTCTGATTGCTCGCCAGGAACGGCATGAAGTGGCGCCGCTCCACCACCAGCAGCAATGTGTCCTCGATCGCGGAAGCGTCGGCGCTGCGCGGCTGGCCGTCGAGCAGGGCGATTTCGCCGAACACCTGGCCGGGGTTGATGACGTTAAGGGTGATCTCCCGCCCCTCGGCGTTGACGGCGCTGATGCGCACGCGGCCGCTCAGCACCGCCATCATCGACGTCCCGGCATCGCCCTTTTGAACGATCATCTGGCCGCGGCGAATGCGGCGCTCGATGGAAAAGGCAAGAATCGCATCCAGCTCGTCCGGCAGCATGGCCTGGAAAAGCGGGCAGGTGCGCAAGGCGGTGCGTTTCACGTCGCGTTGCGGCTGCGCCACAGGCGGCTTCCCCCGGTTGTTGCCCAGCGCCATTATGCACCGCCGGCGCGCGGCGGGGTATCCCGCTGCCCGCCGGCATCAAAACCCTCTTGATCCTGCACCGCCGCCCAGGTTATACACTACCATGTTCTGTGGCCTGCACCTCGCCTGTCGCACCGCCCGCGCCGTCACGCGGCGTTCCGCGCGGCTGCTCGCCACCTCGATCGCCCTCGGCCTCCTCCTTCGACTTAGCCGCCCCTGAGCGCTGCGCCGGGCTGTTGAGTGCCGGCACGCTCAGGGGGACCCCTGAGGCTGATGTCGTGCAACCATCCCGAGGAACCGACCCCAAATGAGCATCACCCATCCCAGCTTCGGCACGCTGGAAGACGACCGCATCATCATCTTCGACACCACCCTGCGCGACGGCGAACAATCGCCCGGCTTCTCGATGAACCTCAACGAGAAAATCCGCATGGCCGAGGCGCTGACCGAACTCGGCGTCGATGTGATCGAGGCGGGCTTCGCCATCGCCTCGCCAGGCGATTTCGAAAGCGTCAGGACCATCTCGGAAACCATCGGCCAGCGCGCCAACACGCCGGTCATCGCCAGCCTGGCCCGCGCCGGCCAGATGGACGTGATGAGCGCCGCCGAGGCACTGCGCCCGGCGAAGCGCAAGCGCATCCACATCGTGATCGCCACCTCCGACCTGCACATGAAGTACAAGCTGCGCCTGACGCCGGAGGAGGTGATCGCGGCCACGATCGACTCCGTCACCCTGGCGCGCCACCACGCCGAGGACGTCGAATGGTCGGCCGAGGACGCCACGCGCAGCGATCCGGATTTTCTCGCCCGCGTGGTGCAGGCCGCGATCCAGGCCGGTGCCACCACGATCAACCTGCCCGACACGGTCGGCTACGCGCTGCCCGAGGACATGGACCGCATGTACTCCGACATCCGCAACCGGGTGCCGGGGATCGAGAAGGTGATCCTCTCGACGCACAACCACAACGACCTGGGACTGGCGGTGGCCAACACCATCGCCGCGTTCCGCGCCGGCGCGCGCCAGGTGGAATGCACGATCAACGGCATCGGCGAACGCGCCGGCAACGCCTCGCTGGAGGAGATCGTGATGGCCGTGCGCACGCGGCGCGACGCGATCCCCTATGCCAACCGGATCACCACGGAACACCTGCTGCGGGTATCGAAGCTGCTGTCCGCCATCACCGGTTTCGACGTGCAGCCGAACAAGGCGATCGTCGGGCGCAACGCCTTCGCGCACGAGGCCGGCATCCACCAGGACGGCGTGCTGAAGCACGCGGGCACCTATGAGATCATGACGCCGGAAAGCGTCGGCTGGCAGAAATCCAGCCTGGTGCTGGGCAAGCACTCCGGCCGCGCGGCGTTCCGCGACAAGCTGAACACGCTGGGCTACACGATCGGCGACAACCAGCTCAACGACGCGTTCCGCCGCTTCAAGGACCTGGCGGACCGCAAGAAGGTGGTGTTCGACGACGACATCGTGGCCCTGGTCGATGACGAGGTGATGCGCGACCACGAGCGCATCCGCTTCGTCTCGCTCGACCTGCATGCGGGGTCGAAGGGGCCGGCGCGCGCCGAGCTGGAGCTGTCGGTTGATGGCGCGGCGAAGCAGGCGGTTTCCACCGGCGACGGGCCGGTGGACGCGGTGTTCAAGGCGATCCGCGAGATTTTCCCGCACGAGGCGAACCTGGTGCTGTTCTCGGTCGGCGCGGTGACCGAGGGCACCGACGCGCAGGCGAAGACCACGGTGCGGCTGGAGGAGGGGGGGAAACTGGTCGATGGCCAGGGCGCCGACACCGACACGATCGTGTCGGCGGCGCGCGCCTATGTGCACGCGTTGAACAAGCTGATGGTGAAGCGCGTGCGGACGGAGCCGCAGGCGCTGTCGGCATAGCGGGCGGGCGCGGCGCGAGGCGGCGGGTGAGGGTGCCGCGTGGCGCGCCGGTCGCCGCCCACGCGATCGCGCGCCACCGCCGGCGCCTGGCCGGTTCAGTTGTAGCCCCAGAAATGTCCGCCGTCGGTGGAGGGCGTGTAGCTCGGGCCATAGCGCGTTCCCGACCGCAGCGTGTCCGGATTGTCGAACGGATCGCTGGAGGGTGCCGGCCCGGCGACCGGCGCCGGGGCAGTGCCGCGGGGACCGATGATGCCCAGCGCCCGCGGGCCTCCGGCACAAGCGGCGAGCGGCAGCAGCAACATCGCAAGGGCTATGACGCGCATGGCGCCATTCTGCGCCGTCCGCCGCGCCGCCGGAAGGGCACGGCACCGTCCGGGCCAGCGCTTGCAGCGCCCGCTTTGGACGCGACCGGCCATGCAGCGTCGGTTGGTCTGCCGGTGAGCCTGTCCGGCCATGGATGATGTCGAACTCGTCGCGTACGACCCGGACTGGCCGCGCCTGTTCGACGTGGAGGCAGAACGGCTGCGCGCTGTGCTCGATCCGGCGCTGCTGCTCGGCATCGAGCATTTCGGCAGCACCGCGGTGCCGGGGATGATCGCCAAGCCGGTCATCGACATCCTGGTTGCCGTCCATTCGCTGGCGCAGGCCAAGGCCGAGGCGGTCGCACCGATCCGGTCGCTCGGCTATGCCTATTGGGAGGACAATCCGAAGCCGGATCGCATGTTCTTCGTCAAGGGCATGCCGCCCTATGGCGCCCGGCGCACCCACCACGTCCACATCACCGAACCGGGCAGTGAAATGTGGCAGCGGCGCCTGGCGTTCCGCGACTACCTGCGTGTCAATCCGCAGGAGGCGGAGCGTTACGCCGCACTGAAGCGCGACCTCGCGCGGCGCTACCCGTCGGACCGCGAAGGCTACACCGGCGCGAAGACCGACTATGTGGCGGCGGTGCATCGCCGGATAGGTCTGTGGCCTGATTGACTTGCCGGTGCCGGTGCCGACACTGCCCTGCGGCTCGTGAGAAGGGAAACGCGATGCAACCGTTGGTGACGACCGGCTGGCTTGCCGGACAGCTCGGCAAGCCGGACCTCGTGGTGTTCGACGCGACAAAATACCTGCCGAACGAATCCAGGGACGGCCACGCCGAGTTCCTCGCGGCACATGTTCCCGGTGCGCGCTATTTCGATATCGACGCGATCGCCGACCTGGACACCGACCTGCCGCACATGGTCCCCACGCCGGGCCGTTTCGCCAGGCTGATGGAACGGCTTGGGGTCGGCAATGCGTCGCGCGTGGTGTTCTACGACCAGAAGGGGCTGGCCTCGGCGGCGCGCGGCTGGTGGCTGATGGGCCTGTTCGGCCACGACAACGCCGCCGTGCTGGACGGCGGATTGCCGAAATGGCTGAAGGAAGGCCGGGCCACGCAATCCGGCGAACCTCCCGCCCTGCCCGCGGCGAGCTTCCGCCCGGATTTCCGTGCGGCACGGCTGCGCGGGGTCGGCGACGTGCTGCGCAACGTCGAAACGCGCGCCGAACTGCTGCTTGACGCGCGCGCCGGCGGACGTTTCACCGGCGCCACGCCGGAGCCGCGCGCCGGCATGCGCAGCGGCCATATCCCCCGCTCGGTGAACATTCCCTATACCGAGCTGCTGAACGCCGACGGAACGTTCCACCCGGTCGAGGCGGTGCGTGCGCGTTTCGCCCAGGCCGGCGTCAACGGCACGTGCCTGCCGGTGACGAGCTGCGGATCCGGCGTCACTGCCTGCATCCTGACCCTGGGTCTGCGCCTCGCCGGCCTGCCGGAGGGCGCGGTCTATGACGGGTCCTGGACCGAATGGGGCGGTCGCGCCGACACACCGGTGGAGACCGGCTGAGTGGCCGGCACGCCGCCGCGCGGCTTCCGCACCAGGCTTTCGCACACCGGCCGCGCGGGCAAGCGCACGCACGGCTTCGTGAATCCGCCGCTGCTGCGCGGCTCCACGGTGCTCTATCCGACCGTCGCCGAGCGGCGCGCAATGGCCGCGCGGCGCGGCGAGCGCGTGCTGACCTATGGATTGGGCGGCAGCGAGACGCATTGGGCACTGGAGGACATGATCGCCGAAGTGGAAGGCGGCACGCGCTGCGCCATCCTGTGCTCCGGCCTGGCGGCGGTGACGACTCCGCTGCTGGCGTTCCTCGATGCCGGCGACCATTGCCTGATGCCGGACCACGTCTATGGCCCGGCGCGCAACTTCGCCGGCGGCGTGCTGAAACGGTTCGGTGTGGAGACGACGTTCTACCATCCGGAAATCGACGAGGCCGGCATGGCCGCGTTGCTGCGCCCGAATACCAGGGTGGTGTACGCCGAAAGTCCCGGCAGCCATACGTTCGAGGTGCAGGACGTGCCGGCGATCGCCCGCGCCGCGCACGCCCGCGGCGCCAAGGTGCTGTTGGACAACACCTGGGGCATCCATCACTTCCAGCCGTTCCGCCACGGCGTCGATGTGTCGATCCAGGCGGCGACCAAATATCCCGCGGGGCACTCGGACGTTCTGATCGGCGCGATCACCGTGAACAGCGAGGCGGACTGGCAGACGCTGTTCGCGACGTCGCGCGGGCTGGGCCAGTACGCCAGCCCCGACGATTGCTGGCTGACACTGCGTGGCATGCGCACCATGGGCGTGCGGCTGGCGGCGCAAATGGACGCCGGGATCGAGATCGCGCACTGGCTGTCGCGGCGCCCCGAGGTCGCGCGCGTGCTGCATCCGGCGCTGCCCGGCGCGCCCGGCCACGAATTGTGGCGACGCGATTTTTCCGGCGCGTCCAGCCTGTTTGGGGTGGAGTTCCGGCCGGAGTTTGCAGTGGAAAGCACGCACGCCTTCGTCGAGGCGCTGGAACTGTTCGGCATCGGCGCGTCATGGGGCGGCTTCGAAAGCCTGGCGCTGCCGACAACGGGTTTCATCACCCGCACGGCGGGGAGCGGCAAGTTCGACGGCCCGGTGGTGCGGCTGCATATCGGGTTGGAGGACGTGGATGACCTTATCGCCGATCTCGAGCAGGGGCTGGCGGTGCTGCGGGAGTTCGACAAATGATGCGCGCGTCTCAGCGACGGCGTGGTTGCTCGGGCGCGTGGCGGTCTGGAACGTCGTCCCACGGATTGAACAGCGTGGCGCCGCCGTGTTGTACGTCGCGCAGGTTGCGGGTGACCAGGCAGAGGTCGTGCTCGATCGCTGTGGCGGCGAGCGGCGTGTCGATCACTGGCGGCGTCTGGCCGGTCTGGCATTTGACGTCGCCGCTGATGACACCCCAGCGCCGGACAATCGGATCAGTCAGCGTCAGGATGCGATCGGCAAAGCACGATTCCGGCGCGGCGATGCCGGCGGCAATGCGCGGGCGGAGCGGGCTGTCGGGCGGCACGTTGTGCAGACCCTTGTCGTATTCGCCAGGCGTCAGGATGCTGAGGAACGGCAACGCCTCGTCCCGCGCTGCGGCCCATTGCTGCACCCGGACCGTGCCGCGCGGTTTGGCAAGTTCGGCGGCGATGTTGGTGTCGAGCAGCCAGCCGCTCACAGGATGATGTCGCGGCCGATGTCGTGATCTCGTGTAAGGTCCAGGCCGCCGATGTCGAGACCCTGCAGGAAGTCCACCAGGTTCTGGCGCGGCTTGTCCGGCGGCAGCGGTTTCTCCAAGCTCTCCACCGCGATCACCACGACGGCGTCCCTGCCGCGCTCGGTGACCCGTTGCGGGCCCTCGGCGCGGGCGCGACGGACGAGTTCGCTGAAGCGCGCCTTGGCGTCCTCGAGTTTCCAGGCCGGCTGGACGCGGGGATCGTGCCGGCGTGAGGCGGTCGTGCTGCCAGTAGGGAGGTGGCGCGGCATGCCGTGAGTGCTCCGATCCGACTGGCTGACCATCTGTAGCAGACGAGGCGAGGCTACCGGCCGTGCGTGCTGTCCGACCGGCGCGATCGGTCACCAACACTGCAACAAACCACGTCCGTGGTAGCCGATGATCTCATTCGGCGGCCGGTCGTCCAGGACGGGCAGTCGCGCCACTGCTTCCTGGATGGCGCGGATCGTAGCGATGGAGTCGGCTTGCGCCGCGGATGAGTGGGTTGGCTGCGGGAGTGCGCGCCGGCGCCTTGATGCGATCGGCGATGTCTGCGCTGTGAGAGTCTTGGGTCATTCTGCATCTCAGGCTCACTCTTGCTCCGTCAAAGAGCCCGGCGACCGACGCGAACGAGATTGGCGTGATCTGACGTAACTCGAACGTCCGTACGCCCCCGCTACGACTGCTTTCCGGACGACCCGATCAGTGCCGGAATGACCTACTCGGGTCACCAGGCGACACTCAAACTGCCCCGCTACCGTCCTGCCTGCCGGTGACCCGCTTGCTTCGCTGCGGCCGACACCAGGCCACGGACGTCGCCGCTGCGACCGATCGCGCTCCGCATTCGGCACGGCTCCCACTACCGGCGCGTTTCGTCCAACCTCCCCGCCCCCTCGCAGCCGGCAGCCGGGATCGTCATGTTAGAAACTAACTGACAGCGATGCGGCGGACATGCCACGAAAGTTCAACAACCTGGGCGAGACTCCCTGTCCGGCAGAGTGCGTCACGCGGCCCAGACGCCCTGGCGGCGCCACAACCGACGCCAGCCACTTCATGCTCAGCGGTGCGGCCATCGAGGCGGAAACGGTCGCGGTTCGAGCGGAGCGCAATGACCCATGCGCGGAGCGCAATGACCCATGCAACGTGAGGTGCATCGCCATGATCCGGTGCCGTGTCCTGTCATGTCTCTCCTTGAGAGGACGATGCGGCAGGCGGCAAAGCAAGCAAGAATTCCTACGCAGATGCAGAAGGGATGTACGCCGATGCGCGCGGATGGGCCTGAGTCCGGCATGGCGTTTCACGGCTAAACCCGGCCGGCCGATCCTGATGCGCAGGGCCGATGCGTTGGCCCATGTCCCATCCGCGTGCATCGGCGTCCATCTGCCTGCATCTGCGTTAAACCCTTGCTTACGCCGCCGCATGCCGCACCAAGCGGCAAGGTTGCCCGGCCCCGATCCGCCAGCCAGAACCATGCACCAATTCCCCCACCTGCCGCCGCTGCGCCGTCCGAGCGGGCCGGAGACCGACCTCATCGACGTGTTGCCAGAACCCCTTGCACCAATTCGCCCGCCCTTTCGGCAAGCCAGGACAGCCAGGGGCGGGCAGAACCCCATACACCATGCGCAGTCGCCCGACCGGCGCTGTCCACCGTCTCGCCCGGAATCGGCCTGGCCGACATTTATGTTGACAAATTGTCGATAACATTGTTATTAGTGCGGGATGCAGCGCGCCGCGACCGCCACTCCCTGTCCTGCCTCTACCCACGATCCCCAACCGGATCCGCCCGCCCGCACCATGCCTGCGCGCATCGCCGCGCTGCTGCACACCGTTCGCATCCTGCTGGGCTACGGCCGCCATCTCGCCGAGACCGCGAAGCACCGCTCCGCCAGCCCCGACTTCGACGCCATCGCGGCCTGCTTCGGCACCGGCAGGCTGTATGCGATCCTCGCCCACCTGCAACGCGGCATCCTGCGTGCCACCGCGCTGCAGCGCGTGCTGCTCGCGCGCGCGGCGCGGGGCCGGGATATCGGCTTCGTCGCGCGCCGCGAGCGCGCGACCGCGACACCGGCCGCGCCAGCCGATCCGCCAGTCGCCGAGCAACCGGCCGAGGTCCCCATCGCGCGCAAGGCCACCGCGCGGC
The DNA here is from genome assembly GCA_035535035.1 of Acetobacteraceae bacterium. GTDB lineage: Bacteria > Pseudomonadota > Alphaproteobacteria > Acetobacterales > Acetobacteraceae > JASHVB01. Next base: position 53,072 of record DATLQW010000125.1, read on the forward strand.
CGTCCCGCCCGGCCGGTTGGAACGATCCAGAACTGTTCATGCCGACGTTGGAGGAACTCGAGGCGCAGGTGCGCCGCCGCCCGCTTGGCCGCACCATTGTCGATATCTGCCTTGACCTGGCGGTGGTGCCCGGCTTCTGCACCGGTCCGTTCTGGAACGAGCTGTTCGACAGCATCCGATTGCACGGGGGCACTGTCGTCACCCTGATGCAGGAGAAGATGCGCCGACAGGAGGCGTTCTGCCAGGAGCAGGACGGAAAGCCGGGGAGCAACTGGGACCGGCTGGAGCTGACACGGGATGCGCTTCGCCGGGTGCTGGGGTTCTTCATCGGCGAGGCGGCGGACGATCCATCCGATCCGTTACCGGAACCATATGCGCAGGCCGCGGCGGTGGCCACCGGCCCGCCCTGAACCCAGCGCACACATCGAGGCAAAGCGCGCGCATGGGACCGGATTATGGCCGGCTCCGGCGTTCCGATTCGTGCCGCTGTCAGGGCTTTCTTACGCACGCATACGGGGGCACCGGGCGGCGCCTGAGTTGGCACGGACAACGGTAAAAATTCTAACACGGAGACCACGAAGAACCACGGAGGGCCACGGAGGTCGTTTGTCCACCCCGATCAGTCGGGGAAATACGCGCTCTCCGTGGCTCTCCGTGCCCTCCGTGTTAAAAGCCTCCTTCATTGCCGCGGGCAAGCCATTGCCATGTTCCCACCGGCTGCCGATCCAGCGCGGGCACATTCAAATTTCTACTCTCCCCGTGCCCTACGCCTGCTTCAGCTCGATCAAACTCCGCCGGATCTTCCGCCCGCGCTCCACCATGTCCTCGATATACGCCGCATCCCCCCAGCGCACCGCGCGCGACATCGCCTGCGCGTCCTCCATGAAGCGCGCCAGCATCTCCAGCAGCGCCTCGCGGTTATTGAGGAAAATATCGCGCCACATCACCGGATCGCTCGCCGCGATGCGGGTGAAGTCGCGGAAGCCGGACGCGGCGAAATTCAGCACCTCCTGGCGGCTTTCGCCCGCCAGGTCGTCGGCGGTGCCGCAGATGGTGAAGGCGATCAAATGCGGCAGGTGGGAAACAATCGCCAGCACCCGGTCGTGGTGCGCCGGCTCCATCTGCTCGATCATCGAGCCGCAGCGCCGCCAGAGTTCGGCGATCTTCTCCACCGCCGCCGCGTCGGTGCCGGGCGGCGGAGTCAGCAGCGTCCAGCGCCCCTCGAACAGCGTGGTGAACCCCGCATCGGGCCCGGAATACTCGGTGCCCGCCACCGGATGCGCCGGCACGAAATGCACGCCCGCCGGCACCAGCGGCCCCACGTCGCGAATGACAGATTGCTTGGTGGACCCCACGTCGGTCAGAATCGCCCCCGGCGCCAGATGCGGCGCGATCCGCGCGGCCAGCTCGGCGAACGCCCCCACCGGCGCGGCCAGCATCACACAATCCGCGCCTTCCACCGCCCGCGCCGGGTCCAGCTCCACCCGGTCGGCGAAGCCCAGTTGCACGACACGATCCAGCGTCTTCTGGGTGCGCGCGCTGACCACGATTTCGCCCGCCAGGTCGCCACGCTCCCGCGCGATGCGGGCAACGGAACTGCCGATCAGCCCTACCCCGAGCAACGCCAGCCGACGGAAGAGAGGCTCAGCCACGGCTTTCCCGCATGAAGCCGGTCAGCGCCTCGACCACCGCCTGCACCTCTTCCGCCGTGCCGACCGTGACGCGCAGGCAATGCGGCAGCCCATAGCCGCGCACGCCCCGCACGATGATGCCGCGCCTGCGCAGGAACCCGTCAGCCGCCTCGGCTTTTCCCTCCGTGCCGAAATCGGCCAGCACGAAATTGCCCTCGCTCGGCCAGACCTTGATGCCCGCCGCTTCCAGCCCCGCCGCCAGCTTCGGCCGCCACTCCGCATTATGGTCGCGGCCCTTCTCCACCCAGCCCTGTTCCGCCAGCGCCGCGATCGCCGCCGCCTGCGCCGCCACCGAAACGTTGAACGGCCCGCGCACCCGGTTCAGCACATCCACCACGTCCGCCGGCGCGTAGCACCAGCCGATGCGCATGCCACCCAGCCCGAACACTTTCGAGAACGTCCGGGTCATCACCGTGTTGTCGGTGGCATCGACCAGTTCCACCCCCGCGTCATAATCGGCGCGCGTGACGTATTCGGCGTAGGCGGCATCCACCACCAGCAGCACCTCGGGCGGCAGGCCGGCGCGCAGCCGCGCCACCCCGTCCCGCGGCAGCATGGAGCCCGTGGGATTGTTCGGATTGGCCAGGAACATCAGCCGCGTCGCCGGCGACACCGCCGCCAGCATGGCGTCCACGTCGGCAGCCAGATGGCGTTCGGGCACCTTGATGACCCGGCTGCCGGCATAGGTCCCGGCGATGTAATAGATCGAGAACCCGTGCGCCGACATCACGATGTCCCGCCCCGGTCCGCCGTAGGCCAGGCAGAATTGATAGATCAGGTCGTCGGAGCCGGCGCCGCAGACGATGCGCGCCGGGTCCAGCCTCCAGCGCCGGCCGATCGCTTCCCGCAGCGCGTCGGCGCCGCCATCGGGGTAGCGATACACCTCCTCCGCGACACGGCGGATGGCTTCCCGTGCGCCGGGCGGCACGCCGAACGCGCCCTCGTTGGAAGACAGCTTGATGGTGCGGTTGATGCCGGGCAGCGTCGATTCACCGCCGATATAGGGTGAGATGGTCAGCACCTCGGGACGCGGGCGCGGCGTGGTCATGCGGCACCTCCCACCGGCACCGCGTAGCCGCCCAGCACGATCGGCCGGCGCGCGGCGGCCAGCGCGTCCAGCCGCTTGTCGTGCGCCGCCACGTGGCCCTCCACCTCAACCAGCGCATGCGCCACCGGTGCGCCCGGGTCGCGCCGCAGCAGCACCATGCCCGGGGCGAACCCCGCCGCGGTCAGCGCGGCGGTCAGCTTGGCGCGACTCACGTCTTCCTCCAGCTCCAGCCCGATCAGCGAGCGGTCCTGTTCGCTGGCATCCGGCGGGAATGGCGCCACCACCAACGCCTGCACCGAGGGGCTGCCCTCCGCCCGCGGCACCCAGAACGGCAGCCGGGCAACCACGTGGATGTCCGGATGCAGCAGCGCGGTCCACCAGCCTTCGGTTTCCGAGGGCAGCGGGAGGACAGCGACCGAGGCGGTGCCGGCGGACAGTTCGCCGATCGCCTGGGACGGGCTGTGGTGGGCGCGCAGCGGCGTCAGCGCGCCGTATTGCTCGCGCGCGAGCTGGGTGTACGCGGCGCCGGGATGCGGGTCGCAGACCGCAAGGCCAAACCCGCCCTGCATCGACGTGGTGGCAGCCAGCAGCTCCCGCCAGATGCGGTACAGCGCCTGCGGCGGCAGCGATCCCTGGTGACGCAACAGCAGGCGCCGGATGATCGAAGCCTCCCGCCCCGGCCGCAACGCGCTGCGCTTGCCGGACTGCGCCACCGCCTCCACCACATGGGCGCGGCGCATCAGCAGGTCATGCATCGCGTCATCGATCGCATCGAGCTCGGCACGCAGCGCGGCGAGGCCGTTGCCTTGCGCGGCGCGCCAGCCGTCGAACGGGTCCGGTTCCCCGGTGTCCGAGGTCGCTGGCGGGATAGCTTCGATCGGGGCGGGGCTCGACATCGTTATCGCCGGAGGGGACGCGAAACAGATAGCGTCATGCGTGCCCTGCTGCAAACTATGCTCGATCGTCGGGCCGCGGGCGCGAGGTTGCGGGGGAGCCGGGCGCGGCCTATGCAATCGCCGCGATGGACCAGATCACCACGCTCGCCCGGGTTGCGCATACCCACGTCACGTTCGACGACGGGCTGGTGCTGGAATGTGGCGCCACCCTGCCGCGGCTGACCGTGGCGTATCGCACCTACGGCACGCTGAACGCCGCGCGGACAAACGCGGTGCTGGTGTGCCATGCGCTGACCCTCGACCAGTATGTCGCCGAACCCCACCCGATGACCGGCAAGGAAGGCTGGTGGGAGCAGGTGGTGGGGTCGGGCCGGCCAGTCGATACCAACCGGTTCTTCGTCATCTGCGCCAACGTGCTCGGCGGCTGCATGGGCTCCACCGGCCCGCGGTCCGAGCGCGAGGATCGTCCCAGCCAGCTTTGGGGCACCGATTTTCCGGCAGTGACGATCCGCGACATGGTCCGGGCCCAAAAACGGCTGATCGACCATCTGGGAATTACGCGGCTGTTCGCGGTGCTGGGCGGCTCGATGGGCGGCATGCAGGTGCTGGAATGGGTGGCTTCGTACCCGGATGCGGTGTTCGCGGCGCTGCCGATCGCCTGCGCCGCGTATCACTCGGCGCAGAACATCGCGTTCCACGAGGTTGGGCGGCAGGCGATCTTCGCCGATCCGGACTGGCAGGGTGGCCGGTATTGGGAGACCGGGCGGGTGCCGGCGCGCGGGCTGGCGGTGGCGCGGATGTGCGCGCACATCACCTACCTTTCGGAACAGGCGCTGACGCGGAAATTCGGCCGGCGGATTCAGAACGCGCCGAAGGATTCGACCGAAGCGATGCGGCTGTTCGGCGAGATGTTCGAGGTGGAGAGCTACCTGCGCCACCAGGGCAGCACCTTCGTGCAGCGCTTCGACGCCAATTCGTATCTGACCCTCACTCGGGCGATGGACTATTTCGACCTTGCGGTGGACTACCAGGGCGACGTGGCGAACGCGTTCCGCGGCACCAAGACGCGGTTCCTGCTGGTGTCTTTCACCTCGGACTGGCTGTTCCCGACTGCCGAGAGCCGCTCGATCGCGCGGGCGCTGAACCGGGCGGGGGCGAACGTGTCGTTCGTGGAGATCCCGACCGACAAGGGGCACGATGCGTTCCTGCTGGAGGAGCCGGATTTCCACCGTACGCTGGCGGGGTTCCTCGCCGGGTGCGCGGTGCATGCGGGGCTTGCCGGGTAGCGCCGGACGTCGGATCGCAAGCCGCTTGAGCTGCGCGCACTATGGTCCTGAGCAAGTATCGCTATCTCAAACGACTGTGAAGTTCAATCCGGCCGGCGGGGGAGCGCGATTCGTCTTCACGGAACAAACGGCGCTTCCGGATGATTATGAAACCGCGGCCAGCTCGAGCAGGGGACGCGTGGGTTGCTGGACAAGGTTGACGCGGTGTTGCGGGGCGGCATGCGCGGTTGAACGGCGGCTGTGCGGTGATGCACGCTCACTCCCGCCGGGCGGCCATTTCCCCCAGATGTTGACACGCTGCGCTCCACGCCCGACCATTGGCTGGAAAGTGAGGAAGACCTCGTCTGGCGCTTTGCCCCTCGGCTGTTGCAATGAGGCAAGGCAACGCGAGATCGTCCGATGATCGTTGTGTGCTGGCGGGACACCGTGTGATGCAGAGATCGGCCCCATGACCGCTTTGACAGCCCCGCGGCAGCGGGCCCCGGCTGCGGCCATGGCTTGGCCGCGCCTGCATCCCGGGCCACGTGGCCACCTCTTTTGCCGCCGCCTTGCCGCGGCCCAATTCCCGATCCCCGGGCTGCCTCCCGGTCGCGACCGCGGCGGTCGCGCCGGTCGAGAGGCGCCGCACCCATCGAAAGAGTAAAGCCTGCGAACCAAGCCTGACAACAATTACAGGAGAGTCCACCATGCCGGAACGGGTCCGTTTTGCCGACGACATAGAGCCGCTGGTCCAGTTCATCGAGGAAACGCCGCGATCCGAGATCCTGGATCGCACGCTGGAGAAGCTGCGCGCCGGGGTATCGACGCAAACCATGCTGATGGCCTCGGCCCTCGCGGTGACGCGCTCGTCCGACCTGCCGCCGGGCCATCACGGCGGCCCGCTGCATCCGCTGGCCGGCATGTACGCGATCACGAAGCTGGTCGGCCGCCTGGAGGGAGAAGACAGCTTCCTCCCGATCCTGCAGCACGTGGCCCTGGCCAACAAACACGTTCACGACCCGGTCACCGCGCCCTTCGCCCTGCTGGAATTCGCGCCGCTGGATGCCAGCGACACCGGCTCGAGCAGATCTGAAGACCTCGCCGCGGACGGCAGCGGGGAGGTGTCGAACGCACGTGGCGTCGAGGCGACCAAGGCGGCCTTTCTCACCGCCTGCAGCCGCGGCGAAAGCAACAAGGCCGACCATCTTTTCCAGTGGCTGTGGCAGAATGTCCCGCCGATCGAGGCGTTCGATCTGCTGCTCACCGTCGCCATTCCCAAGAATGCCCTGGACGACCATTACTTCCTGTTTCCCGCTTACACCTGGCGCGGCCTGGAGTTGCTCGGGCAGGAGTATCTCCCGGTTCTGATGCGTCCGGCCGTGCGCTACGTGGCGCGCTTCCCCACCCAGCGGGCGGTCCCGGAGGTCGATGCGCTGATCGAAAAGCATGAGTTGCTGACCCGCATCCTGCGCCAGCGGACCGGTGACGATGAAACCGCGGCGATCGGCCAGGTGGGCGAGGCCATCGGGCACTGCGACTCCTATTCCGAAATTCCGGTGTTGCTGGCCCAGGCCCTGGCGGACGGCTTGTCCATGGAAGGCGCCGGCGAAGCCCTGTCGATCGGCGCGGCCGGTCTGTTCATGCGCTCGCTGACCGGCAATCCCATGGATGTCCACCTGCACACCAGCGCCAATCTGCGCCGCTATCTGCTCCGGCTCGACGGCCTCAGCATGCGCAACAAGCTGCAAATCCTGCTGCTCTGGCACACCGGTCCCGAGGTGAAATCGACGCAGTACCGGATGGAGCCGGCGCCGCAGCCGGATCCAGCCGCGGTCGCCGCCTTGCCGCACCGCACGCAGGACGAATTGCTCGAGGCCATCACGCAGAGCATCTACCAGCAGCCGCCGACCGACTGGTCCACGGTCACCAACCTGGGCCGGATGCGGGCCGTGCCGGAGGTGAAGGGCACGGTCAACCTGGCACAGCAATACGTGCAGCTCCGCTATGACCCGGAAGTGCTGATGAAGCGGCTCGGCGAGATCGTGTGCCACGACAATTTCACCGAGATGCACGCCTTCAAGCATCACCAGGCGATCGTGGAGGAATTCTACGCCACCCGTGAGCCGTGGCGCTGGATGCACCTGGTCTGCGGCGTCCAGGCCGCGGCGATTTCCTTCGGCAAGAACATGGAAATCTTCGAGGAAGCCCTGGAACTGCTGCACGCCGCCTAGCCCTTTGTGGGTAAACCGGGAGGCTTCGTGCCTCCCGGTCTGCCGCACGCGGGACGGCGCTTTAAGCCGCACGCGCCTGACGCACTGGCCTTTCGCGGAAAGCGGCACCCTCGTGCTCAAGTAGCCATCGTTTGCGCTCGATCCCGCCGCCGTAGCCGGTTAGCGAGCCATCGGCGCCAATCACGCGATGACACGGCACCACCACGCTGATTGGATTGGCCCCGTTCGCCAGGCCAACCGCGCGCATCGATTTGGGACATCCCAGCTTCGCCGCCAAGGCACCGTAGCTGAGCGTCTCGCCCGGTGCGATCGTGGTAAGAGCCATCCATACGCTGCGTTGGAACGGAGTGCCGGCCGTGCGCCATTCGATGGCACCCAGACATCCGAGCTCCCCTTCGAAGTAGCGCCGCAGCCTGCGTCTGACGTTTCCCGGCGCGGCACCCGGTTCCACCACGACCGATCCGTAGTGCCGGCGAAGCAGGCGGGCCATGCCGGATTCGCGATCGGCCCAATCGAGCGCACGCAGGTAGCCGGCCTCATCGGTGACGATCAGCGATTCGCCGATTGGCGTGCCCAGCCGATCCAGCCGGAGGCGTTCAGGCGGCTTGTGGGTCATGCAGCACCTTTGCAACAATCGGGGATTCGTGAGGCTCGGACGCCCAGAGATGCAGCGCGGCGTAGGCGCGCCAGGGTCTCCATTGCTCGGCCAGTGCAAGCAGCTCGGCGGGTGATGGCCGCTCCCCGCTCCCATCGCTCATCGCCCGCATCAGACCGATATCGGCCGCCGGAAATGCATCCGGCTCGCGCAGTTCGCGCATGGCGATATACTGGGCGGTCCATTCGCCGACGCCCGCCAACGATCGCAACTGAACGACGGCCTCTTCGAGGCTTCGGCGCGGGCCGAAAATCAGCGGGTCGGTCACGACCGCCGCTGCCAAAGACGCTAACGCCAGCCGCCTGGCCTTTGGCAGACCCATCGCCGCCAAATCCGCCCCGGCCAGTTGCCGAGGCGTGGGAAACACATGGGTCAGCCCTTGATCGACCGCCACGGGGTCGGTCATTTCCTCGCCATGGGACAAAACCAGTTTGCCGGCGAACCCTGTCGCCGCCGACACCGTGATTTGTTGCCCAAGAATGGCACGAACGGCGAGTTCGAATCCGTCCCACGCGCCAGGAACCCTGAGGCCCGGGTGCGCGGCGACAAGTGGCGCCAGGACCGGGTCCCGGCTGAGATGCGCGCCAATGGCCAGAGGATCGGCGGCAAGATCGAAGACGCGGCGAACCCGTGCGATAATCGTCGGCAGGGCCTTGAGGTCCGCGAAGCGAACGGTCGCCTTGAGGCAGTTTCCCTCCGCCGGTTCGACGACCAACATTCCGCGTCCGTCGCCGATCGCGATCGTGCGCGCATACCGGCTCCGCGACACCACCTCGACGCCACGGATTGCGCGCGCGCGAAGGAACGACAGGATGGAATCCCAGTCATAGGGACATCGGTAGCCGAGCCTGACCGCGACCGCCCCTGTCGTGCCGACAGACTCGTCCGCCACGCCGGTTCGCCGCAGCGCCTTGGGGGGCCGCCTGTAGAGTTGCTGGAAGGTCTCGTTGAATCGCCGAATGCTGCCAAAACCCGCTGCCGAGGCGATCTCCGTCATCGGCAGCCGCGTGTCCTGAATCAGTTGCTTGGCCAGAAGGATCCGCCTTGTCTGCGCGATCGACACCGGGGAGGCGCCAAGATGCCGCCGGAACAGGCGCCGGAGCTGACGCTCGCCGATGCCCAGCCGTGCCGCCAAGGTCTCGACGTTCCCGTCATCGAGGGCCCCCGCCTCGATCAACCCGAGGGCGCGGGAAACGGTGTTGGAGCTCCCGCGCCAGAAGGCAAGCTCAGGCGACGTTTCCGGCCGACAGCGCAAACACGGGCGAAACCCGGCTTCCTGTGCCGCGGCAGCCGTATGGAAGAACCGGACGTTTTCTCGCCTGGGCGTGGGTGCCGGGCAGAACGGCCGGCAATAAATCCCGGTCGTCGTGACAGCAACGAACAGGCGGCCATCGAAACGACGGTCTCGGGTTTCTATGGCGCGGTAGCAAGCGTCGTCGTCCATTTCCATGCGCGCATGATTCCCCATGCTGCCGCGGTTGTCTCGCGGTTTTCGGACCTCAACGGCAAACCGGCGACCATTGCGTTAGCCCTCCGTCGCCCGGTGCAATCGAGCGGCGGCGCGGGCGGCTTGTGCCGTGCCCGTCACGCGGCCGATAATCGGCCAGGCGCGCCGCGGCGCCGCGATGTCGGAGGACACGTCATGATGCCGGCCGAATTCGATGTCACGGGGAAGGTCGTCTTTATCACGGGGGCCGGACGCGGCATCGGCAAGGGCATCGCCCAGGTGCTGGCCGAGGCCGGTGCCGACGTCGCGCTGAACGCACTCACGCCGAAATACGTCAACGACACCGCGGCGCGGATCGCCGCGGCGTCCGGGCGACGCGTGGTTCCCGTCATCGCCGACGTCACGCAACCGGATGAAGTACGCCGCGCCGTGACCTCGGTCCTCGACACCTTCGGACGCATCGACGTCCTGGTGAACGCGTTGGGCGACTCCATCCGCAAGCCGCTGGTCACGCTTCCGGACAACGCGGCCGGCGCCCCCGGCGTGTCCGACGACGAGTTGCGCTTCATCATGGACATCAACCTGACCGAGGCACTGCTCTGCACCCGCGCCGTCGGTCCGCACATGTTGGCGCGCCGCTCGGGCAAGGTGATCAACATCGCGTCGTGGACCGCGCATCAGGGCGGCCAGGACATGGTTATCTACACCACCGCCAAGACCGCGCTCGCCGGATTCACCCGCGCGCAGGCGCTCGAATGGGCGCCCTACGACGTGCACGTCAATGCCATCGCTCCCGGCATTTTTCCGGATGTCGTGACGTCCGGCGAAGAACGGGTCAGGCAGACCACGCAGCGCGCGGTGACGACCGTGCCGCTCAAGCGCCCCGGGCGGCTGCGGGAGGTCGGGCTGCTGGCGCTCTACCTCGCGTCGGCGGCCTCGGACTACATGACCGGCCAGACCATATTGCTCGATGGCGGCCTGGGATTGTAGCAGGCGCGTGGCGGCACCGCATTCCCGCGATCCGATGGAAAGAACACTGACATGTCTGCCAACGTTTATACCAGGCCCACGGTTTCCGCCCCGCCGGCAATGCCCCCCTTGCTCATGCCGCAGCCGCCGATCGCCCCGTCACTGCCGCCGGCGCATGTGGTCGATCTGATGACCGCCGACGGATCGGCGTTGTTCGGCGCGCGGTGGAAGGCGATGGAGGCGAAAATCGTCGAGTGTCCGGCGTTGACCGACTCCATGCCGGAATTCCCAACCACCTACGACGTCGCGCCGCATGCCGAGCTGAGCGGCTTTGACGATTCGGCCTGGCCGGAGGTTGCCGCGACCGACCTGGGCGCAAGGCGAGGCGGCGGCATGGTGTCGTTCGTCTGGTTCCGCGCGACCCTGACGATTCCCGCAAATGCCGCGGGATTCGACACCGCCGGAGCGAAGGCGGTGCTGACCGTGAACGTCGATGACTATGCCGAGGTCTGGGTCAACGGGGCACTGCCGCGGGCGGCCGGCAGGCCCAGCCCGGCCGCGATCCAGGGCTTCAACATGCCCAACCGCCTCGTGCTCCGCGATACCGTCGTGCCAGGAGAGAAATTCGAGATCGCGGTCTTCGCCATCAACGGGCCGATCTCGGCCGCGCCGGCTAACTTTCTCTGGTTTCGCGAGGCGAAGATCGAGTTCTATCGCTGACACCGTCTGCCGTCTCCGGCGGACTGCACGGGATCGCAGCATGCGGCGATGCGCGCAACGATCGTCACCAACGCCGCTTTGCGCAACTCGTGAGCCAAGGCGTTCTCGTAATCCTTCCCGAAAAATCCGGACCCGAGGGTGTTCATAACGCCGAACGCGCACCCGATGATACACTCGGATAGTCGCTTCAGCGTGGTCTCATCCCGGTGCATCCGCGGTTCCAAAGCTAACAGATACCGACACTAAATCTAACATAAATTGTCCTCTGGCAAGAAACCAACTCTCGCCTCCTGCTTCCCGCAACCTGCGCAGTCTCATTCAGGGCGGGTCGGCCACGGCCGGCCGGTGGTCAACTCGCAGCCGGCCCAGCGCCTGCGTCGCCCGACTCTCATCTCACGCGGCATCGTCTCTCTCCACGCGAAACGGGACATCCATGAGACGCCACATACCCACAGGGCGCCGCGTCCGAGACAATCGCCAATCGCCAAAACCCGAACCCACGTCCACATGGAACACCACCCACCCCATCCGTGCTATCCTGCCATCGAAACGCCCCGATGCGGTGTCATGTCCCGCCACCCCACCAACGACCCTCCCCGACACCGATGATCCGCCTGCCTCCCGCTTTGGTGCCGCTGCGCAACCGCACCTTCCGCCGTCTCTGGCTCGCGAGCGTCGTGGCCTGGCTCGGCACCTGGCTGCAGAACACCGGCGCCGGCTGGCTGATGACCACCCTCGCCCCGCGCCCCCTGATCGTCGCCATGGTGCAGGCCGCCACCATCATGCCGGTCTTTCTCCTCGCTTTGCCCGGCGGCGCGCTGGCCGACATCGTCGATCGCCGCGTCTTCCTCCTCTGCACCCAGCTCTGGACCATCCTCGCCGCCGCGACCCTGGCCGCGTTGACCCTCGGCCACGCCGTGACCGCCGGCGTCCTGCTGGCGCTGACCTTCGCCATCGGCATCGGCTCGGCCCTCACCGCGCCGGCCTGGAGCGCCATCATCCCCGAACTCGTCCCGCGCGAGGACCTCGTCCAGGCGATCACGCTGAACGGCATCGGCTACAACCTCACCCGCGCCGTCGGCCCGGCGCTCGCCGGCTTTCTTATTCTGCTCGGCGGCACCAGCCTGGCCTTCTCGCTCTACACGGTGTCCATCCTCGCGGTCATCGGCGCCCTGCTCACCTGGCACCGCGGCAGACGCTTCACCGGCCTGCCGCGCGAGCATTTCGTCTCCGCCATGCGCGCCGGCGTGCGCTTCGTGCGCAACACCCCGGCAATCCGCTGCGCCATGGTGCGCACCATCGCCTATTCGCTGCCGGCCTCGGCACCCTGGGCATTGCTGCCGCTGGTGGTGCGCCAGCAACTGCACCTCGGCGCCGGGATGTACGGCGTGATCCTTGGGATGATGGGGGTCGGCGGCGTCACATCGGGCATGCTGCTGCCCATGGTGCGCGGCCGCATCAGCCGCAACGCCACCGTGGTCGGGTGCTCCCTGTTCTCCTGCGCCGGCATCGCCCTGCTGGCCGTCGCGCATGACTGGCTGGTCGCGGCCGGCGGCATGCTGCTGTTCGGCATCGGCTGGACCTCGGCCTATGCCACCGTCCAGGCGGCGGCGCAGCTCGTCTGCCCGTCCTGGGTGCGGGCCCGCGCACTGGCGATCTACCAGCTCGCTCAGAACGGCGCGCTGACCGTCGGTTCCTTTGCCTGGGGCGCGCTGGGCGGCCAGATCGGCATGTCCGAGGCATTGCTGGTGGCGGCCGGCCTGGGCGTGACGCTGGCGATCGCGGTGCAGGGCTTCGGCATCGAACATATCGGCCCGATCCGCGCCGGAACGCCCGAGGCCGCGCCGCCCCGCGCACCCGAGGCCCCTGCCCCGGAGCTGGTGCCGCTGCTGCGCCATGCGCGTGGACAGGTCATGGAGACCATGCACTACAGCGTCGAGCCGCCCGAGCGCCCCGCATTCCTGGCGACGATGGGCGAGGTGCGCCAGGTGCGCGGCCGGGCCGGCGCGGTCTTCTGGCAGCTCTATGAGGACGTGGCGCATCCCGAGGGCTGGCTGGAACTATGGTCGATGGAAAGCTGGACCGACCACCTGCGCGAGGTCGGCCGGATGTCGGAGGCGGATCGCGCGGTGCTCGCCCGCGCCGCGGCATTCCGGCGCGACCCCGGCACTCGGCCGCCGGCTCGCTATCTGGCGGTCGATCCGGCCCTCGCGGCCGCCGAGGCGAAGCGGCACGCCGAACGCCGCGGCCCGATCGGCGCCACCCGGCACGCCACCGGGTTGGGACCGGCATGACCGGCGAAAACCGCGCGCGCTCCGGTGTGGAAGACGCCCGCCCGCACCATATACTGCCGCGACACAGGCCCAGCATCGGAGGAAGCACGGAATGCGCACACCCGCGACCAAGAACGATCTGAAATCGAACGCCAAACAGGTGTCCATCGGCTTGCTGAACGCGCGGGTCGCCGACGGCATCGACCTCGCCTTGCTCACCAAACAGGCGCACTGGAACCTGAAGGGCCCGCAATTCATCGCGGTGCATGAGATGCTGGACGGCTTCCGCACCCAGATCGACGACGCCGTGGACACCATGGCCGAGCGGGTGGTCCAGCTCGGCGGCACCGCGCTGGGCACCACCCAGGTGGTGGCCGAGGTCAGCACCCTGAAGCCCTACCCCACCGGCATCTACGCCATCCGCGACCACCTCGCGGCGCTGATCGACCGCTACGCCCAGGTGGCCAACGCCGTGCGCGACGGCATCGACCAGACCTCCGAGGCCGGCGACGCCGACACCGCCGACATCCTGACCGGCATCTCCCGCGACCTGGACAAGGCGCTCTGGTTCCTCGAGGCGCATGTGCAGGAAGCGGGCTGACGGCGAGGTCAAAGCCGCGGGACGGAAGACGCCGCGCTCTTCCGCCCCGCGCCTTCGCCAAGGTCGGTCGCCGCTTTCGCGGGGATGACAAGACCCGTCCGGTCCTGTGACGACTGCCTCGCTTGTTTCTGGGCGTCGCCTGAGCATCACGGTTCCGATCGGATCCGACCGATCGCCACCATCGGATCTACGTTATGAGCAACCGGTCAAACCCACCCTGGCGCGGCGGCAGAGCCCATGAGTCGAGGTCTCGGGCGGTTGGTTATAAGCTGCGCGCATGACCGAAACCGCCATCGAAGCCCTGTCTGAACCGGATGCCGCGTCCGAACTCGCGCACCTGGCGCGGGAGATCGCGCATCACGACCGGCTGTACTACCAACAGGACGCGCCGGAGCTCAGTGATGCCGACTACGACGCGCTGCGCCGGCGCAACGCGGCGATCGAGGCGCGCTTCCCGCATTTGGTCCGCCCCGACTCGCCGTCGAACCGCGTCGGCGGCGCGCCGGAGAGCGGCTTCGCCAAGCTGCGCCACCGCGTGCCGATGCTGTCGCTCGACAACGCCATGACCGCCGAGGAATTTTCCGAATTCTGCGCCCGCGCGCGCCGCTTCCTCGGCCTGCCGGCGGGGGAAAAACTGGAATTCGTCGCCGAGCCGAAAATCGACGGCCTGTCGATCAACCTGACCTACGAACACGGAAACTTCGTGCACGGCGCGACGCGTGGTGACGGTACGATCGGCGAGGACGTCACCGCCAACCTGCGCACGATGCACTCGGTGCCGGTAAAGCTGCGCGGCCACGCGCCGGCGCTGATCGAGATTCGCGGCGAAGTGTTCATGACCAAGGACGACTTCCTGGCGATGAACGACGCGCAGGCGAAAGCCGGGCACAAGGTGTTCGCCAATCCGCGCAATGCCGCGGCCGGCAGCCTGCGCCAGTTGGACCCGAAAATAACCGCCTCGCGGCCGTTGTCGCTGTTCGCCTACGCGATGGGCGAGGCGAGCGAGCCGGTGGCCGCAACCCATTGGGAATACCTGCAACGCCTGCGGCATTGGGGTTTCGAGGTCAATCCCCTGTCGGAACCTGTTCCCGACGAGGCGGCAGCCGCTGCATTCCAGGCAAGGATCGCCGCGGAACGTTCCGGCCTGGGCTACGACATCGACGGCGTGGTGTACAAGATCGACGATCTCGGCTTGCAACGGCGGCTCGGCTTCGTCGGCCGCGCGCCGCGCTGGGCGATCGCCTGGAAGTTCCCCGCCGAACAGGCGATGACCGTGCTGCAGGACATCCGTATCCAGGTGGGACGCACCGGCGCGCTGACGCCGGTGGCGCGGCTCGAGCCGGTCAATGTCGGCGGCGTGCTCGTGCAGAATGCCAGCCTGCACAACGAGGACGAGATCGCCCGCAAGGACATCCGCATCGGCGACACCGTGTTGCTGCAACGCGCCGGCGACGTGATTCCCCAGATCCTGTCCGTGGTGCTGGAACGCCGGCCGCAGGATGCGCGGCCATACCTGTATCCGGAAAAATGTCCGGTCTGCGGCAGCCACGCGGTGCGCCCGCCGGGCGAAGCGATACGGCGCTGCACCGGCGGATTGGTCTGCGCGGCGCAGCGCGTCGAACGGCTGATCCATTTCGTGTCGCGCGCGGCCTTCGACATCGACGGGCTCGGGGAAAAAACCATCCAGGAATTCTATGACGAGGGCTGGCTGCATAGCCCCGCCGACCTCTTCCATCTGCCGGCGCGGGAGGAAGCAATCGCCGCGCGCGAGGGCTGGGGCAAGCTGTCGGCGCGCAACCTGGCGCGCGCGATCGAGGCGCGGCGGCGCATTCCCCTGGAGCGCTTCATCTACGCGCTCGGCATCCGCCGCATCGGCGAGGCCAACGCGCGCTTGCTCGCCCGGCACTACGGCAGCTTCGACAACTGGCGGGCGCAGATGCTGGCGGCGATCGTCGTGGGCTCCGAGGCGCGCGAGGAACTCGGCAGCATCGTCGGCATCGGTCCGTCGATCGCCCAGGAACTGGTGGATTTCTTTGCCGAGTCGCGCAACGTCGAAACGCTCCGCGAACTGGCGGCGGAGCTGACCATCGAGGATGCCGCCCAAGTCGCGGCTGCGGCGAGCGCGATCGCCGGCAAGACGCTGGTGTTCACCGGCACGCTGGAGACGATGACCCGTCCGGAGGCGAAAGCGCGCGCCGAGGCGCTCGGCGCCAAGGTCACCGACAGCGTGTCGAAGAAGACCGACCTGGTGGTGGTGGGCGCCGATGCCGGCTCGAAGGCGCGCAAGGCAACGGAGCTCGGCGTGCGAACCGTCACTGAAACGGAATGGCGGGACATCGCCGGGCTGGCATGACCCTGCTCGCCCCAATCGCAAATCTCCCGCCGGATACCTCCGCTCAGGCGGAACCCGTAAGGACCTCTCCCGCCTATAGCGGGAGAAGCCGACGCTCACCCCGCCGGCGGCGCGGGCATCGTCAGGAAGGCCCGTGCCGTATGCCAGAAAGCGTGCCGGTTGCGGCACGACGCCAGCGCGTGCGCCGCACCGGCGATGACGGAAAACTGCTTGTCCCCGTTCGGCAATTGCCGATAGAAGTCCCACAGATCCTCCATCGACGCGATGCCGTCGAACTCCCCGCGCAGCACCACGACGGGTGCGGCGATCTTCGTCGGATCGATCACCGGCAGATGCGCGGTCATGTCGAGATAGGTGCCGGTCGGCACCGTGTCGCCATGCACCAGTTCCATGTTCGCCACCGCCGCCCCCACCGCGGGATCCGTGGTCCCCGCCTTGTCGCGGGTGAAGATGCTCTCGATCATCGCCCGGTCGCGCAGCCGCCGGTTATGCGTGCGGTAATACGCCACTTGCTCCGCGCGCCTGGCGAGCGTCGCCGAGCCTTTGCCGGTATAGGTCATCGCCACCAGCACCAGCCGCCCCGCGTGATCCGGCTCCGCCATCGCGAAGGCGCCGGCCCGCAGCGCGCCGGACGACTCGCCCAGGAAATGGCACCGTGTCTGCCCGGTCTCGCGCTCGATCACCGGCATCGCCGCGCGCAGATCCTCCACCCCGCTGGCGATGTCGGAGTTGCCATCGGTGCGCGCCGACTTGCCGTAGCCCTCGTGGTCCATCGTCCACACGTCGAAGCCATGGCGGGCGAATGCATCCATCATCGAATATTCGCCGCGGTCCGGCACCACCAGGTCGAAACTGGTGAGCGCCGAAACCGACGAGCCGTGCACCATGAACAGCACCGGCCGGACCGGCTCGCCGTGCCGCGGCGCGCCAACGCGCTTGCGATACATCGCTAGGCTGATCTTCTGTCCGTCGCGGGTCTTTTCCGTGCTGTACTGATGGCTCCAGAGCGCGTCGGCCGTCTGCGCCGGCGTGGCCAGGCCGACAGCCGAGGCGCCAACCGCGGCGCGGCGCGCCAGCGGCAGGCGAGCGTCCGGTCGTGCAGGCATCGAGCTTCCTCCAGAATATCGGCCAGCGTAGCGCACCGGGCCGGCGCGCAAAATGGCCGTGCGTCGTGACGGGACGGGAGCCGAGGCGGAACGCCTGTCGGCTTCCGGCCGGGCGTGTGTGTCGTCCGACGCCGCTACGGCTTGATCGTGCGCTCGAGTTCGGCCTTGCGTGCCTGCGATGCCGTCAATTTTCGCCGGATAGCCGTAATCTCGCCGTTGACGGCACGCAATTCCGTTGCGGCCTTCTGGTGCGCCAGATAGTCCGCGCCAAGCTGTGCCGCTATGTAAGGCTCAAGCTGACTCCTCAGGACCTTGAGGTAGGGATTGCCCCACATCGACCCGTCCCGGTATTCGAGATCGCCGGACCGGATGCCCCCCACGATGAAATCGCGGGTCACCCCATAGTCCTTCTCGGCCGTCACGTCGCTGAGGGTCGCCCCCTTGCGATTCCATTCACCGTAATCCGCCATGTGCATCCCGGCCCCGTCAGGTGGCCACGGTACCGGAAATCACCCCTTGCTGGCCAGCCGTCGCCGGCCTTGCCCCCGTCGTGCCCGGTCCTATTGTCACCCCGGCAACACGGGAGACTCCAATGGAACTGAAGGCACCCGGCTGGATCAGCGAGTTCCGCGGCTTCATCATGCGCGGCAACGTCGTCGATCTGGCCGTCGGCATCATCATCGGCGCCGCCTTCACCGGCGTCGTCACCAGCCTGGTGAAGGACGTGTTCAACCCGTTGCTCGGCCTGCTGACCGGCGGCGTGGATTTCTCCAACGTCTTCTGGGCCCTCAATGGCCAGCACTATGCAACGTTGGCCGATGCCCGGCACGCCGGAGCGCCAACTCTCAATCTCGGCCTGTTCATCAACGCCATCATCCAGTTCGTCATCGTCGCCTTCACGGTGTTCTGGGTGGTGAAGGCCCTGACCAGGCTGCACGTGCGCGAAGACGCCAAGTCCGGTCCCAAACCGGAGCAACTCCTCGCCGAGATCCGCGACATCCTGAAGGAGAAGCTGCCGGAACCCGCGCAGCCGACCTGACATGCTCAACAACTCCCTGCTCGACGCCGACGGTCCCGACACGCTGCGCCTCAGCGTGGCGGCGGCGCGCCAACTGGGCGAGGGCGCGTTGCAGCGCATCGGCTACAACGCCGATGAAGCCGCCATCGTCACCGACCAGCTCATCGACAACGCGCTGTGCGGCTATCGCTTCGCCAGCCTGCCGCGCATCCTCGCCATCGCCGGCGACACCCGCACCCAGCGCCCGCGCCAGCCGGTGCGCGTGGTGCGCGAGACGCCGGTGTCCGCGCTGCTGCATGGCGGCAACAACGTCGGCTACATCGCCGCCTTCCGCGGCGCCGAGATCGCCGCGGCCAAAGCGAAGGCCAGCGGCATCGCCGTCGTCGGCGTGCACAACAGCTACTACAGCGGCCGCAATGCGTATTTCGTGGAGCACATCGTGCGCGCCGGCCTGGTGGCGATCCACACCGCCAGCGCCCGGCCGCACGTGTTGCCACCCGGCGCGCGCGCGCCGGCCCTTGGCACCAACCCGTTCTGCATCGGTTTTCCCTCCGCCGACGGGCCGGTGATCTACGACATCGGCACCGCCTCGGTGATGTGGGGCGAGGTGCTGCTGCTGGCGCGGCTCGGCCAGCAACTGCCGGAGGGCACCGGCTTCGACGCGGACGGCAATCCCACGCGCGATGCCGCTGCGGCGGCGCAAGGCGGCGTGGCGCCGTTCGGCGGCCACAAGGGCTACGGATTGTCCTTCGCTATCCAGGCGCTCGGCCTGCTGGCCGGCGCGGCGTTGGCGAACGGCGACGTGTTGGACTACGGATTTCTGTTCATCGCGATCGATCCGGACCTGATGCTCGCGCCCGGAACGTTCGCCACACAGATGGCGGAGCTGGTCGCGCGCATCAAGGCCACGCCGCTTCAGGCTGGTGTCGAGGAGATCCGCATTCCATCCGAACGCGCCTTCCGCGAGCGCGAACGCCGCCGCCACGAGGGCATCGTGCTCGACCGCAAGGTGGTGGAGGCGCTGAACAATCTCGGGCGCGCGTAGGGCGGCAAAGCGCGGTGCCCCACGCACGCGCGGCGTTCAACAAACCGTGACCCGCCTCGCGTCGCCACCCCAACCGGACAACCTTACCCCCATGCCCAATTCCCCCCCGAAACGCACCGCCAAGGTCGTCACCGCCCCGCCGCGGCGCGAGGCAAAGCCGCCCGGCCCCTGCGCCATGGTCATCTTCGGCGCCGGCGGCGACCTGACGAAGCGCCTGCTCGTTCCCGCGCTTTACAACCTCAGCCGCACCGGCCTGCTGCCGGAGCACCTCGCCATCGTCGGCGTGGACGCCGTCGAACAGGACGCCGCGGCCTGGGGCAAAAGCCTGCATGACATGCTGCAAAGCTTCGTCGGCAATGCCGCCAGCGAGAGCCGCATCGACGCGGTGGACGATACCGCCTGGCAGCGCCTCGCCGGCGCGATGTCCTACCTGAAGGGCGACTTCAACGATCCCGGCCTGTACGAAAGGTTGCACGCGCACCTGCACGACCTTGCGAATCCGCGGCAGACCGCTGGCAACGTGCTGTTCTACCTCGCCGTCGGCGATCGGTTCTTCGGTCCGATCGTCGAAAACCTCGGCCACGCCGGCCTGCTGGACGAGCAACTGCGCGACGACCAGCCGCAACGCTGGCGCCGTGTGGTGATCGAGAAGCCGTTCGGCCACGATCTTGACTCCGCCAGCGCGCTCAACGCCCGCATCCGCCGCGTGCTGCGCGAGGAACAGATCTATCGGATCGACCATTTTCTCGGCAAGGAAACCGTCCAGAGCATCATGGCGTTCCGCTTCGCCAACGGGCTGTTCGAGCCGATCTGGAACCGCGACCGCATCGACCACGTGCAGATCACGGTGTCGGAAACAGTGGGCGTCGAGCGCCGCGGCAAGTTCTATGACGCCACCGGCGCGTTGCGCGACATGGTGCCGAACCACGTGTTCCAGTTGCTGGCGATGGTGGCCATGGAGCCCCCCGCCGGCTTCGACGCCAAGGCCATCCGCAACCGCAAGGCCGACGTGTTCGCCGCGCTGTGCGCCGTAAAGCCCGAGGACGCGGTGCGCGGCCAGTACGGCCCGGGCACGGTGCCCGGCAAGAAAACCGCCGCCTATCGCGACGAACCCGACGTCGCTCGCGATTCCAACACCGAGACCTACGTCGCCATGCGCCTCGCCATCGACAACTGGCGCTGGGCCGGGGTGCCGTTCTACCTGCGCACCGGCAAGCACCTCGCCGCGCGGCTGACCGAGATCGCCATCCGCTTCAAGCCGGCGCCCTTCGCGCCGTTCGACGACACCCATGTCGAGGCCCTGCCGCCGAACTGGCTGGTGCTGCACATCCAGC
>DATLQW010000126.1:0-7085 GCA_035535035.1 Acetobacteraceae bacterium
ACCATGAACAGGTCCACGTAGTCGGTCCGCAGCATCCGCAGGCTGTCGTCCAGCGCCGCCCGGATCCGCTCCGGCGCCAGGTTCTGCCACCATACCTTGGTGGTGATATGCAGGTCGCCCCGCGTCACGCCGGCGGCCGCGATGCCGGCGCCAACATCCGCCTCGTTGGCGTACATCTGCGCGGTATCGACGTGCCGGTAGCCCAGCGCCAACGCGCTCTCCACCGCCGCTTGGCACGTCGCCCCGGTCATCGGCCAGGTGCCCAGACCCAGCTTGGGCATCGCGAGCCCATGCCTGGTGATCACGTCCATCCGCGCCCCCCTTCGGCGGCAACCCCGCCTACCGCTTCGACAAATCCACCACCGCCGCGAACCCCTCCTCGGTCCCGATCGCCAGTTGCGTCCCCGCAGGCGACCAAGCCAGTGTCGACACCGGCCCCCGCCCCGGCGGCGCGATCGGCAGGATGCGAGAAGAATTCACATCCGCCAGCACCACCAGCCCGTCCGCGAACCCCCCCGCCACCACCTCCTCCCGCGGGTGGAACGCCACGTCGGAGCACAGCACGCCGTCCCCACCCGCCAGTTCCATCGGCGCCTTGCCCATCGGGCCGCCGCCGAAGAACGGCCACAGCACCATCGCATCCGCTCCGCTGGTCGCCAGCCATTTGCCGGTGCGGCTGAACGACAGGGCACGCGTCTTGCTGGGATAGCCGCTCATGCGCATGTGCTTGCCGTCCGGCAGCGCCCAGCCGTGCAGCGCGTTCTCCTGCATGGCGGTCACCACCGCCTCGCCCTCGGGGTGCAGCGCGATCGCGGTGTGGCTGCCCTTCCATTCCAGCACCCGCGGGCTATCGGTCTTCGCCGCCACGAACCACAGGCTGGCGCCGTTGTAGTGCGACGCCGCGATCCGCTTGCCCTTGGCATCGAACGCCAGGCCGGTGACCGAGGACGGATGCACCAGCTCCTTCAGCTTGTGCCCCGCCGCGTCGAACAGATGCACGATCTTGCCGACCGCGCAGGCGATCAGTCCCTTCTCGCCGGGGAAGCAGGCGACCTGCTCCACCCATTTCATGCCGAACGCGGCCAGCTCGTGCACGGAACCGTCCGCACCCAGGTGCAGCAGCCGCCCGTCATCGCCCCCGGAGACGAACCCCGCCACCGGATGCGCCGCCAGCGCCAGTACCGCGCCGTCGTGCAGGCTCGCCGTGCGCCACGGCGCGGCGGGCGCGGCGGGATCGGCCAGCCGCAAGGTGCCGTCCCCCAGCCCGAAGGCGAGTTCGCGACCAGTGCGATCAAATCGCGCCGCGACCACGAAGGCGCCAAGCTCCTGCGTGCTGCCCCTTGTCTCGACCGCGAACCGGGCCGTTGCCTGCTCGCTCACCGTCAGCTCACCGGGTCCGCTTGGCAGGATTCGAAGCCGCGGCGCAGTTGCGGGCGGTTCAGGTTGCGGCCGATGAACACGATCCGGCTCTGGCGCGGCTCGCCTGCTTTCCAGGGCCCGATGAAGTCCCCGTCGGCGATCATGTGCACCGCCTGGAAGGCAAAGCGGCGGTCGTCGCCCTGGTAGCTCAGGATGCCCTTGGTGCGCAGCAGGTCCGGTCCCTTGTCCGCCAGCAGGACGCCGATCCAGGCGTTGAACTTCTCCGGGTCGATCGGCTGCGCGACCTCGAAGCTCACCGACGTCACGTCGTCGTTGTGCTCGTGCGCATCGTCCTCCAGGAAGTCCGGCTCGCGCTCCAGCACCCGGGCGAGGTCGAAGGCGCCCTGGTTCAGCACCTGCGCGATCGGCAGCGCGGCGCGTTCGGTGCGATGGATCACGGCGAAGCGGTTGATCTGGCGGATCCGGCCTTCCACCGCCGCCAGTTCGTCTGGCGTGACCAGGTCGGTTTTGTTGAGCACGATCACGTCGGCGAAAGCGATCTGGTCTTCCGCTTCATGGCTGTCGTCCAGCCGCGCCAATACATGCTTGGCATCGACCACGGTGACGATCGCGTCCAGCCTGGTCTTCGCGCGCACCCCTTCATCGATGAAGAACGTCTGCGCGACCGGCGCGGGGTTCGCAAGCCCGGTGGTCTCGATGATGATGCCGTCGAACTTCTCGCGCCGCTTCATCAGGCCGCCGACGATACGGATCAGGTCGCCGCGCACGGTGCAGCAGACGCAGCCGTTGTTCATCTCGAACACTTCCTCGTCGGTATCGACGACGAGCTCGTTGTCCACCCCGAGTTCCCCGAACTCGTTGATTACCACCGCGTATTTGCGGCCGTGCTGCTCGCTCAGGATGCGGTTGAGCAGGGTGGTCTTGCCGGCGCCCAGATAGCCGGTCAGCACCGTCACGGGGATCAGATCGGCCCCGGATGAGGCAGAGGTATCGCCCGAGGGGGCAGAAGTCGCGGCAGCCGCCATCTTCGTCGCTCCAATACGTGGTCCGGCGGAATATAGGGGTGGCAGCGGCCCGCAACCACCTCCGCCCCCGCAGCCCGGCCGCCCCAGCCGCTGCTTTCGCAACCGCCGTATCCGGCGTAAACCTGCCCGGGTCACACCAAGGCGCCGGCCTCCGGCCCGACGCGCCCAACCAGGGGAGAGCCCGCCATGGACGACGTCGTTATCGTCTCCGCCGCCCGCACGCCGGTCGGCAGCTTCAACGGCGCCTTCGCCACCGTGCCCGCCCATGTGTTGGGGACCACCGCAATCCAGGCGGCGATCGCCCGTGCCGGTCTCGATCCGGCCGATGTGGACGAAGTCATCCTCGGCCAGGTGCTCGCCGCGGGCGAAGGGCAGAACCCCGCCCGCCAGGCCGCCCGCGCCGCCGGCCTGCCGGATGCCAAGACCGCCTTCGGCATCAACCAGGTCTGCGGCTCCGGCCTGCGCGCCGTGGCGCTCGCCGCGCAGCAGATCCGCACCGGGGAAAGCGCGATCGTCGCCGCCGGCGGGATGGAGAGCATGAGCACCTCTGCCCATGCCGCCTATCTCCGCGCCGGCACCAAGATGGGCTCGGTCGAGTTCATCGATACAATGCTGAAGGACGGGCTTTGGGACGCCTTCCACGGCTACCACATGGGCACCACCGCCGAGAACGTCGCCCGCGCGCATCAGATCACGCGCGAGGACCAGGACGCATTCGCCCTCGCCTCCCAGCAGAAAGCCAGCGCCGCACAGAAATCCGGCCGCTTCCAGGACGAGATCGTCGCCGTCACCATCAAGGGCCGCAAGGGCGACACGGTCGTGGCCGACGACGAGTATATCCGCCATGACTCGACCATGGAGGTCATGGCCAAGCTGCGGCCGGCCTTCAGCAAGGACGGCACGGTCACCGCCGGCAACGCCTCCGGCATCAACGACGGCGCCGCCACCCTGGTGCTGATGTCCGCGTCCGAAGCTGCCCGGCGCGGGTTGCAGCCGCTCGCCCGCATCGCTGCCTTCGCCACCGCCGGCGTCGATCCCGCGATCATGGGCACCGGCCCGATCCCGGCCACCCGCAAGGCGCTCGCCCGCGCCGGCTGGAAGCCCGAGGACCTCGACCTGATCGAGGCCAACGAGGCCTTCGCCGCCCAGGCGATCGCGGTCAACAGGGACCTCGGCTGGGACACGTCCAAGGTCAACGTGAACGGCGGCGCCATCGCCATCGGCCATCCGATCGGCGCCTCCGGCGCGCGCGTGCTGATTACCCTGCTGCACGAGATGAGCAAGCGGGATGCGAAGAAGGGCCTCGCCACCCTCTGCATCGGCGGCGGCATGGGCGTCGCCATGTGCCTGGAACGCTGAGCCGGGACCGAACCATCATTCTCCCTCCTGCAAGAGAAGGGGGAGACGTGCACCCCCATCCCGGAGCCCAAGATGGCCGGCCTCTATTTCGAGGAATTTCACGAAGGCCAGGTGTTCGAACACGCGATGTCGCGCACCGTCACCGAAGCCGACAACGTGCTGTTCACCTGCCTCACGCTCAACCCGCAGCCGCTGCACCTCGATGCCGAGTTTGCGAAGACCACCGAATTCGGCCGCCCGCTGGTCAACAGCATCTTCACCCTGGGCCTCGTGATCGGCATGACGGTGGGGGAGACCACGCTCGGCACCACCATCGCCAACCTCGGCATGAGCAAGGTGGAGTTCCCGAAGCCAGTGTTCCACGGCGATACCATCCGCGCCCGCTCGATCGTGCGCGGCTTGCGCGCCAGCCGTTCCCGCCCCGAGGCCGGCGTGGTCGAGTTCGAGCACCAGGGGATCAACCAGCGCGGCGAGATCGTCGCCACCTGCCTGCGTGCAGCGTTCATGAAGCGTCGCGCGGCCCCCTGACCGCCACGGCTCAGCCGGTCCGCAGCAACTCCGGCAGACGCCGCAGCAGCGGCTCCAGATCGCGCTCGGCGACGCACACCAGGTATTCGCCCTCCGGCGAGGCCTGCCCGGCCGGCAGCGGCCAGCCGTTCGTGCCTAGCGGCAAGGCCGTCAGCCCCAGATCGGCATAGACCTTCAGCAGCGCCGGACTGGCCCGCCATATCGCCGGGTCGCGCCCCTCCTGCTCGGCCAGGTCGCGCAACCGCCAGACCGCCGAGACCCGATCCCCCTCAGGGCCAGCCGGATCGCCAAGCGCCAGCAGCACCCGGTCCAGGCGACGAAACGCGATCACCGCCCGGCCGGCCTCGCCCAGCACCACCCCATCCGCGTGCTCCGGCGGGACGGCCCCCAGCCGCGCCAGCCGCGCCCGCGCCGCGTCATCCCACGCCGCCCAGGTGACCCGTCCAGGCCGCAGCAGAAACCACAAGGCGAGCAATCCCGGCACCACCGTCAGCGCCACGCTAATCCGCAAGCCGAGCGGCGCCCGCCCCGACAGCACGATCTGCCACCAGGCAACGTCCCCCAGATCCATCGCCCCCCGGCGAAACCCCACCAGCGCCAGCACTCCCACCACCAGCGCTAACAGGGAGGCGGCAGTCGATGGTTCCAGTTTGCCGCCAAACAGCCGGGCCGGGCGGTAGAACCGGACTCGGAACGGCACCAGCATCGCCGCCGACAGCGCCAGTACCACGGCGAGCCACCGTGGCTCATGCCGCATGGCAACAAAGACCGTGCCCACCGCCAACAGCAGCAGGGTCAGCCACCAAGTGAGTGTAACTCGCTTCCCCAGCGCCGCCGCCAGCACGACGAGGCCGGCCCCGATCAGCGACGGCGCGAACACCCCGGCCTGCGCCGCCAGATCGGTCGCAGCCGGCGCCGGGGGCGGCGCCAGGAGGCCCAGTCCGAGCAGCAGGACGCCACACATGGCCACCACCCCCGTGGCGGCAGCGAGCGCGAAATCCGGCTCCGGCGCGCGCGCCAGCCCGCGCAGCGGCGCCCGCGGGCCGAGAAGCGCGCCGCCACGTACTGCCGCTTCGTTCGCGGCGAACAGGCCGCCGGCCAGGAACAGCGGGATGACGTAGTAGTAAAGCCGGAACACCACGATCGCCGCCACGATCCGCGGTGCCGGCAGGTAGGGGGCGAGCCCGAACAGGATCGCACTGTCGAAAACGCCAAGCCCGCCGGGCACGCTGGCGGCCAGCCCCGCCGTATACGCCGCCACGTAGATGCCCAGGAAAATGAGCCAGGTCAGCCGCGGCGCGTGCGGCACCAGAACCCAGAAGATCGTCGCCGTCAGGGCCACATCCGCGGTTGCCAGCGCCACCTGCGCCAGCGCCATGCGAAACCCCGGCAGCTCGATCCGATGCCCAAACGGCCGGAGCGTCCCAACCAGCCGTGCCAGGAACACGTAGCCGACGACAATCCCCCAAAGGAGTGTGCCGACCCCGTACAACACCGCCCGCGGCAAGGTGGCGCCGCAATACGGCACGGCCTGCGGCTCGATGAACAGGATTGCCCCGCCCAGAACCATCCCGCCGAGCCCGAACGTCAGGCTGCAGAACGCAACCACTCGGGCGATCTGCCCGGTCGTCAGCCCCCAGGCACCGTACAGCCGGTAGCGTACCGCCGCACCCGAGACCATCGCAAACCCCAGGCTGTGCGACAACGCATAGGCACAGAACGAGGCAAACGCGACCCGCCCGTAACCGACCTTGTGGCCCGCGTAGATCGTGCCGAGCCGGTCATATAACGTCAGGCCCGCATACGAGAGAACGGTGAACAGGAACGCCAGGCCCAGCGCCCATGGCGGGATCGCGGCCAACGCCTGTCCCACCGCGTCCAACCGAAGAGTACGAAACTCCCGTTGCACTGCGTACAGCGCCACGAACAGCAGTATGACGCCGAGTAGCGCCGGGAGGGACCGCAGGCGGCGGGACATGGGGGGTCAGCAGACAAGGCCGGGGTGCGCCGCCCCCGCGGCGTCGCCCGGTCCCGTCACGCCGCCTCGGCGGGCCGGGCGAGTGCGGCTTCGATCAGCGCGACAGTTTCGGTGATGCCGTACAGTGCCACGAACCCGCCGAAGCGCGGCCCCTCCGCCTGGCCCAGCAACACCTGGTAGAGGCAGCCGAACCAGGCGCGGAGTTCGGGGAATGCATGGCGCTTGCCGACCTCGAACACCGCGTTCTGGATCGCCTCGGCATTCGTGCCGGCGTCGAGGCCCTTCAGCGTTTCCGCCAGGTCGGCGAGCGCGGCGCGCTCGATGGCATCGGGCTGGCGATAGCGTTTCGCGGGCCGGACGAAGTCGCGGTAGTAGGCGATGGCATGACCGACCAGACCGTCCAGGAACGGCGTGGTGGCCGGGCTGGCCTCCGGCGCATAGCGGCGGATGAAGCCCCAGAGGATTTCCGGGGTGTCCGCATTCACGACGATTGCCAGATTCAGCAGCATGGTGAACGAGACCGGACTGCCGCCCTGGTTGGGCAGGCGCCCGGCGTGGATGTGCCAGGCCGGGTTGGTCAGGCGGTCCGCATCAGACTGGGTGGGCAGGCGGGCGGCGTTCGCCAGGTAGTCGTCCACCGCGCGCGGGATCGCGTCGAAATACAGCCGCTTGGCCCGCTGCGGCTGGTGGTACATGAACTGGCCAAGCGATTCCTGCGGCGCGTAGCGCAGCCATTCCTCCACCGACAGCCCGTTACCCTTCGACTTGCTGATCTTCTGTGCGTGTTCGTCAAGGAACAGTTCGTAGGTGAACCC
>DATLQW010000127.1:0-19096 GCA_035535035.1 Acetobacteraceae bacterium
ATGAAGCGGATGACCAGCGCGAGGAGATGGGCGACCCACTCGGGCAGGCGCGCGGGCGCGTCCGGGGCGGCCCGATCCGCATCGGGGGCACTGGCGTCGGCCGGAGTGGTGAGTGGATCGTGCATCATGGCGGGACGGGTATGGAGCGGCCTTTCGTGGCGGGTTGCGTAGCGCGCACGGCGTGTAGCATGGCGGGGGGTGTGTGTCAATGGGAATAACTGGATATGTCAGAGATACGCACACGCGCCGCGGCTGTGGCCTGCTGTCGCTCAACGATTGCGGGGAGCCGCGGCACGCCGCAGCCGGTCGTTGATCGCCCGGCCGAGCCCGGCGTCGGGCACCGGCATGACGGCAATGCGCGTCAGCCCGTGACGCGCTGCCTCGGCGTCGAGCCAGCGCAATCCGGCAAACAGCCCCGCGGCGGCCTCTGTCAGGTCGCCGCGTTCGCTCAGGTTGAACGTGACCTGGGCACCGGGCAGGGGTGGGCCGAATGCGAGCAATGCCTCGTTGGGATGCAGGTCGCGCGCTTGCAGGCGGACGGGCAGCGCCGGGGCATAGTGCGAAGCGAGCATACCAGGTGAGCGCACCGGAACATTCCCCGTCCCCTTGAGGGCTTGGGTCGCGCAGCGCACCAAGGTTAGCGGGTGGGGACGATGCGCCACTGGTCCGATCAGCGCCTCGATCGCCTCCAGTGTCGCGCCGCCCGGCCGCAGCAGCACGGGCTGCGCACCGCACAGATCGAGCACTGTCGATTCGACGCCCACCGCGCACGCACCGCTGTCCAGCACGGCATCGATCCGGCCGCCGAGTTCCTCCAGCACGTGCGCCGCGGTGGTCGGGCTGACCAGGCCGGAACGGTTGGCCGAGGGCGCCGCCACCGGCCGTCCGGCCGCCCGCAGCAACGTCAGCGCCGTATCCTGCGCCGGCACCCGCACCGCCAGCGTGTCCAGCCCGGCGCCGGTGAGCAGTGCGACGGGACAATCCGGCCGGCGCGGTAGCACCAGCGTCAGGGGTCCGGGCCAGAGCGCCGCCGCCAACCGCTGCGCGACCGCGTTCGCCGACACGTGGGCAAACGCGGCGGCGGCATCCGGGTAGTGGCAGATCAGGGGGTTGAAGCGCGGCCGGCCCTTGGCGGTGAAGATGCGAGCCACCGCCTCGGCGTTCGTGGCATCCGCGCCGAGACCGTACACCGTCTCGGTGCCGAACGCGACCAAGCCGCCGCCGCGCAGCAGCGCTGCCGCGCGTGCGATCCCGGCCGCGTTTGCGGGCAAGATCTCGGTCATGGCGTGAGCCTGGGGAAGGCCAGGGCGCTGCCCTGGGACCCGCCAGGGGGGCTTTGCCCCCCTGGACTCCCCAGCAAAGGCAGAGCCTTTGCAATCCAACCAACTGAAGGGTCCCAAGGGCTATGCCCTTGGCGGGGATCCAAGGGGCAGAGCCCCTTGGTGGGGTTCCAGGGGCAACGCCCCTGGCCTTCTCCCGGTCCACGCAATTGCCCCGCGGTCATGCCCGCGGCACATAGCGGTGGCCGCCGGTCATGGCTACAGTCGCACAAACAGCGCCCACGGGAGTCCTCCGCCATGCTCGAAATCAGCTTCGCCAAACCCACTCTGCCGCGTTCCGGCGCGCTGGTTCTGCTGGTGGGCGAGGGCGACAAGCCCAGCGGCCTGTGGGCACAAGCCGACACCGCGACCAACGGCGCCATCGCGCGTGCCTTCTCCGCCGCCGAGTTCAAGGGCGCCAAGGGCAAGACCTGCACTATCCTCGCCCCGAGCGGTGACCTGACGAGGGTCGTCGCGATCGGCCTGGGCAAGCCGTCCGACCTCAACCCGCGCACGCTGCAGGAAGCCGGCGGCAACGCCGTCGCCGCCCTGTCGCGCGACACCGCCGCCGCAGTGGCCGCCGACGCGTTGCAGCCGGCGCAGGCGGCGGAGCTGGCGCTGGGCGCGGTGCTGGGCACCTATCGTTTCGACCGCTACCGCACCAAGGAGAAGCCGGAGGACAAGCCGCGCCTCGCCAGCCTGACGCTGCTGCACGCCGACCCCGCGGCGGCGCAATCCGCCTGGGAGCCGCTCTCCGGCGTCGCCCACGGAGTCTATCTGACGCGCGACCTGGTCAGCGAGCCGCCCAACGTGCTCAACCCCGCCGAAATGGCCGAGCGCTGCCGCAAGCTGGAAGAACTTGGCCTCCAGGTCGAAATCCTCGGCCCCGACGAGATGGGGAAACTCGGCTTCGGTGCCCTGCTCGGCGTGTCCCAGGGCAGCGTGAATGAGCCGCGCATGGTGGTGATGCGCTGGAACGGCGCCGGCGGGGGGAACAAACCGGTGGCGTTCGTCGGCAAGGGCGTCACCTTCGACACCGGCGGCATCTCCATCAAGCCGGCCGGCGGCATGGAGGACATGAAGTGGGACATGGCCGGTGCCGGCACCGTGGTCGGGCTGATGGCCGCGCTCGCCGGGCGCAAGGCGAAGGTCGATGCGGTCGGCCTGGTCGGGCTGGTGGAGAACATGCCGTCCGGCAGCGCGCAACGCCCCGGCGACGTGGTGACCAGCTATTCCGGCCAGACCATCGAGGTGATCAACACCGACGCCGAGGGCCGCCTGGTCCTCGCCGACGTGCTGTGGTACTGCCAGCAGAAATTCGAACCGCAATTCATGGTGGACCTGGCAACGCTGACCGGCGCGATCATCATCTCGCTCGGCCATGAGCATGCGGGATTGTTCAGCAACGACGACGCGCTGTCGGATAAGCTGATCGCCGCCGGCAAGGAGACCGGCGAAAAGCTGTGGCGTATGCCGTTGGATGAGGCGTACGACAAGCAGATAAAATCCGACATCGCCGACATGAAGAACATCGGCGGCCGGCCGGCCGGCTCGGTCACCGCGGCGCAGTTCATCAAGCGCTTCGTCAACGACAGGCCCTGGGCGCATCTCGATATCGCCGGTATGGCCTGGTCGAGCAAGGATTCGCCCACCGTCCCCAAGGGCGCCACCGCGTTCGGCGTGCGCCTGCTGGATCGGCTGGTGGCGGCGTATTACGAAAGTTGAGTGCAGTGATCCCGACGGTCCGTACCCTCGGCCTACGCAGTCATTGCGAGTACAGCGAAGCAATCTCCCGCGGATATCGCGCCCCCGCACGCAGGGGATTGCATCGCTGCGCTCGCAAAGACACCCAAAAGGCCGGGCCCGCGGCGTCAGGATTCGAACACCGGTGCCCGCGGTGAGCGAGATCGGTTTCTACCACCTGACCCGCACCGGCCAGGCGCAGGCCCTGCCGCAACTGCTGGCGCGCACGCTGGCGGCGAAGCAGCGGGCTTTGGTGCTGTGCGGCGACGATGAGCGGGTCGCGGCGCTGGACCGCGCGCTGTGGGAGTGCGCCGAGCCTTGGCTGCCGCACGGCACAGCGGCGGACGGCGACGCCGATCTGCAGCCGATCTGGCTGGCGACCGACGACAGCGCGCCGAACGGGGCCAAATTCCTGTTCCTGGTGGATGGCACCACAACCGCACGGCTGGACGTGTTCAGCCGCGTGTTCGACCTGTTCGACGGCAACGACCCGCCCGCGATCGAGGCGGCGCGCGCGCGGTGGCGTGCGGCGAAGGCGGCCGGCCATGCGCTTGCCTATTGGCAGCAGGGCGCGCGCGGCTGGGAGAAGAAGGCGTGAGACCGGCATGATCGCACTGTCCCGAGCCCCCGCCGCCGTGCCGCCCGGCCGCCGCGTCTATGCCATCGGCGACATCCATGGCTGCGACGCACAGCTTGCCACTCTGCACGCGGTCATCGCCGAGGACCTGGCGCGGCGGCGCGTCGAGTCAGCGGTGCTGCTGCACATCGGCGACTATGTCGATCGCGGCACCGACACCGCCGGCGTGCTGGCGCGCCTCGCCGCCGGATCGCCGATCGATGCCGTTACGGTCGTCAATGTGCTCGGCAACCACGACGAGACGATGCTGCACGCGTTGTCCGGCGACCGCGCCGCGGCGACCGACTGGCTGTTCGCCGGTGGCGTGCCGGCGTTGCGGAGCTACGGCATCGACCCGGAATCGCCGCGCGAGTCCTGGCCGGCACAGGTGCCGCCCGGGCATCTGGAATTTCTGCGGACCCTGACGTTGTGTCATCGCGAAGGCGGGTATTTCTTCGTGCATGCCGGCGTGCGGCCCGGCGTCGCGCTCGACCGGCAAACCCGCGAGGACATGCTGCGCATCCGCCAGCCCTTCCTCTATACCGAGCGCGACCTGGGCGCCGTCGTGGTGCACGGCCACACCCCGGTGAAGGTGCCGGCGGTGCAGCACAACCGCATCGCCATCGACACCGGCGCGGTGTTCGGCGGCGTGCTGACCTGCGTGGTACTGGAAGGCGAAACGATCGGCTTCCTCACCGCCGACCCGGTCGGCCCGCCGGTGTCGATCGCGCATCGCTGACAGAAAACCTCTCCCGATTCGCGAGAGAGGTCGATGCGCGTAGCGACGAAGGCGAGGATGACCGGGCGCGCGAGGAGTTCCTCGCGTGGGAAGCGCAGCAGCCGTTGCGCTATGAGTTCGACGGCTTCCAGTCGATCGCGATGGCTGGGGGAACCGCGGCGCATGCCGCCATCCAGCGTAATCCCGTAACCGCCCAGGCATGCCCGCCCAGGCCTGATTGACAGGCCCACCGCCCCGACCCATCGTTGCACCATAAAACACGAAACGCGGCACCCGCCAGGGTGCCTGCCGCGCGGTTGACACCGTCGCCCCCACAGGATAGCCGGACACGATCCGGGGAGGAACCATCGATGCTGAAAGCCGCCTTGACCCGCCGCGCCGCGCTGGCCGGCGCCGCGGTCACGCTGTCCGCCCCGGCCGTGCTCGGCAAGGCGAAATCACGCTATGCCGGAACGACGATTCGCGGCGCGGCGTTCTCCCTGCCGTTCCACAGCTACCTGCGCCACTACTTCCCGGAATTCGAGGATCGCACCGGCATCAAGGTCGAGTTCGATGTCCAGGCATTTCCGGTCTATAACCAGCGCATGGACCTGGAACTGTCCACCGGCGGGTCCAGCTATGACGTCATCATCGTCACCTTCATCTACCAGGGCCGCTGGATCGGCGCCGGCTGGATAACGGACCTCGACGAATTCACCAGCGATCCGAACGCCACGCCCGCTGACTGGGAGCCGGGGGATTTCGTATCCGGCGCGCAGTCCAGCCTGCGCGACGCCAAAGGCCACACCTACGGCTACGGCGTCGAAGCCGGCGCCATGCTGCTCTATGCGGGGCGCGGCGACCTGATCGAAAAAGCCGGGCTGGCGATGCCGGCGACCATGGACGATCTGATCAAGGTCTGCGATGCGGTGCACGGCAAAGGTGGCGGCGTGGCGGCGTGGACCGCCGACAAGCTGCACCACTGGAACTGGCCACCCTACCTGATGAATCTCGGCGGCCGGATCTTCAAGGACCCGCCGACCAACCTGACGCCCACCCTGGACACGCCGGTGGCTGCGCAATCGGCCCAGTGGTATGCCGACCTGATCATGAAATACGGCCCGTCGGGCATCCTGTCCTATACCGACGACCAGTCGTTGCAGTCGCAACTGTCGGGCCGTGCCAACATGCGCACCAATGCCTTGACATGGGGACTGCCGCTGGCGAAGGACCCCGCCAGCACCGTGAGGAAAACGGTGCGCTACGGCATGGTGCCGGCCGGGCCGGCGGGTGAGTTCCCAGGTTCCAACTGCCACGGATTCGGCATTCCCGCGGGCTCGCGCAACAAGGGCGCGGCGTGGGAATTCATGAAATGGGCACTGTCAAAGGAGATGCTGACGCGGCTGGTGAAGGATCACGGCTATCCCAGCGTCTGCCGCCGCTCGGTGATCGAGAGCGAGGCGTTCAAGCAGGCGCTGACGCTGAACGGCCAGGATGTCGCCTCGCTGTACCTGAAGGTGCTCGATCTTGGCGGCCAGAGCGGCTACATGAAATACCGTACGGTACCGGTCTTCCCGCAGGTCGGTGACAAGATCAACCGCGCCATCGAGGCCATCGCGACAAAGCAGATGGACGCGCCCGCGGCGATGAAACAGGCGCAGGCGCAGGCGGTCGAGGCGATCAGGATGGGCGGCTACAAGATCGACCTATGAGCCTCGCCGCCGCCGCGCCGCTGCTTCCCGCGATCCGCGCCGCCGGCCTGCACCGCCAGCGCGCGCGGTTCATGACCCTCTGCCTGGCGCCGTCGCTGGCGGTCCTGGTGTTGGTCACGCTGATGCCGATGCTCTATCTTCTGGCCACCAGCTTCACGCCGTTGAACCTGACCAACCCGGCCACCGCCTGGAACTTTCGCCAGCCGCTGCAGAATTACACGCTGCTGCCGAATGACGGGCGGTTCGTCAACTCGCTCTGGGTGCAGGCGAAACTGTCGTTCTGGACGGTGGGTCTGCAATTGCTGATCGGCATCGGCTTCGCGCTGCTGCTGAACATTCGGTCCGGCATGCTGCGCGCGCTGCGCACCGTGTTCCTCATCCCGATGGTGCTGCCGCCGATCGTCGTGGCAATCATCTGGAAGGTGCTGTACACGCCCGATATCAGCCCGGCCTATTGGGCATTCCATGGGCTGGGCTGGAACGTCCCGGCGCTGATCACCGACCCGACCTGGGCGCTGCCCGCCATCATCGCCGCCGATACCTGGGAGTGGTTTCCGCTCACCATGCTGATGGTCCTGGCGGCGCTGCAGACGGTGCCGGATGAATTGCTGGACGCAGCGCGGGTTGACGGCGCACGGCAGTGGCAGACCACGCTGTATGTCGTTCTGCCCTATATCCGCGGCACCTTGATGGTGGCCGGGCTGTTCCGGTTGATCGACAGCATCAAGGCGTTTCCGCTGATTTATTTGCTGACCGATGGCGGGCCGGGTTCGGTGACGGAGGTGACAAATTATTACGCCTTCGAGCAGGCTTTCAATTTTTCCTATTTGGGGTATTCCAGCGCGATAACGGTGGTGCTGGTGGCCGCGGCACTGGTGCTGAGCTGGGTTATCGTGCGCGTCACCGGGTGGGGCGCGGTGGAATGAGGCGTGATTGCGTGTTCATCCATGCGCTGGTGCTGCTGCTGGTGGCGCTGGTGCTGGCGCCGTTCCTGTGGCTGCTGCGCATGTCGTTCGAGACAAATGCCGATATCTTCGCATTTCCGCCGAAGCTGTGGTTCGCGCCGACCCTGGCCAACTACGCCGCGCTCTGGCATGGCGACTTTCCGCACTCCTTCGCCAACAGTGCTATCGTCAGCACGGTCTCGACCGTGGTTGCGATGCTGCTGGGCGTGCCGGCCGCCTATGCGCTGGCGCGGATGCGCACCCGGTCGGACATGCTGAGCCTGTGGGTGGTCGCCAGCCGCCTGGCGCCGCCGACCGCCTTCGCCATACCGTATTTCCTGGCGTATCGCGACCTGCATCTGCTGGATACGCGGACCGGGCTGATCATCATCTACCTGACCTTCAACCTGTCGCTGGTGATCTGGCTGATGCGCCCGTTCTTCGAGAATACCCCGCGCGCTCTGGAGGAAGCGGCCTGGATCGACGGCGCCAGCTTTTTCCAGGCGATGCTGCGCGTGGTGCTACCGACAGCGGTGCCGGGGCTGGCGGCCACGGCGATCCTGTGTTTCGTATTCTCCTGGAACGACTTCTTTTTCGCGTTGATCCTGACGCGTTCGCGGGCGATGACCGCACCGGTCGCCGTGGTGAATTTCATGAACTATGCCGGCTGGGAATGGGGCCGCATCGCCGCGGGGGGCACGCTGGTGATGCTGCCGGTGCTGGTATTTTCGCTCCTGGTGCGGCGGTTCCTGATCAGCGGGCTGACGGCCGGCGCGGTGAAAGGGTAGCGCGCACCTACAAGCCCAATGCGGCCGTCGCCTCGCGCAACGCATGCAACATCCGGTTGCGCCCGCGCGTCGCACTGACGGTCAGCACGTGCGCCGCGTCGGACCCGGGCGCGCTCCTTGCCAGGTCGCGCAGAGGTTGCAATGCCGGCCAGGCCGGCAGCGGCAGCGCCGCGTCGTGCACGAAACGATCTCCGGTCGTGTAATACACCGGCGCCAGTGCGCGCGACGCCCGCATCAGCGCCGCATCGTCATGCCCGCCGGCAGCCGCCGCGTCATGCAGCGCTTCGGCCGCCGCAACCAGCCCGTCCACCGGGAACCGCCCGTCCAGCGATGCACGGATCCGCCCCAACTCCTCCAGCAGCGTGCGGGCGTGCGCGGCAAAATCCAACGGCAGCACCGGGTCGGACAGCAGCCGCCACAGCGCATGCACATACACCTTGGTGTCGCGCACCAGGTTCGCCCGGTCGATCTTGTCCAGCGTGTCGTGCGGCGTGTGCCACCACCAGCCCAACGCGTTGCGCATCTTCACCGGCGCCGGCGGTTGCTCGCTCAATGTGCCGAACATCGCGGGAATGCCGATGCCCCAGAACGACTGGTCGCCCGAGCGCCCCATGCGCTTGCCGGCGTATGATTCCCCCGTCTGTTCGCCGATCGCCTCGCCGGCGAGTGCCAGCAGTTCCGGCGCCGCCGCCGCGTTCGTCAACACCACCGCGCCGACGCCGCCGGTGGAATCGACATTGACGTGTACCGCGCAGCGCCGCTCCAGTTCGTCCCAGTGCTGGTCGGCATACCAGGTGGACCCGGAATACCGCCCGTGCGAATGCCCCGACCAGAAGCACAGCCGCAGCCCGCGCCGCCACTGCGCGCGTTGTGGCGCCAGAAGCCGCGCCACTTCCAGCATCGTCGCGTTGGCCGCACCGTTGTCCATCACGCCGTAGTACCAGGTGTCGTGATGGCCGGAATACAGCACGAACGGCCCGTCCGGTTCCGGCCCGTCGAGTTCCGCCACCAGGATCGGCGTCTGCCGCCAGCCGCTATCCACCTCCGCATGCAACGTCGCGCGCGGTTGTTCGCCGCGCTCCAGCCGTTCGCGCAACGCGCCGCCGTCGGCGTTCGACACGGTGCAAACCACGGTGCTTGGCAACTGCGCAACGGTCTCAGCCGACGGGCTGCCCCACACCGGCGACACGCACATCTCGTGCAAATGCTCATGCGGGCTGATCTGGATCTGCCCCGCCGCGCCGGCGTGCGAGGCGTTCGCTGCCTGCGCCGGGCTGGCGATGCCTTCGGTCAGCACGATCGCGCCCCGCACGTCGCGCCCCGCGAAATCCGCCGCGGCGCCGTCGCCGACATAGACCAGCCGGCCCACCGCGCCCTCCGCCGGCGAGGACCGCGAGAACGAGTGCGTGATGCTGGTCAGCGCCTGGTTGCCGACGGTGACCCGCGCGCGGCCGGGCAGGCTGATATAGGCGTCGTGCCGCAACAGCTCGGTGCGATAGCCGAATTCGTCGAGCCGCCCCTTGACGTATTGCAGGCTGGTCAGCTCATCGGGCGTGCCCGACAGCTTCACCCAGCGGGCGAACTCGCCCATGTGCCCCATCAGCACGGACCCATCGACGGCATCACACAGCGAGCGGCGGATCGGGTCGGACACGGATGTCTCCCTGTCTGCTGAAGCGTCGCCAAGCCTGCCGGGTGAGATGCAGGAAGACAAGCGCCGCGGCCACCCCGCGCCTACGGCGCCGCTACACCGCGGGCCAGCCGCGCTGCTGGTACGCGCCATCCCAGAACAGCCACTCGTACTGACTGGACCGCACGAACGCGCTGAGCATCCGCGCCTGGATCGCCGCCGTGGTCGCCGCCGCGGCACGATCGGTGATGCCGATGACCGTGCGCACCGCCTCGCCGAAGCTTTCGTCAGCGTAGGTGTCGATCCATGCGCGATACGGATTGGCGGCATCGGCGCGGCGGGCGATGGCACTGCCCACATCCCAGTAGATCCAGAAGCAGGGCAGCAGCGCCGCCACCAGCACCTCCCACGGTTCATGATACGCCGTGGCGAGCAGGAAGCTCGTGTAGCCGAGGCAATCCGGCGACGGTTCGGCGCCCGCCACCCGCGCTGCATCCACGCCGAACCGGGCCAAATATTGCTCGTGCAACGCTTGCTCCACCGCCACGGCCTCCAATGCGCTGGAGGCGAAAGCGTGCAGCACCGCGCCATCTGGCCCGCGCGCGCCGGCGAGCGTCAGGATGCGCGCGTACTGCCCCAGATACAGCGCATCCTGCACGATGTAGCCGCGAAATTGCTCGGTACTCAGCGTGCCGTCGGCGAGTTCAGTGTTGAACGGCAGCGCATGGATCGCCCGCCGCAGCCGAGCAACCCGTTCCCATGCCGTATCAGAAAAACTGCTCATTGCGCGCGATCCTCCGTCCAAAGCGCATGGAAATGGTGTACCGGCCCGCGCCCGCTGCCCACCGTCAGCCGATCGCTCGCGGCCAACGCCGCGGTCAGGTACGCCTTGGCGCGCCGCGCCGCCTCGGGCAGCTCGTGGCGCGGCAATAACGCGGCGATCGCCGCCGACAGCGTGCAGCCGGTGCCGTGCGTGTTGCGCGTGGCGATGCGCCGGACCTGGAGCTCGATGACGGTGTCGCCGTCGAACAGCAGGTCGGGACTGTCAGGGCCGTCCAACGCACCGCCTTTCAACAGCACCGCCCGCGCGCGAAGCCGGTGCAGCGCACGCAGGGTCCGGTGCATCTCGGCGAGCGTGACCGGCGCGGCCTCGCCGCACAGCACCGCCGCCTCCGGCAGATTGGGTGTGATCACCGTCGCCAGCGGCACCAACTGCTCGCGAATGGCGGCGATCGCATCGTCCCGCAGCAGCCGGTCGCCGCTCTTCGCCACCATCACGGGGTCGAGCACGACATTGCGCGGCTGGTAGTGCCGCAGCCGGTCGGCAATCGCCACGGCGACCGCGGCGGTCGCTACCATGCCGATCTTCACCGCATCGATCCGCAAATCGTCGAACACCGCGTCGATCTGGGCGGCGACAAACGCCGGCTCCACCACCGTGAACCCGCGCACGCCCCGCGTGTTCTGCGCGGTGAGCGCGGTGATGACCGAGGCCCCATACACCCCAAGCGCCGAGAACGTCTTCAGGTCGGCCTGGATGCCGGCCCCGCCGCTCGGATCGGAACCGGCGATCGTCAACACGTTCGGGATCACGTCAGGCATCGCATTCTCCAGGTCTCGCCGTTGTGGTGGCTTGACGCTCGCCGCCGTTCCCGGCGTCGCTTGACGCCGCCGCGCCGGGCGGCGAACATTTTCCCCCGCGGGCAATCGGCTCCAGGAGGCGCCGCATGGGCGACCCAGGCTATTTCACCGCCAGCGACGGCATCCGCATCCACTACACCATTGACGATTTCGCGCCGCCCTGGAAGCCGCGCGACACCGTGCTGCTGCTGCACGCGGCGATGGGCAGCATGAACCGCATGTATGCCTGGGTACCCGTACTGGCAGCGCACTATCGCGTGGTGCGCTGGGACATGCGCGGCCACGGCCTGTCGCAGGTCCCCGGCGAGGGCGGCCTGTCGATCGAACGGCTCGGTCGCGACGTGGTGGAACTGCTGGACACGCTCGGCGTGGAGCAGGCGCATCTCGCCGGGTCGTCGGCCGGCGGCATCGTCGCGCTGTACGCCGCGATCACAGATCCGCGGCGGGTGAAGACGCTGGCCGGGTTCGCCACCATTCCGGGGTTGCAATCCTCCGCCGGCCACACCGACTATTCCGGCTGGGTGCGCGGGCTGACCACCGAAGGAGTCAAACCGTTCCTGCGCCGCACCATCGCCACCCGCTTCGACCTGGCGCAGGTGGAGCCCGGCTTCGTCGAATGGTTCCTCGACGATTCCGCGCGCAACGATCCGCGGTTCCTGGCGCGCTACGTCACGCTGATGTCGCAGGTGGATTTCACCGGCCGGCTGGGCGAGGTCCGCTGCCCGTGCCTGTTCGTGCTGCCCGGCGGCGATCCGCTGCATACCACGGATCATTACGACGTGCTGAAAAATGTGCCGCGGCAGGAAATGCTGCGCTACGCCGGCCTGCCGCACAACATCACCGACGCGGTGCCGCAGCGTTGTGCCGCGGACCTGCTGGCGTTCCTCAAGCGCCAGGGCGATGGGTAGAACCGCGTTGCCGAGGGGTCTCGCCGGTTCGGGCCAGGCGTCCCGTCTTGTCGGGCGTCGTGTCTTGTCAGGTGTCCCGTCTGGCGGATGGCGCCCGCCGGCGCTACACCTGACCCGGAGCGCGCCAGGAAACGCCCAGAGAAAACGCCCATAGGAAACGGTCGGGACACATAACGTATGATCAACAAGATCGTCCAGGACATGGCCGACGCCATGGCGGGCATCGAGGACGGTTCCACCGTGCTGATCGGCGGCTTCGGCGCCGTCGGCCAGCCGAACGCGCTGATCGATGGGCTGATCCACCAGGGCGCCAAGGACCTGACGGTCGCCGCCAACAACGCCGGCGTCGGCCATGTCGGGCTGGCGCGGCTGATGGAACTCGGCCGCGTGCGCAAGATCATCTGTTCGTTCCCCCGCTCGTCGGACCCGGTGGTGTTCGAAACCCTCTACCGCGAGGGAAAAATCGAACTGGAGATCGTGCCGCAGGGCACTCTGGCCGAGCGCATGCGCGCGGCCGGCGCCGGCGTGCCGGCCTTCTTCACCGCCACTGGCGCCGGCACCAAGATGGCGGTCGGCAAGGAGCATCGCGAAATCGGGGGCCGCACCTACATCCTTGAGCATT
Source organism: Acetobacteraceae bacterium (assembly GCA_035535035.1). Taxonomy (GTDB): domain Bacteria; phylum Pseudomonadota; class Alphaproteobacteria; order Acetobacterales; family Acetobacteraceae; genus JASHVB01. Next base: position 12,642 of record DATLQW010000127.1, read on the forward strand.
CGCTGCCAGGCGACGTGGCGCTGGTCGAAGCCTGGGAGGCCGATCGCTGGGGCAACCTGACGTTCCGCGAATCAGGCCGCAACTTCAACCCGGTGATCGCCATGGCGGCGAAGCTCACCATCGTGCAGACCCAGCACCTGCGCGAGCTGGGCGAGATCAACCCCGACCACGTCGTCACCCCCGGCATCTTCGTGGACCGCGTGCTGCACGTGCCCTACGGCGACCCGACGGGATTCTAGCGGCATTCGGGGCGGCGGCCGCACGGGGGAAAACCGTGCTGCGCACCGGCATCATCGGCGCGGGGATCGGCGGCATGACCGCTGCCGTCGTGCTGTGCGATGCCGGCTTCGCGGTGGATGTCCGCGCGCAAGCGCCGGAACCGACCGAGGTCGGCGGCGGCATTGATCCGGGGCCGAATGCGGTGCGCGTGCCGCCGCCGCGGGCACGGCTCCTGGAGGAGCAGGTGGCGAGCGGGCGCGACGCCGGCGCCGTTACGAACAGGAGATGGCCAGCCAGGCAGACGACACGGCGTTCCATATCGCCCGCGCCCAAGTGGACCATGCGGCAGGCCGCTACGACCTCTGCACTGATGCGCAGGAGCGCCAGGCCGGCATGGGTCGCCTGATGGCCAAGGCGACGCCCGGAAATCGACGGATCGCATGACGAGTGTCGTGGCTCCACGGCATCCCGGCGAAAGGAGGTACCCATATCGCATAGCTCCACGCTTTCGTGGGGATGACGGGAGTCGTACCCGTCCCATGACAAACGGCACACTTGTTTCCGGGCCTGAACCCACCGTGGAATGTCAAGGTGCCCACGCGAGCGGAAAAAAGCACCCATGCCCGATACCGCCGTTACCGACATCAAGCTGCTCAGCCGCATCCAGCCGGCCGCCGGCGTGGCGCGCCCCACGTGTCCTGCCCCACGTTGCCAGCCCCGCCGAAACCGCTCTAGCCTGCGGCCTGGCAAACAGGGGAGGGGACCCGGGATGGATCGCACCGCGTTCGAGGCCGAGCTGCAGCACGAAGGCCGCCAAATTGTCAGCGTCACCATGCAGCCCAACCAGGTCAATCCCGAACACGCGCATGATTTCGAGGCGCGCCTGATGGTCGTCGCCGGCGCGATGACCGTCGATTACGGCGACCGGCGCGAAACCTATAACGAGGGCGACACCTTCACCATGCTGCTCGGCCGCCGCCATGCCGAGCTGGCCGGTCCCGCGGGCGCCACCTATGTTGCCGGGCGCCGCAAACCGGACTGAACGGCCACTACCGGCAACACTGAAACGAACCAGGGAAACGTCAGATGCCAGAGCCCGCCCGCGCCTTGCCGCAACCCACGCCCGAAACGCAACACTTCTGGGACGGTACGCGCGAGGGCGAATTGCGCCTGCAGCGCTGCGACGCCTGCGGCAAGGTCTATTTTCCGCCACGCCCTTTCTGCCCCACCTGCGCTTCCCGCAAAGTCAGCGTGTTCAAGGCTTCCGGCAAGGCGACCCTGTGGAGCTACGTGATCCATCACCGCCCGGTGCCCGGCTTCACGCCGCCCTATGCGATCGCCGTGGTGCAGCTCGCCGAAGGGCCGCGCATGATGACCAACATCGTCGAATGCCCGCAAACGCCGGAGGCTCTGGTTCTCGACATGCCGCTTGAAGTCGGGTTCGAGAAACAGAACGACAACATTACCCTGCCGTTGTTCCGGCCGGCGAAGGGATAACCATCATGCGACGCAAAACCGTTGCCATCGTCGGTGCCGCGGAAACCACCAGGCTCGGCGTTATTCCCGACGTGTCGCAGATCCAGTTGCACGCCGACGCGGCGCTGAACGCGATGGCGGATGCCGGGCTGCGGCCGAAGGACATCGACGGCGTCGCCACCGCCGGCGAGACGCCGGTGCAGATCGCGCACTATCTGGGTATCACCCCGACATGGGTGGACGGCACCTCGGTCGGCGGGTGCTCGTTCATGATCCACGTGCGGCATGCCGCGGCGGCGATCGAGGCCGGCCTGGCGAAGACGATCTTGATTACGCATGGCGAATCCGGCCGGTCGCGGGTGGGCAATCCGTCGCGTTCGGTGCCGCCGTCGTCGTTGCAGGGGCAGTTCGAGCAGCCGTACGGGCCGATGGGGCCGCCGAGCCTGTTCACCGTGCCGGTGCTGCGCTACATGAAAACCTACGGCGTGACGGAACAGCAGATCGCGCAGGTCTGCGTGGTGCAGCGCGAATGGGCGGGGAAGAACCCGCGCGCCACCTTCCGCAATCCGATTACGACCGACGACGTGCTGAACTCGCGCATGATCGCCTGGCCGTTCCGGCTGCTGATGTGCTGCCTGGTGACGGATGGCGGCGGGGCGCTGATCCTTACCTCGGCGGATCGCGCAACGAGTTTCCCGCGCAAGCCGGTTTACATCCTTGGCACCGGTGAAAGCGCCGAGACGCCGATGGTCAGCCAGATGGAGGACTTCACCTCGTCGCGCGCTTTCCGTGTGGCGGGACCGACGGCATTCCGCGAGGCCGGAATCGCCCACAAGGATGTGGACCACCTGATGATCTATGACGCGTTCGCGCATCTGCCGATTTACGGCCTCGAGGATCTCGGTTTCCTGCCTCGCGGCGAAGCGGCATCGTTCATCGCCGAGCGCAACACTGCTCCCGGCGGCAAGCTGCCGCTGAACACCAATGGCGGTGGGCTGTCGTACATGCATTCCGGCATGTACGGCATGTACGCGTTGCAGGAGAGCGTGCGGCAAATGCGCGGCATCGCCCCGGCGCAGGTGGACGACGCGAAGATCTCCGTGTGCCACGGTGTCGGCGGCATGTTCGCCGCTTCCGGCACGATCGTCTTTTCGAACGAGGCACCCTGAATTCTCGAGCGAGGCACTCTGACCGACTCGCCCTACGCCTGGTTCCGCCTCGCCGTCGCGGTCTTGCTGTCCAGCATCGGCGGCGTCGGCATGTGGTCCGTGGTCGCTGCGCTGCCGGCGGTGCAGGCGGAGTTCGGCGTGGCGCGCGCCGGCGCGTCGCTGCCGTTCTCGCTGACCATGATCGGTTTTGCGTTGGGCGGTGTGTTGCTGGGGCGCGTGGCCGACCGGGTCGGCATCATGCTGCCGGTGATCGGCGGCGCCGTGTCGCTGACCCTCGGCTATGTCGCGGCCGCATTCGCCACCGGCCTGTGGCAGTTCGCCCTGGCCTATGGCCTGCTGATCGGGTTGTTCGGCTGCGCCGCGACCTTTGTGCCATTGCTGGCCGACGTGTCGCGCTGGTTCGACCGGCGGCGCGGCATTGCCGTGACGATCTGCGCATCCGGCAACTACGTTGCCGGAGCGTTCTGGCCGCCGGTGGTGGAGCATTTCATCCGCGAGGTCGGCTGGCGGGAAACGCATCTCGGTATCGGCGCGTTCTGCGGCGTGACCATGCTGCCTCTGGCACTGTTGCTGCGTCGCCGCGCTCCGGTGCATGGCGTGGGTGGCGTGCCGGCGGCGGCGCGGCAGCCGAGCCCCGGCACGCTGGGGCTGCGTCCCGCCACGCTGCAAGCGGCGCTGGCGCTGGCCGGCGTGTGCTGCTGCGTCGCGATGTCGATGCCCCAGGTGCAGATCGTCGCCTATTGCGGCGATCTGGGTTACGGCGTGGCACGCGGTGCGCAGATGCTGTCGCTGATGCTGGGCTGCGGCATCGTCAGCCGCATCGGCTCCGGCTTCATCGTGGACCGCATCGGCGGGCTGCGCACACTGTTGCTCGGATCGCTCGCGCAGATGGCGGCGCTGATGCTCTATCTGCTGATGGACGGGCTGACGTCGCTATACGTGATCTCGGCGTTGTTCGGACTGTTCCAGGGCGGCATCGTCCCCAGCTACGCGATCATCGTGCGCGAATACTTCCCGGCGCGGCAGGCCGGCGCGCGGGTCGGCGTGGTGATGATGGCGACGTTGTTCGGCATGGCGCTGGGCGGCTGGATGTCGGGCTGGATCTTCGACCTGACCGGATCATACCGGGCGGCGTTCGCCAACGGCATGGCATGGAATCTTCTAAATGCGCTGATCGCGCTGTGGCTGCTCACAAGGGCAACGAAACTTCTCCCGCATGCGGGGTTGGGCCACGACGCGGATCGGCGTGGCGCGCCCTCGCGGGCTGGGTGAGAGCGATCGGGTCGCCTCGGCGGCGCCGATGGGTGCGTCCAGCGCCAGGCGACGTGCCTCGGGACCGCCAGGGCCACCGTGACGGCGAGACTGGAGCGGGTGGAGGGAATCGAACCCTCGTGTGCAGCTTGGGAAGCTGCCATTCTACCATTGAACTACACCCGCGCCGTGACAGCCAGTGTAACCGCGGCGGGTTGACGGCGCAATCGCCCCTGCCCTAAGTTCCGCCCCGCCGGGATCGTCCCGGCCCTCGTGATTTGTCCGGCCGGATTGCGGCGAGGTGAAACAAGCGCGCTAAAGAGGCCAGCGACCGACTCTTTTCCTCCGGGTCAGCGCTGCTCCCATCGGTCGGGCCAGTTGCAAAGGGCCCAGACATATGACCACCGATCCCAGCAAATTCCGCCCCGCCACCAGGCTGGTGCATGGCGGCGTGAACCGCAGCCAGCACGGCGAGACCGCCGAGGCGCTGTACCTCACCTCCGGCTACGTCTATGACAGTGCGGAGCAAGCCGAGGGCACTTTCGCCGGAACCGTCGAGCACTACCAGTATTCGCGCTTCGCCAACCCGACGATCAGCATGCTGGAGGAGCGGCTCTGCCTGATCGAGGGTGCCGAGGCCTGCCGCACCACCGCCACGGGCATGGCCGCGGTGAACGCGGCGTTGCTGGCGCATCTGAAGGCGGGCGACCGCGTGGTGGCGTCGCGGGCGCTGTTCGGTTCCTGCCACTGGATCGTCTCCACGCTGCTGCCGAAATTCGGCATACGCGGCGAGTTCGTGGATGGCGGCGACCTGGACCAGTGGCGCGCCGCCCTGGCGACGCCGGCGCAGCTCGTGCTGCTGGAGACGCCGTCCAACCCGATGCTGGACATGGTTGATCTGCCGGCTGTCGCGGCGCTGGCGCACCAGGCGGGTGCGATCGTCGTGGTGGACAACGTGTTCGCCACGCCGCTGCTGCAGCTACCGTTGCAGATGGGCGCCGACGTGGTGGTGTATTCCTGCACCAAGCACATAGACGGCCAGGGCCGCGTGCTCGGCGGCGCCATCCTGGCGAATCGCAAGTGGATCAACGACACGCTGCAGCCCTTCATCCGCAACACCGGTCCGGCGCTGTCGCCGTTCAACGCATGGCTGCTGCTGAAGGGACTGGAGACTTTGGCGCTGCGGGTCGATGCCGGCTGTCGCGCCGCCGCCGCGCTGGCCGATTTCCTGGCGGTGCAGCCGGGCGTGAGCCGGGTCTGGTATCCGACGCGCGCGGACCATCCGCAGCGCGACCTGGCGATGCGACAGATGAAGGCCGGCGGTACCGTCATCACCTTTGAAGTCGCCGGCGGCAAGGCGGCGGCGTTCCGCGTGATGAACGCGTTCCGGCTGATCGCGGTGTCGAACAATCTGGGTGATTCGAAATCGCTCGCCACGCATCCGGCGACCACCACGCATATGCGTATCGGGGCGGAGGAGCGCGCGAAACTTGGCATCGGCGACGGCGTGATCCGCGTCTCGATCGGGCTGGAGGATCCGGACGATCTGCGGGATGACCTGGCGCAGGCACTGGCCACGATCGCCCCGGCGGCCACGGCGCGCGCGGCGGAGTAGCGGGCGGCCGACCTGGGAGAGCGGGCACGACATGCGTGTTTCCGACATCGCCGGGTGGTCCGCGGCAAGAACGCCGGTCCGCGCCGGCCGGCGCGGACTGGGGAAGATGTCGCCGAAGCGGCGCGAATCGGCGGCCCGATGGGAAAGGGACCGTTCCGCCGCGGGATGGCCGAGGATGTCGATGTCAGCATCGCCGGCGGCTCCAGCGACACCGCGATCTTTGCCGCGCTGCCGGCCATGCTGGGTTCTCCCCCGGCCTCGCCCTGCACGTGGCGAAGATCGTCGAATGCGCCTCGCTGTGCTGCGTGCCGGGCGGGCGGGATGCCATCCTGCCCGATCGCGACGATGACGGGTTCGTGCCGGAGAGCATGAACCCGCAGCGTCGCCCCAGACCGACCTCGGTGGCGGCGCATAGGGAAGTCCCGATGAAGGCTATTGCCCTGGGTCACTCAAAATGCGGGGACCAGCCGGAGCGGTCGATCGGAATGCCGTGTCAGGCTCTGGCAACGAGGATTTGCGGTCGGCACGAATCAGTGCGGCGGGGCCAGCCATGCTCTGGCCCCGGTCGTTCAGGCATAGCAGAAATGGTGCGCCCGGATCGCGGGCGGCCCGGTCGGCGGACCCGTGGCGGTACGGGCAAGGACCTGCCGGCGGAACGCAGGCGGCCGTGCAGGCTCGGCTGCCGAACGCACAATGTTCCTGGGTGCCGGCGATGGAGCGGCGGC
>DATLQW010000128.1:0-24057 GCA_035535035.1 Acetobacteraceae bacterium
CGGTGGATTGGTTCGTGCGGCGGTCCGTGCGGCGGCCCGGTGGATCGGTTCGTGCGGCGGCTCGGGCAGATCGGGCGGTTTCCGCGGGCACTGCCGGAGTTGCCGGAGTTGCCGGAGCGAGCGGTTCAGAGATCGACCGCAGAATCAGTGACGGGCGGCAGTAGCAGCCTGTCGGACTTAAGCCTTCTACGCAACAATCTACGGAAAGGCAGGCTCACGATGTAGCGAAACTATGAATAGCGCCGTCCTGCGGCAACTATATTTCACAAAATTCGAATTTTTAGCCGAGTCCGACAGGCTCCTGGGGGATTCGCGGTGTTTGGCCGGATGGCTCAGCTTCCGCAGATGCTTCCAAGACCGTTCCAACTGGCACCTCGTTGGCAAAGCGTCGCTTCGTGAATGGGCGCCTCAACCACCATAACCTCCCATCCGGTGGGCAGAGCCGAACACGGTCTGCACGAGCTGCCGAGCCCGGCCAAACACAGGCTCGTCACCCGGCCTGCCGCCCCTGCTGGACAAGCTGCGGCATTCGGCCTTGAATCGCCGCCTGATCCCTACACCGCGCAGAAAGGCCGGTCGTGCCATGCAAAACGATGAGTCCAGGACGAACCGGCCGGGCCCGCGCTCATCCCAGCGGACGGAACGGCAATCCAGCCGTATGCCGCGCGGCGAGGGCCGCGAAGGCTACGTCAAGACCACGCGCGGCGTCCGTATCTCGGTACGCTCGTTCTATCTCGACGACCAGTCGCATCCCGGCGACAACCATTTCGTCTGGGCCTACCGAGTGAAGATCGAGAACAACGGCCGCGAGACCGTGCAGCTTTTGCGGCGCACCTGGCAGATCACCGATGCGCACGGCCGTACTCAGCACGTTCATGGGGCCGGGGTGGTGGGCGAACAGCCGGTGCTCGAACCGGGCGAGAGCTTCGAATACACCTCCGGCACGCCGCTCGACACGCCGTCGGGCTTCATGGCCGGCGCCTATCACATGGTGGTGGCATCGTCCGGAGAGAATTTCGACGTCCCCATCCCCGCGTTCAGCCTGGACAGCCCGCACCAGAGCGGTCGGGTCCATTAGACCGAGGCAACCCAATGACTTGTGAGGCTGCGGCAATGCGCCATATCCGGCTGCCGGCTCCCGCTTGCGCCGCCAACCGGCCAGCGGGATCGACCGGCAGCCCAATGCTTCCGCCGGGCCCGACCGGCGGCACACCAATCACCGGAGGAGCCAAACGGTGAACATCGTCTCGCCGAAACCCAGCCGCACCAGCGCGGAAACCATCTCCGCCAAGGACCGCCCGACGCGCGAGGACGCGGAAGCCGCCGTCCGCACCCTGCTGCGCTGGGCCGGCGACGATCCGACGCGCGAGGGATTGCTCGATACGCCAGCCCGTGTCGTGCGGTCGTACGAGGAGTTCTTCGAGGGCTACGCCACCGACCCGGTGGTGCTGCTGGAGCGCACTTTCGAGGAAACCGACGGCTACGACGAGATCGTGCTGCTGCGCGACATCCGCCTGGAGAGCCACTGCGAGCACCACATGGTGCCGATCATCGGTCGTGCCCACGTGGCGTACCTGCCGCATCGCCGTGTCGTCGGCATCAGCAAGCTGGCGCGCGTCGTGGAGGCGTACGCGAAACGCTTCCAAATCCAGGAGAAGCTCACCGCGCAGATCGCCAACACGATTCAGGACGTGCTGGAGCCGCGCGGCGTCGCCGTGGTGATCGAGGCGGCGCACCAGTGCATGACCACGCGCGGCGTGCACAAGCCGGGCGTGACCATGGTTACCAGCCGCATGCTCGGCGCGTTCCGCGACGATGCGTCCACGCGACGGGAAGTGCTGGCGATGATCGGCGGCCGGGGGACGGCAATCCTGGGCGATTGACCCCCGGCTCGCCCTGGCTGCCAAAGGTGCAGGATCTTCCATTCGTCGCCGGTCGGCGAACCGCTTGTCACCGGTCGTCTCCGACCCGGAGGTCAGCGTCGCATCGCGCCCGGCCGCGCCAACCCGTCGTCGCGGCCGGTGGCTGCGCCGGTCACCGCATGTGCCGCTTGAATGTGTGACCCGCGACGTTCGGCCCGCCCGCCCGGCAAGGCAACTGCTCGTGCCGCCAAAAGCGCGCTCACTGTGACGGTGGGGTTCCCTGCGGCGGTGGTACCGGCAGCATCCCCAGCGGCGGCGCCATCGGAGACATTCCCGGCGGCGGCTGCATCGGCGGCGCTCCTGGCAGCGGCTCGTTCGGGCCCGTATCCAGCGGTTGTCGCTCCACCGGCAGCGGCATGGCGGAGGCAGAAAGCAGCCAAGGCCGCAGATTGTTGCGCACCTGGTATTCGAACTCCACGTTCATCGCATCCATCGCCGCCTTGGTGATGTCGTACAGGACGTCGCGCAGGTCGTCGATGTGCCCGGTATGCTGCCGCGACACGACGGCCTGGGCGAAGCCAGACCGGATTCCCGGCGTTGGATAGATCTCCAGCACCACCGCCAATGCGCAGGTGATGACGTCGTCCTGGCGGGTCAGCGAGGCGTTGGTGATGCCGAACACCGCCTGCCCGCTGGTTCCCAGCGCCTGCAGCCGGTCCTCCGCCATGGCGCGCAACGCCTCCACCGGATGCACCGGATCAAGCGCGGTGATGTCAGGCGCAATGCCGGACGGGTAGAAGCGTTGCTCGATCCCGACAGAGGCGACGTTCAGCCGGATCGGCGGCAGGTAGTTATAGCGCAACGGCGGAAAATCCGCTCGCTCCTCCCCACCGCAGGCCGCCAGCAGGAACGGCAGCAGCAGGGAGGCGCGTCGGGTCAGGCGGATGGCATGCATGCGGACTGGCTCCGGACCGGGTGAGGTTCAGGTGCCCTTTGGCGCGGCCGCCGCGCCATGCACCTCGTCGCGGGTAAAACGGAAATCGAAATTGCAAAACTCGCAGGTCATGACGATGTCGCCATCCACCGCCATGTGATCCAGGTCCCCCATGGAGAAGGTCTCCAGGATGCCGGACAACCGTGCGCGCGAGCAGCGGCAGCCGTAGGATAGGGCGCGGGAGCGATCGACGGCGACGCCCTCGGTATGGAACAGGCGGTACAGCACAGTCTCCGGAGACAGCGCGTCGTCCAGCAGTTCGGCGTCGGTCAGCGTCGCAGCGAGGATGGTGGCGGTGCGCCAGCTCTCCTCCTGCGCGTCAGTGTCGAGCGTCGGATCGACGCCGCCGGCGCCGGCAACCTTTTCCAGGATCAGCGCACCGGCGCGCCAACCGGCATCGGTGAGTTCGCAAGCGAGATGCACCATGCAGCCAATCTGCTCACTGGTGCGGAAATAATGCAGTGCCATTTCGGCGAGGTTGGCACCTTCGATGGTGACAATGCCTTGATGGCGGTTCTGCTCCGGCCCCTGGTCCACGGTGAAGGCCAGGTAGCCCCCGCCCAATAGTTGATCGGCGGCAGGGGACGGGGTGGCTCCCAGCAGGGCGGTCAGCCGGTCGGCATTGGCACGGGCATAGCCGCGCAGTGCACCGGTATCGGTGCAGTCGGCCAGCAGCATCGGCACCGGGCCGTCGCCCTTGGCCTGCAGGCTGAACGAGCCGCGGAATTTCAGCGCGCCGGACAGCGCGGCGGCCAGCGCCAGGGCCTCGCCGGCCAGCCTCGTGACGACCGGGTGGTTGTCGTGCCGGGTCAGCAGCGCGTCGGCGAGCGGGCCGAGCCGGACCAACCGGCCACGCACCGGGCGGCGGGGCAGGAAAAACGGGGTGACGCCGCGCGGTACCACGATGTCGGGCACCGGCGGGCGAGCGGGATCGAGGAAGGCAGGCGTTTGCGACATGTGCCGCAAGATAGGCACGCTCGGGGCGCGGGGCTACTGTCCGGGGCATGCTCCGAGCGATGATCCTCCCCGATGCGGATGCGGTCGCGGCCCTGATCCGGGTGGCATTCGCCGCGCAACCAGTGGCGACCGACCCGCCAATGTCCGCGCTGCTGGTGACGGCGGCGGACGTGGCGACACACCTGGAGCGCGGCGGCGGTGGGGCCGTGGCGGAGGTGGGCGGCGTTCTCACCGGGTCCGCGCTGTGGGAGGAACAGGACGGCGGGTTGCAGGTGAGCCGCGTGGCCGTGGCGCCCGGCTGGCGCCGGCGCGGCATCGGCCGGGCGTTGATGGCGGCCGCGGAGGCGGCGGCGCGGGAAAAGCGCCTGCCGCGCCTGCGTCTGGCGACGCGATTGGTGCTGGCGGACAACCGGCGCCTGTTCGCCACGTGCGGCTTCGTCGAGACGCAGCGGACCGCGCATCCCGGCTACGCGAATGCAACATCGGTAACGATGGAAAAAGACCTCACCCGAGCGCGGCGCGGGTGAGGTTTATTGCTCACTGCACCGGGGAAAAATCCGTCGGGCGCATGATGCGGTTCTCCTGCTTCAGCAGCAGTTCGCGCCTGTAGCCCTCGGCCAGGAACTTCTGCCATTCGGGATCGGCGGCCATGGCGTTGCGCCGGCGCTCGCGGTCGCCCTGGTCCTCGTAGCCCCAGATATGCACCACGGTGTTCAGCTCGCCTTCCACCGTGGTGAACCAGCCAAGACAGCGGCCGAGATATTTCTGTTGCAGCGGCCAGGCCAGTTCCTTGTACATCGCGACCCATTCCGCCAGCTTGTTCGGTTTGCAGGTGTAGATGCGCAGATCGGCAATCATCGCGGCTCCTCCTATCCAATTGGGCGGCGCAGAGTGTGGCGGCCGGCTTGCCCGCGCAAGCCCGCGCCACTCACTCACCACGCCTCGCGTCCGGCGGCGGGACGCGCCGTCGCCGCGGCCTGTCTGGCGCGTTGCTCCGCCTCGTGCTTGTCGAACATCGCCCGGGCCGCCGCCGAGCGCTTTTCCGTCAGCTCATCGCGATGCGCGGTGCACCAGTCGAACGACTCGACGCGCGGCAGGTTGTCGCCGGAGAAGCGCGGCATGACGTAGCGGGAATACAGCTCGTAGGAGCGTTTCGTCGCCTCCCAGTCCGCCCAGTTGTGCGCCTGCTGCAACATCACGCCGAACGCGCCCTGCTTGGCTTGCAGCCGCTCGATCAGCGCGATGGCGTCGTCCGGCGTGCCGATCACGCCGAATTTTTGCTCCACGAACCACTCCGCCGGATCGGCGCCCGCCGGCGGCAGGAAGCGCGGCTGGTTGTTGTTCAGATAGCCGAGATAACGTTCGAAGCCGAACCGGCAATTCTCGTAAGCCTTGGCGCGCGTCTCGGCGATGTGCATCGGCCCGACCAGGCGCAGCCGCGCCGGGTCCATGCTGCGGCCGTGTTCCGCGGCGATGTCGCCGGCGATCTTCCAGTTCGCATCCAGCGCGTCGAAGCCGAACGGATTGGTGGCGGCGACGCAGATCATGCTGAGGTCATATTTCCCGGCCAGCCGCCCGCCGGACGGCGTCACCGCGCTGACCACCGCCACTTCGGGATGCGGCCTGGTGTACGGCAGCAGGTGCGCCCGCGCGCCGACCAACGTGAACCACTCGGTCCGCTCGGTGACGATCTCGCCGCGGAACAACCGGAGAATAACGTCCAGCGCCTCGGCCATGCGGTCGCGCTGCGTGCTGGGATCGATGCCCAGCATCAGCGCGTCGGAGGCGAGCAATCCCGGGCCGGCGCCGAACATGATGCGGCCGCGCGTCATGTGGTCGAGCTGGATGATGCGGTTCGCGACCATCAGCGGGTTATGGTACGGCAGCGAGATGACGCCGGTGCCGAAGCGGATCGACCGCGTGCGCTCCGCGGCGACCGCGATGAACAGCTCGGGCGAGCTGATCACCTCCCACCCGGCCGAGTGGTGTTCGCCGATCCAGGCTTCGTGGAAGCCGAGCCGGTCGAGCCAGCCCATCAGCTCCAGGTCGCGCTCGATGCACTGCGTCGGGTTTTCTTCCATCGGATGGAACGGCGGCAGGAAGATGCCGTGGCGGAGGGGGAGTTGGGACATGGCGGACCTCGGGGTTCGGTGCTGACCGGACACCATACGCTCCCACACCCGATGTGGGAGGGGGCTGCGGGGAAGGGTGCGCGCAAGTTCGCACCGCCCCTGCCATGCAAACTCCCGGTGGGTCTTCCCGGCCGGCAGAGCCTTGGTTGTCGGCGCCGGTCCCTAACCGGACGGCTTGGGCGTCGCGGGTTCTTGACCAATCGGCTCCGCATGCGCATGTTGCCGGCCTTGCGAGGTATCAGGCCATGGCGAAGTCCAACACCGTTCAGATCAAGCTCGTGTCCAGCGCCGACACCGGGTTCTTCTATGTCACCAAGAAGAACGCCCGGACGACGACCACCAAGCTGGAACTGAAGAAGTACGATCCGGTCGTGCGCAAGCACGTGCCGTTCAAGGAAGCCAAGATCAGGTGACCGGATCCGGGTAGGACGCCATCCCTACCCGGTTGCGGCCACTTCGCTTCGCGTCGTACAGCGCGAGGTCGGCGGCGCGCAGCAATGCTTCGGGCGACATCGCGGCGTCCGGAGTGCAGGCGATGCCGACGCTGATGGTCAGGTGGCAGCGCTGACCAGGGCCGGGCTCGAAGCCCAGCGCTTCGACGGCAGCGCGCAGGCGCTCGGCGGCAATCGAGGCGTCGTCGCAGCCGGTGCTCGGCATCACGACGACGAACTCCTCGCCGCCGTAGCGCGCCAGCGAATCGAACACCCGCGTGTTGCCGCGCAACGTCTCGGCGATGGCGAATAACGCGCGGTCGCCCACCGCGTGGCCGTAGTCGTCGTTCACCATCTTGAAATGATCCACATCGATCATGAGCAGTGACAGTTCGCGCGCCTGCGGGCCTTCCAGCAGGTTGTGCAGGTGGCGCATCAGGTAGCGCTGGTTGTAGAGGCCGGTCAGCGGATCCGTCATGGCCAGCTCCAGCGCCGTGCCCATGTCGGCGCGCAGCCGGTCCTGGTAGAACTTGCGGCGGATCTGGTTGCGGGCGCGGGCGCGCAGTTCGTTCTCGTCAATCGGCAGCAGCAGCCAGTCATTGGCGCCCAGATCGAACCCGCGCAGCAGCCGCTCGCGTTCCTCCGGTTCGGCGACCAGCAGCAGCGGAACGTCGTGGGTGGCGTCGGCGGCGCGCAGCGCGGAGGCGAGCTTCAGCGGGTCCTCCTCGGCGAGCGACAGGCTGAGCACGATCAGGTCGAATGGAATGGCGTCGGAAAGCACGGTCGCCTCGGCCTGGGTGCGTGCCCGGCCGGGAATGATGCCTTCTCGGGCGAGCGCATCCTGGATCGCCTGGGCGCTGAGGTCCCAGTCGTCCACCACCAGGGCGCGCGCGCCGGCGACGGACGGGATGGCGACGCGGTCGGTGGCCAGGCCGAGGGCCCGCGCGGTCTGGCCGCGGGCGCGCCACTCGTCGAGCAACCGCTTGAGCCGCACCAGGCTTTTCACCCGGGCCATCAGCGTCTCGTACTCGACCGGTTTGGTCAGGAAATCGTCGGCGCCGGCGTCCAGGCCCCGCAGCCGCTCGCCCGGTTCGCCGAGCGCGGTGACCATGACGACGGGGATGTGCAGCGTGGTGGGATCGTCCTTCAGGAGGCGGCAGCACTCGAACCCGTCCATGCCCGGCATCATGACATCGAGCAGAATCAGGTCCGGCTGCCAGTCCTTGGCCGTGGCGAGGGCGTCGAAGCCGTTCTTGACGCTGGCCACCTGGTAATATTCGGCGGATAGCTTCGCCTCCAACAGGCGGGTGTTGGCGGGCACGTCATCGACGATCAGGATGCGGGCGGTCATCGGTGACGGTCTTCCTGGCCTTGTGCTGTCGGGCGCGGCGGCAACAGATTAACGCGGGAGAACTTAACGCAGCGTTGCGGTTCACGGAAGCGAATGGTGTCCGGGCGGCTGGCCGAGCCACCCGGGCAACGCGGGAAGGGCTTCCGGAGTCCGGTTTTATCCGGTAATGTTGCGAGGACTTGAAGTAGTCATCCAGACCCGATTGTGACCAGGTCATGACAAGATTCGCCAGGGTTTCAGGTATTTCAAAAGTATTGCAGACGCATGACAGTCGGCCGGATGTCGCCAGGCCGGCGATGTTCTTTCGCCGCTGGATGGCTAATCCGCTGCAGATGGGTTCCGTGGTACCTTCGTCCGCCGCCCTATGCCGCCGTATTGTGCGGCACACCAGCCGCGCCCCTGATGAGGCCGTGTTGGAACTGGGCGCCGGCACCGGGGTGATCTCCCGTGCCTTGCTCGCCGGTGGCGTCCCGGCCGAGCGGCTGATCGTGGTGGAAATCGTGCCCGAGATGGCGGCGCACCTGCGCCAGGCGCTGCCCGGCGCCCTGGTGATCGAAGGCGACGCCCGATCGCTTGCCCGGCTGGTGCCGGCCGAATTCCTCGGGCGAATCGGCACGGTGGTGTGCGGCATCCCGCTGGTGTTGCTGCCGCTGCGCGAGCAACGGCGGTTCATCGACGCGATCGAGTCGGTGGCGCCCGGACGCGGCTTCTTGCACTATAGCTACTGTGCCACGTCGCCGTTGCCGGCGCGCCGCCACGGGCTGGCGGCGCGCCGGGAGGCCTGGACGCCGCTCAATTTCCCCCCCGCCAGCGTCTGGCGTTACACACCGGGCTGAGGCGGAGAACCATCCGCCACAGGTGGGATGGCTCATGCTGGACCGGCTGGCGCCTTTCGGCTTCGTGCTGCTGTGGAGTTCGTCGTTCATTGCCGCGCGGGTCGGGCTGCGGCATCTCACGCCGCTGCTTTTCGTCGCGGTGCGCATGTGCGTTTGCGCGGCGGTGCTGGTCGTCGTCATGCTGGCACTGCGGCGGTCGTGGCGCCCGCTGCGCAAGGTGTGGCTGCATTGCGCGGTGGCCGGCGTGCTGATGAACGCGGTGCTGCTGATGACCGCGCACGAGGCGATGACCCGCGTGCCCGCGGCGCCGATCGCGCTGATCCAGACCCTCAACCCGCTGCTGACGGCGGTGCTGGCCTGGCCGGTTCTGGGGGAGCGGCTGCGCCCGACGCAGTGGCTGGGGCTGCTGCTCGGTGCCGCCGGCGTGGTGCTGATCGTCGGGATGGCGGCACTGGACAGCCGGGTCGAACTGCACCTGCTGCTGCTCACCGTGCTGGGCGTGGTCGCGCTGTGCGGCGGCACGCTGTATTTCGGCCGGTTCTGTCGCGGCGTTCCGCTGCTGGAGGGCACCACCGTGCAGTTCCTGGCCTCTGCGGTGGCGTGCCTGGCGGCGATGGCGGCGTTCGAAACGCCGCATGCGGATTGGACCGCGGGCGCGGTCGCCGCAGTGGCGTGGAACGCGGCGTTCGTCTCGCTGGGTGGGATGGTGCTGTATTTCGTCTTGCTGCGGCGTGGCACCGCGGCGCGGGCGACGGCGAATTTCTACCTGATGCCGGGGACAGCGGCGTTGCTGGCCTGGGCGCTGCTGGGGGAGACGCTGGCGCCGCTGGCGGCGGCGGGACTGGCGGTCTCCGCGGTGGGATGCTGGCTGATGGGCCGCGGGCGGTGGGCCGGTTCACGGCGTTAACGGAATAGTTAGTTTTTTCAGTTAGTTTTTCTTACGTCGCGGCAGTGCCGCTTGCGCGGCCGCCACGTGCCGCCGATTGGTTTGGAGGATTTCGACATGGCGCAACATGTGTTGGTGGGCAGCGAGCGGCAGCCGGTGCCGGGAGCGCGGGCAATCGGGCGGGCCGACCCCGCGGAGCGCCTTGAGGTCAGCGTCATCCTGCGCAGCGGCGCGGCGGATGCGCTGCGCGAGAAGGTGCGGAAGCTGGCAAGCGGCGACCGTTCGGAGGCACACGTCGAGCGGGCGGATTTCGCCCAGCACTATGGCGCCCGCAAGGAGGACATCGACGCGGTCGGGAAATTCGCCGCGGCGCATGGCCTGGCGGTGGTCGAGCAGAACGCGGCACGCCGTACGGTGGTGCTGTCCGGCACGGTAGCCGCGTTCAACCGGGCATTCGGTGTGGACCTGCGGCAATTCGAGCATGCGGGAGGCTCGTATCGCGGCCGGACCGGCCCGGTGCATCTGCCCGACGAGCTGAAGGACGCGGTCGATGCGGTCCTGGGCCTCGATAACCGGCCGGTGGCGAGACCGCATTTCCGTGGCCGGGCGACGCGCGGTAATTTTCACTGGCACGCCAATGCCGGTGCGGCGGCATCGTTCGACCCCGGCAGCCTCGCCGCGCTGTATGGTTTTCCCGCGGGCGACGGGCAGGGCGAATGCGTGGCCATCATCGAACTGGGCGGCGGCTACCGGACCGCCGATCTGCAATCGTATTTCGCCGGCCTTGGCATCAGCGCAACGCCGAATGTCAGCGCGGTGTCGGTGGATCACGGCATGAACCTGGCGACCGGCGACGCGAACGGGCCGGATGGGGAGGTGATGCTGGATATCGAAGTGGTCGGGGCGATCGCCCCCGCGGCAAGGATCGTAGTGTATTTCGCGCCGAATACCGACGCCGGATTTCTTGACGCGATTACCGCCGCGGCGCATGACGCGACCAACCGGCCGTCAGTGATCTCGATCAGTTGGGGCGGTCCGGAGGCATTCTGGACGACGCAGGCGATGACCTGCTTCGACAATGCGCTGCAGTCGGCCGCGGCGTTGGGGATCACCGTCTGTGTTGCCGCGGGCGATAACGGCTCGGGCGACGGGGCGGAGGACGGGGCGGACCATGTGGACTTCCCGGCCTCCAGCCCGCACGTGCTGGCCTGCGGCGGGACCAGCCTGCGGGCCGCCAACGGCACGATTTCCGGCGAAGCGGTGTGGAACGACGGCGCAAAAGGCGGCGCCGGCGGCGGCGGGGTGAGCGGCTTCTTCCCGTTGCCGGCCTGGCAGGCTGGACTGACCGTGGTCAAGGCCGGCCATGCCGGACCGCTGACCATGCGGGGCGTGCCGGACGTGAGCGGCAATGCCGATCCTGACACCGGCTATAACGTGCGGATCGATGGCGCCGACACGGTGATCGGTGGCACCAGCGCGGTCGCACCGCTGTGGGCGGGGCTGATCGCGCGGATCAACGCCGCGAAAGGCGGTTCCGCCGGGTTCATCAATCCGTCGCTCTACCGCGCGCCGGCCGCGATGCACGACATCAGCCGGGGCAACAACGGCGACTTTGCCGCCGCCGCCGGCTGGGACGCCTGCACCGGCCTTGGCAGCCCGAACGGCACGCGGATCGCAGCGGCGCTGGAAACGCCGCCGACAAGCTGACGGCCGGCGCGTCAGGTTCGGTCGCTGCCCGCGCCGAACCTGACACTGCCGCCGGCGGCCTGCGGTCAGCGCGACGCGAACTGCGTCTTGCCGAACATCACCTCACGCTCGGCGTCGGTTATCGAACCGCGGCGCTGGTTGTCCGCCAGCACGGCGACGCCGCGCTGCACGGCAGGACGCGCGGCGACCGCATCGTGCCACCGCTTCACGTTCGGATAGTCGTCCAGGTTGACGTTGCGGCGCTCGGCGTTGCGGATCCAGGGGAACGTGATGATGTCGGCCATGCTGTACTCGTCGCCGGCAAGCCACGTGACCTCGCCCAGCCGCTTGTCGAGGACGCGGTGCAGCCGCGCCACCTCGTTGGTGTAGCGCTCGATGGCATAGGGGATCTTATCGACCGCATAGTTGGCGAAGTGGTTGTACTGGCCGAACATCGGGCCGACGCCGCCCATCTGGAACATCATCCATTCCAGGCATTTGTAGCGGCCGGCGGGGTCCTTGGGGATCAGCTTGCCGCCGGTCTTTTCCGACAGGTAGATCATGATCGCGGCGGATTCGAACAATTTCAGCTTCTTGCCGCCGGGGCCGTCAAGATCGACGATCGCCGGGATGCGGTGGTTGGGCGTGATGGCCAGGAATTCCGGCTTGAACTGGTCGCCCTTGCCGATGTTGATCGGGATGATCTTATAGGGGAGTTCCAACTCCTCCAGCGCGATGTGTACTTTGTGACCATTCGGGGTGGGCCAGCTCCAGACTTCGATCATGGCGGGTTCCTCCTTGAGGTAGATGGGTTTGTTACGCGTGGCTCCATTGCCGGTTCAAGAGCAGGGCGGTCAGGAAGACGGCGGTGTTGGGGGTGGATCTGATCTTCGCCCAGTTGTCGAACGCCCTTTGGACATCGTCTGTCATATTGAGCACTGCGAACCGCGTGAAGTTCTGACTCATGCCGTAATCCGCAGCATGACGTTCCTCCTGCAGCTCAAGGAACCTGGTCGCGATCAAGATCAGCCCCGGGTCGAGCGGCTGCGTCAGCAGGGGCCGCACATGGTCCGACGACCCGGTACGGCCGGCAAACTGGCGGCACAGCGCCTTCATGTCTGTATGCACGAACGCCCGTCCCACCTGCGCGCGGAGACCGTCGGGCCGTGCCGGAGCGATCAAGCGCGCGCCTTTCGCGACAAGGAAGTGAAACAGAGCGTAATACGACGCCGAAACAGCACGCCGCAGGCTGGCCGGATGTGGCCGGGTCGGCTCGCGTTTGGCAAGGTGCCTCGCCTGCTCCAGCAGATCGTGATGCGGCGCCATGGCGCCGCATCAGGCCTGCGACGGATGGGGGGCACGCAGCCTGACGAAGGGCCAGTGTGACAACTCGGCATCGAGCAGCGCCCGGGTGACCGCATCCTTGAAGCGGCCCACCCGTTGCAGCTTCTCGTCCGACGGCCGAAGGTCATCATCGATCAGGAACCATACCCGGACCGCCGGATCGCCCTCCCAGTCCGAACCGAATTCGACGTCGTAGCCCTTCATGTCCTCCGGCCATCGCATGTCATCGACGATCCGCGGGATCGTTGCCTCCTCCCCGGCCTGTTTCCGACTGTCCAACATGCGCCGCCCGCCTTGGTCCGCTCGTCATGCCCTATATGGGATCACGCATTCCCCGCCAAATGGTCGATCGCCGCCTGCACGCCGCCCGGCTTGTGCGGCACACCCGCAACCCGCAGCCCCATTTCCACCCCACCCAGCGTGCCGATCAACTGCAGATCGCCGAAATCACCCAGATGGCCGATGCGGAAAACGCGATCCTTCAGAATCCCGAGTCCGTTGCCCAGGCTCATGTTGTATTTCTCCAGGATCGTCGCGCGCAGCGCATCGGCGCTGTGGCCCTCCGGCACGCGCACCGCGGTCAGCGAGGACGAGTAGTGCCGTGGCTCGGCGCATTGCACCTCCAGCCCCCAGCTCCGCACCGCGCGGCGCGTCGCCTCCGCATGGCGGTCGTGGCGGGCGAACACGTTGGCCAGGCCCTCCTCGCGCAGCAGCTTCACCGCCTCGTTCAGGCCGAACAGCAGGTTGGTGCCGGGGGTGTAGGGGAAATAGCCGGTCTTGTTCGCCTCCAGCATCGGCCGCCAGTCCCAGTAGCTGCGCGGCAATTTTGCCCCCTCCGCCGCCTTCAGCGCCTTTTCGCTGACCGCGTTGAACGACAGGCCCGGCGGCAGCATCAGCCCCTTTTGCGACCCCGCCACGGTGACATCGACGCCCCATTCCTCGTGCCGGTAGTCCATCGAGGCGAGCGACGAGATCGTATCCACCAGCAGCAGCGCCGGATGCTTCGCGGCATCCATCGCCGCGCGCACCTCGTCGATGCGGCTGGTGCAACCGGTGGAGGTTTCGTTGTGCACGACGCAGACCGCCTTGATGCGGTACGCGCGGTCATCCGCCAGCGCGGCGCCGAGCGCGGCCACGTCGGCGCCGCGCCGCCAGTCGGTGTCGATGAACACCGGATTGAGCTGCAGCCGCTCCGCCATCTCCTTCCACAGTGTTGCGAACCAGCCGGTGCGGCACATCAGCACCGTGTCGCCGGGCGACAGCGTGTTGACCAGCGCGGCTTCCCAGGCGCCGGTGCCGGAGGCGGGGTAGATGATGACCGGCCCGGCGGTCTGGAAGATCGCCTTCAGGTTTTCCAGCAGCTCGCGGCCCATGACGCCGAATTCCGGACCGCGATGGTCGATGGTGGGACTGTCGATCGCTCGCAGCACGCGGTCCGGCACGTTGGTCGGGCCGGGGATCTGCAGGAAATGCCGGCCGGCATGGCGGGACTGGCTCATCGATACTGGTCTCCACTCGTGCGGAGGCGGGAGATTGCCGCTGTTGGCGCGGATTGCCAAATTGCCGCTCCGCCGCGCGCCGCGCGGCGATTCGGGCGGAACGAGCCGGCTGGAATCGATGCGTGCGCGGTGCAGGAAATCGTGCATGGCACGATCGGGCTGGCACCGCTGCTGGAGATCGAGCGGCATGACGTCGAGATGCAGACGCGGAGCAGACCTGCCAAGGGCAGCAAGGCACGACGATGCAGTCGTCCGGCTATCTTTGTGCCTTGTGGCGAACTTGCTGCTTCCTGCTGTCACGCCTCGCGGAACACCGGCCGCCGCTTTTCCATGAACGCGCCGCGAGCCTCGATGAAGTCCTGGCTCTCGAAAATCGCAGCGCATTGCACCGGCGGCAACGCGAAATGCGCGCCGCTTTGCCGCCGCGCCGGTTGGTGCATCGACTTCCTGCCGCTGGCCCGTGGCTTGCTTCCCCCAATGCGCCCGTCACGTCGAAGGGGACCCATCGTGAGCCATCCCTGGCCAGCCGGCCGATCGATCTGTCCAGTTCCGGCACGCGCTGGATCCAGCTCCTGCCTGGGTTGGTCTGCATGATGGCGATCTCCAGCCCGTGATATGCCTGGCCGCTGTTCACCGGTTCGCGCGGAACCGCGCCGGGTGCCGGTCCGGCCGCGATGCAGGTGACGTTCTCGCGGCTGATCGTGCCGCGGACGTTCTTCTCGCCGTTCCCGGGCCGGCGGGTGGATCGCTTCGGTCCGCGCCGCCTGGTCGCTGCCGGCGTGTTGACGGCGCCATTGGCGATCGCGGCGCTGTGGCCGCTGCGCGCGGCATATCGCGCGGTAGCGTGATGCCGCGCGCGGTCATGGGCGGAAAGGCGCGGTGCGGTTCGCGGGCGACCGGCCGACCGCGTTGCGCTTTTCCGCACGGCCTGCCACGAAAGACCGCGGATGAGGCTTGACCCCAGGGCGTAGGTCTGTTGCTGTGACTACCTGGGGACCTTCACGCGGCGCCCGTTGAAACGAGGCGCCGACGGTACCGGTGCGGGAGACTAAAATGGGCATGCGTGACCTACAGGGAATGATCGATAGCGTGAAGCACGGCCGCCTGTCGCGTCGTGGCTTCATCGGGCGGATGGCGGCGGTGGGCCTGACCGCGCCGATGGCGACGCAATTGCTCGCCATGGGCGGCGTGGCGATGGCGCAGCCGACCTCCAGCTACAAGCCGACCCGCCGCGGCGGCGGCGGCACGCTGAAACTGCTATGGTGGCAAGGCCCCACCCTGCTCAATCCGCACTTCGCCGTCGGCACCAAGGACCAGGACGCGTCGTATCTGTTCTACGAACCGCTCGCCGTCTGGGACGCGGATGCCAATCTCACTCCCAAGCTGGCCGCCGAAATCCCGAGCCGCGCCAACGGCGGACTGGCCGCGGACGGCAAGTCCGTGGTCTGGAAGCTCAAGCCGGGCGTGCAGTGGCACGACGGCCAGCCTTTCACCGCCGACGACGTCGTGTTCAACTGGAAATTCGCCAGCGATCCGGCCACCGCCGCGGTGACCAGCGGAATCTACAACAACATCAAGGTCGAGAAGATCGACGACCACACCGTGCGGGTGGTGTTCGACAAGCCGACGCCGTTCTGGGCCAACCCCTTCGTCGGCGCCTACGGCATGCTCATCCCCAAGCACGTGTTCGAGCCGTATATCGGGGCGAAGTCGCGTCAGGCCCCCGCCAACCTCGCCCCGGTGGGAACCGGCGCATACAAGTTCAAGGAATTCCACCCGGGCGACCTGGTCGCGGGCGTGATCAACACCGGCTACCACGAGCCGAATCGGCCGTATTTCGACGCGGTGGAGATGAAAGGCGGCGGCGAGGCAGCCTCGGCCGCGCGCGCCGTGCTGCAGACCGGCGAGTACGACTACGCCTGGAACCTGCAGGTCGAGGATACCGTCCTGAAGCAATTCGAGGCGGGCGGCAAAGGCCGCATCCAGCTCACCTACGGCTCCAGCATCGAGCATATCCAGCTCAACAGCACCGATCCCAACAAAATGGTGGACGGCGAGCGCTCCAGCATCAAGACGGTGCATCCGACGCTCAGCGACCCGGCGGTGCGCCAGGCGTTGAAGATGCTGATCGATCGCGGCTCGGTGGAGAAATACATCTACGGCCGCACCGGCACGACAACCGGGAACTACATCAACGGCCCGTCGCAGTTCGTGTCCAAGGACACGACATGGGAATTCAACATCGCCAAAGCGAAAGCGCTGCTCGACAAGGCAGGCTGGAAGCCTGGATCCGACGGCATCCGCGCCAAGGGCGGCAAGAAACTGAAATACGTGTTCCAGACCTCGATCAACCAGCCGCGCCAGCAGACCCAGGAAATCGTCAAACACGCTTGCGCGCAGGCCGGCATCGGCATCCAGGTCAAGGCGGTCCTCGCGTCGGTGTACTTCTCCTCCGATGTGGGCAATCCCGATACCTATACGAAGTTCTACGCCGATCTGCAGATGTACACGACGCAACCGGGGCGGCCGGACCCGGGGTGGTGGATGCAATCCTTCCTCTCCGACCAGGTGGCCACCAAGGCGAACAAATGGGCGGGGCGCAACATCACCCGCTGGCGCAACCCGCAGTACGACAAGATCTGGCACGCATCCGAATCGGAACTCGATCCGGTGAAGCGTGCCGCGTTGCTGATCCAGTGCAACGACATGGTGGTGAACGACGTCGTGGTGATTCCGGTGATCTTCCGCTACGGCGTCTCCGCCGTGGTGAAGAACCTGCACGCGTCGCTGACCGGATGGGACAATGACACGTCCGATCTGGCGGATTGGTACAAGGACGCGAGCGCCTAGTCCGGACGCCCGTCGTTGCGAGGAGCCCCGCGACGCGGCAATCCCCGCCTGGCGAGCCGCCGCGGCTCCTGGCGCGGGGGATCGCTTTGCAGGATCGATCCCCATACGCATCAGCATAAATGGGATGCTGAGAAGACCGCACCCCTTGAGGGAGGGGGTTGGGGGGAGGGGTCGGTTGGTGTGAGTCTCCCGCCGACCCCTCCCCCCAACCCCCTCCCTCAAGGGGAGGGCGTGCAGTCTCCCCCCTTTGACCTGCGAGCGCGGTGAATGTCCCGCGCTTACCTGGTCCGCAGGCTGCTGCTGGCGATCCCCAGCCTGCTGGCGATCAGCATTATTCTGTACACCATCCTGGCGCTCGCCCCGGGCGATCCGCTGGGCGAACTGACCACCAACCCCAACGTGCCGCCCGCCGTGCAGGCCGCGCTGCGGGCGAAGTTCGGACTGGATGATCCGGTCTGGCAGCGTTACCTCCATTGGCTTCTCGCCATGCTGCAGGGCGACTGGGGCTTCTCCTTTGCCAGCCAGGAGAACGTCGAGACGCTCATCATGCAGCGGCTGCCCGTCAGCCTCGCACTGTTTGGGTGCTCGGAGCTGCTGGCGATCCTGGTCGCCGTACCGGTCGGCGTGCTCGCCGCCGCCCGCCCGTACTCGCTGTTCGACCAGGTCGCCAACACCCTGGCCTTCATCGGCTTTTCGCTGCCGACCTTCTTTACCGGCCTGCTGATGATCGTGCTGTTCAGCATCAAGCTCAACTGGCTGCCGTTCGTGTTCCGCTCCGACCTGCAGGTCACCGGCCTGGCCTGGTGGTGGGCGGAGATCAGGCAAAGCATCATGCCGGTCCTGGTGCTGGGCCTCGCCCTGGGTGCTTCGCTGGTGCGTTACGTGCGTTCCTCCATGCTGGACGTCATCCGGCTGGACTACGTGACCACGGCGCGTTCCAAGGGGATCGGCGCGCGCCGGGTGATGCTCCGGCACGTGGTGCGCAACGGGCTGATACCGGTGGTGACGCTGGTGGCCGTGCAACTGCCGATCATCTTCGGCGGCACCATCATCACCGAGCAAATCTTCCGGGTTCCCGGCATCGGCTCGCTGTTGATCGCCTCGGTGCTCAACAACGACACACCGGTGGTGATGGGTGTCACCTTCGTTTACGCCTGCCTCGTCGTCCTGTTCAACCTGATCGCGGATCTGCTGTATGTCTGGCTCGATCCCCGCATCGCCTACCGTTGAGGCGGTTGGCCCGGCTGCTGCCGCGGCGGCGCGCGCCACGGCGTCGCTGTCGCCGAGCCGTGAGGCGTGGCGGCGCTTCCGCAAGCACCGTCTCGCGGTGGTCAGCCTGGCGGTGCTCGGCGCGTTGGTGTTCGGCGTCATTGCCGGGCCGCTGATCTGGCGCGTGCCGATCGATGCGATCGATTTCTCTGCCATGCTGCAAGGGCCGTCCTGGGCGCATCCCTGCGGCACCGACAGTCTCGGCCAGGATTTGCTCGCGCGGCTGATCTACGGCGGCAAGATATCGCTGGCGGTTGGCGTGGCGGCGATGTTCGTCGCGGTGGGCGTGGGCGTGGCAATCGGCGCGATCGCCGGCATGGCGAGCGGCCGCATCGATGCGGCGGTGATGTGGATTACCGACGTGTTCCTGGCGCTGCCCCAGATCCCGCTGCTGCTGCTGCTGATCTACCTGTTCCGTCCCGCGCTGCGGTCCATGCTGGGCGAGTTGGGCGGTGTGTTCGTGCTGATCGTGGTGGTCATCGGCGGGCTGCGCTGGATGCCGCTGGCGCGGCTGGTGCGCGCGCAGTTCCTGTCGTTGCGAGAGAAGGAGTTCGTCGAGGCCGCACGCGCGCTCGGCGCTTCCCGTATGCGCCTGGTGGTGCGGCACATCCTGCCCAACGCACTGGGGCCGGTGATCGTCGCGGGCACCATCGAGGTGGCCAACGCCATCATCCTGGAATCGACGCTGTCGTTCCTGGGGCTTGGGTTTCCGCTCGACGTGCCAAGTTGGGGCCGCATGCTCTACGATTCCGAGGACTATCTCCAGATCGCGCCGCACTGGGCGCTGTTTCCGGGGATGGCCATCTTCCTCGCCGTGCTGTCGATCAACTTCATCGGCGACGGACTGCGCGACGCGCTCGATCCGCGCCGCGTGATCTAGGGGGTGTCGCGATGAATGGAAGCGGCTCCCACGCACCTCTCCCGCTTGCAGGAGAGGTCGAGGTCCGCAGCGCCGAGGGCGAGGGTGCCGCGGCACGCGCGGCGCGGCTGGCGATCCCCTCACCCTTGGGCTCTTCCGCCGAAGACGCGAGAGGCAAGCCTGGCGAACCCCTGCTGGAAATTCGTAATCTAAAGACCTGGTTCCACACCGATGACGGCATGGTGCGCGCCGTGGATGGCGTTGACCTCACGGTGGATCGCGGCGAGACGCTGGCGGTGGTCGGCGAGTCGGGCTGCGGCAAGACCGTCACCGCGCGCAGCGTGCTAAAGCTGATCGACATGCCGCCCGGCCGCTTTGAAGCGGGTGAAATCATCTGGCGCGGCCGCGATCTCATCCCTCTGCCGCCGGCGGAAATGGACAGCATCCGCGCCCGCGAGATCGCCATGGTGTTCCAGGAACCCATGACGTCGCTCAACCCGGTCTATAGCGTCGGCGACCAGATCGGCGAGTCGCTGCGGGCACATCAGAACCTGTCGCGCAAGGCGGCGACCGCCGCCGCGGTGGACATGCTGCGGCTGGTGCAGATTTCCAAACCGGAGCAGCGGGTGAATGACTACCCGCACCAGTTCTCCGGCGGGATGCGCCAGCGCGTGATGATCGCCATGGCGCTCGCCTGCCGGCCGCAATTGCTGATCGCCGACGAGCCGACCACCGCGCTCGACGTCACCATCCAGGCACAGATCCTCGATCTCCTGCTCGACATGAAGTCGCGCTTCGGCATGTCGGTGATGCTGATCACCCACGCGATGGGCGTGGTGGCGGAGACCGCGCAGCGCGTCGTGGTGATGTATGCCGGCAAGGTGGTGGAACAGGCGACGGTGGAGGAGCTGTTCGCCCATCCGCACCATCCCTACACGCAGGGCCTGATCCGCTCGATTCCGCGCCTGGACAAGCGAACGGCCGGACGCACGCGGCTCAACCAGATTCCCGGCACGGTGCCGAGCCTGCTGAACCCGCCGCCGGGCTGCCGCTTCGCCGACCGCTGCGCGTTCGTACGCGATGCCTGCCGCAACGAGCCGCCGCCGTTGCGCGAGATCGCCGCCGGCCACAAATCGGCCTGCATCCTGTGAGCGACCAGCCGCCCCTGCTGTCGGTGCGCGCGCTGCGCAAGGATTTTCCCCTGAAAGGCGGCCTGTTCGGCCGGGATGCGTCCGCGGTGCATGCGGTGGACGGGGTCAGCTTCGAGATTGAAGCCGGCGAAACGCTCGGCCTGGTCGGCGAGTCCGGCTGCGGCAAATCGACCACCGGCCGCTGCATCCTTCGCCTGATCGAGCCGAGCTCGGGCGAGATCTGGTTCCAGGGCCGCGACGTGACGACTCTCGAGGGCGAGGAATTGCGCGGCCTGCGCCGCGACATGCAGATCATTTTCCAGGACCCGTTCGCCTCGCTGAATCCGCGCCACACCGTGCGCGGCATCATCGGCGAGGCGCTGATCATCCATCGCCTGGCGGGGAACCGCCGCGAGCTTGAGGACCAAGTGGTGCAATTGCTCGAAACGGTGGGGCTGCAATCGAGCCACCTGCACCGCTTTCCGCACGAATTCTCCGGTGGCCAGCGCCAGCGCATCGGCATCGCGCGCGCATTGGCGGTGCAACCCAGGATGATCGTCTGCGACGAGCCGGTGTCCGCGCTGGACGTTTCGATCCAGGCGCAAGTGATCAATCTGCTGGAGGACCTGCAGGAGCGGCTGGGCCTGACCTATCTGTTCATCGCCCATGATCTGTCGGTGGTGGAACATATCAGCGACCGCGTGGCGGTGATGTATCTCGGCCGCGTGGTGGAGATCGCACCGGCCGACGCGCTGTACGACGATCCGCGCCACCCCTACACCGAAGCACTGCTGTCGGCGGTGCCGATCCCCGATCCGCTTGTGAAGCGCCGCCGTATCGTGCTGCAAGGCGAGGTGCCGAATCCGATCCACCCACCGTCAGGCTGCCACTTTCACCCGCGCTGTCCGCTCGCCGAGCCGCGCTGTTCCACCGAGGTGCCGCAACTGCGGCAGAGCGCACCGGGGCACTGGACGGCGTGCCATGTGCGAGGCTGATTGAGTGACGCCTGCTGTGATTGCGAGGTGACCATCGGCCATGGATGAAACCACGCCGGTTGCGGGAGGCAGGAGGCAATGACAGCAGGTGCCTGGTCTCACACCAGCGTCGCGCCTTGCAGCATCAGGCGATAGAGATAGCGGCGCTCGGCCATGTCGTAGTCCGGGTTGGCCTGGTGCATGACGCTGCGGTTGTCCCAGATCACCATGTCGCCGGGCCGCCACTGGTGCCGGTATTCGTATTTCTGCTGTGTCGCGTGCTGCATCAATTCGCCGATCAGCGCCAGCGCGTCCGCGTCCTCCATGCCGCTGACGGATTCGATGCGGACGGGATTCAGATACAGCGCCTTGCGGCCGTTGTCGCGGTGTGTGTGCACCAGCGGATGGATGCCCGGTGGCGGAACGTTCCGCAGGCTGCTCTCGTCGATCGGGCCGAGCGCGCGCGGGCTGTACTTGCTGAGATAGACATGCACCGCCCGCAGGCCGTCGATCCGCTGTTTGGTCGCCTCGGGCAGTTCGTCATAGGCACGGTGCATGTTGACGTATTGCGTGTCGCCGCCGCGCGAGGGCAACTGCACGGCGAACAGCGTGGTGGCCTTGGGCGGCGCCGGGTGGTTGGAGTGGTCGGTGTGGAAGGTCTCGCCCGGAATGACGCGCTTGCCGTTCAGGAACTCGTCGTTGGAGACGTAGTAAACGTCTGGATGCCCGGGCACGTGGTGCTGCTTCTTGTCGTGCTGCTGCAACGCGCCGAACACCTGCGCCGCGCGCTTGAATTGCTCGGGGGAAAAATCCTGGTCGCGGATCACCAGCACGTGGCGGTCGATGAAGGCGCGGTTCAACGCGGCATGTGTGGCGTCGTCGATCGGCTCGCGCAGATCGACGCCGTGGACTTCGGCGCCGGTATGTTCGGTCAGGGGCGTAATGGTGCACGACATCGGGCTGCTCCCTCGCGGTCGGTTCTTGATTGGCTGGAAGGACGCTATGGGCGGGAAAGGTAGTCGGTCAAGCCGCCGGCAGGTCGCTGCCGCGTCGAACTACGGTTGCTCGCTCAACAATTCATCCAGCGTGAAAGGGCAACCCCGGGGCAGTGGCTGCGGCGGCTGACGGTCCATCCTGCTGGGAGGCGCACGCAATGCGTCGGCATGGCGACCGGCGATATCAATCCGAAATTGCACCGAGGCCACAAAAGCGGCGACGCGCCCTGGCCCGAAAACCGCCTGCATCCGCCTCTCAGTTGTCAACATCGCGCGCCAGAGGCCAACCGTGCGCGCTCATTAAATGGACCATTGCCTGCATCGGCAGTGACTCCATCGCGTGCAAGTGGCTACGGCCCTCGTCCTGCGCTCCCGCGCGCGAATCCCTCGCCGGCCGGCGTCACCGGCAGCCAGCGCGGCAGCAGCGTCGGACGGATGGTACCGGTTTCCGGGTCGCTCCCGCGTTATCTCGATTCAGGCCGCCTTGAGGTCGGCGAGGAAGCCGTTGACCTCGCCCGTCAGATGCTCCGACTGGCGGGAAAGGTCGCCGGCAGCGCTCAGCACCTGGCTCGCCGCCGCACCCGTGCTGGTGGCGGCGTCCTTGACGCTCGAGATGTTGCTTGTCACCTCCTGCGTGCCTTGCGCAGCCTGCATCACGTTCCGCGTGATCTCCTGCGTCGCGGAGCCTTGCTCCTCGACCGCCGCGGCTATCGCGGTGGCGATCTGGTTGATCTCCTCGATTGTTTTGGCGATGCCGTGAATCGCCGTGACGGCATCGCCGGTGGCGCTCCGGATCGCGGCGATCTGACCGTCGATCTCCGCTGTCGCCTTGGCGGTCTGGCCGGCCAGGCCCTTGACCTCGGCCGCGACCACCGCGAAGCCCTTGCCCGCCTCGCCGGCGCGCGCCGCTTCGATGGTGGCGTTGAGGGCGAGGAGATTGGTCTGGCCCGCAATGGAGCTGATGAGCTCGACCACCTGGCCGATTTTTTGCGAGGCGTCGGCGAGGCCTTTGACGGTGCGGTTGGTGCGCTCGGCCGCGGCGACGGCCTTGTCGGCAACGTGGGTCGAGAGAATGACCTGGCGGCCGATCTCGGACACCGAGGCGGCGAGCTCCTCGGTCGCGCTGGCGACGGTGTTGACGTTGCTGGCGGCGAGCTCGGAGGCGCTGGTGGCGGCGGTCGATTGGCGGCTCGTCTGCTCCGCCGTCGAGGCCATGCCGGTCGCCGTCGATTGAAGCTGCGACGCGGCGCTCGCCACGGTGTCGAGCGCGCCCGTCACCTCGCGATCGAATTTGCCGGCGAGATCGGCGAGACGCTGGCCGCGCTCGATCTGGTTCTGGCGCTCGCGGTCGCGCTCCGCCGCAAGCTCTGCGGCTGCGGCGGCGGTGTCCTTGAAGATGCGCAGCGCGTCGTCCATCGCGCCGATCTCGTCCTTGCGGCCAAGCTCCCCGGTTTCGACGGTGAGATCCCCGGCGGCAAGGCGCCGCATCGTCGCTGTCATATGAACGACCGGACGGGCGAACATGTGGCCGAACCCGAAGGTCGCGCCGAGCGCCGACATGGCCGCGGCGGCGGTGACCCAGATGAAGACGAGCTGCGCGGAATGGGTTTCGCCCTGCAACTCCTGGACGAGCGTCGTCTTGTGGCCCTTGACGATGGCGACGAGCTCTTCCGACTGGGCGTCGTAATCCTGGTACAGGTTGTGGACGACATTGATGAAGGTCATCGCGTGGGAGGTGTCGCCCGCGGTATCGATGACTTGCCGCACGGCTTGCGAATAGTCGTTGACGGTCTTCGCGAGGGTTTGCACGAGCGGGCGCTCCTGTACCTCGTCGTCGCCTCCGGCTAGCTCCTCGAGGAGGCGGGGAATTCGCCCGAGCTCGACGGTGAGTTCGGCGCCGACCGCCCGGGCGCTCGTGGGATCGTTGGCGGCGAGCGAGGTCAGGCGATAGAGCCGGCTCTGGATGCCGGCCACGGCGCGGTCGAGCGCAGCGACACGCGAC
>DATLQW010000129.1:0-49495 GCA_035535035.1 Acetobacteraceae bacterium
ACGATCTCAAGGCCTTTCACCTCGCCCATCAGACCTTCACCGACATTGACGCACTCGACCGCGCAATCCACCAGGCCGTGGATGAACTCAATGCCGAACGCACGGTGGTTCCGTTGGCCAAGCCACGAATCTCTGCTTAGCATGTTTCGCACCCCGCGACGATGTAGCCGATGCCGCGCATCGACGTGATCGTGATCGTCGCGCCGGCCGCTTGCAGGTGCCTGCGCAGTCGGGATACGGCCGCTTCGATCGCGTTCGGGGTGACCTCGTCGTCGAACGCGTAGATCGACCGTTCGAGCTGCTCGCGCCGAAGCACGCGGCCGCGCTTGAGGAGCAAGGCGTGCAGCACGCTGAATTCGCGCCGAGGGAGGTCCAGTGGCTTGCCATCGACGGTCGCGGCAAGCTGCGTCGGATCGAGCGCGACGTTTCCGGCGACCAGGACCGTTGCAATGCTCTCCGGCGGCCGGCGCAGCAACGCCCGTGTCCGCGCCAGAAGTTCCTCCATCGAAAACGGCTTGACCAGGTAGTCATCCGCGCCCGCGTTCAGCGTGCGCACGCGATCCACGACGTCGCCACGGGCGGTAATGACCAGCACGGGGGTGCTGCGCCCCTTGCGGCGCAACGCCTGGAGGACATGGAATCCGTCGCCGTCCGGCAGCGCCAGATCGAGCAGCATGGCGTCATATTCGACGATGTCGAGAGCCGCTTCCGCGTCCTCGGCGGTCATGACCGCATCAACGGCAAAGCCGCCGCCGGTGAGGAGGTCGGCGAGCAGAACCGAGAGCCTGGAGTTGTCTTCGACAACCAGGAGGCGCATCGTGAGACACCTTCCGAGACTGAATCGGGCCTTCGGGACATCCTGAGCCACGGCGACAGCGGGCTTGTCAATCGACGTACCGGTCGCCCCCGGTTACGTCCTAAGGTTTCGGCCTGAGCTTGGTTATTTCTCTGGACCAAGGTAGCGGCCGGCGATTCCGCTTTGCAGATCGTGCTGCGGCCGGCCTTGCCGGCCTTTGTGCGGCCGACGACAGAGCCGTTGCCCGGTACGCGTCCTCCCCTTCTCCCAACCGCTCCCACAAGGCGAGGGCGAGGAGTTTGCGTCACACTGGCTTCTCTTGATGCGCAAGGGGCGCAACCGGGTTGCCCGGCCCCGCCCCCGGCTTACGATGCGCGGGTCATGCAAGCTCCAGCCGCCCGCAGCCCGCTGCCCTCGCTCGACGCCCTGCTGCGGTCGCCGGAAGCCGCCGTGCTGCTGGGGCGCTTCGGCCGCCACGCGACCGCCGCCGCGCTGCGCGCCGCGCTGACCGCCCGCCGCACCGCCCGCGCCTTCCCCGCGCCGGCGGCCGGCATCCTGGATGCGGCCGCCGATGCGCTGGCCCGGCAGTTCGCCGCCAGCCAGCGCCCGGTGTTCAATCTCACCGGCACGGTGCTGCACACCAATCTCGGCCGCGCGGCGCTGCCGCCGGAAGCCGCCGAAGCCGCGGCGGAGGCGCTGCGTTCGGCCACCACGCTGGAGTTCGACCTCGCCACCGGCCGCCGCGGCGAGCGCGACGCCCACATCGCCCCGTTGCTCTGCCAGATCACCGGCGCCGAGGCGGCCACCGTCGTCAACAACAATGCCGCCGCCGTACTGCTGGTGCTCAACACGCTCGCCCTGGGCAAGCAGGTTCCGGTTTCCCGGGGGGAATTGATCGAAATCGGCGGCGCCTTCCGCATTCCCGACATCATGGCCCGCGCCGGTGCCGTGTTGCGCGAGGTCGGCACCACCAACCGGACCCACGCGCGCGACTACCAGGCGGCGATCGGGCCGGAGACCGCGCTGCTGATGCGAGTGCATCCGTCCAACTACGCCATCACCGGCTTCACCGCGGCGGTGGGGACCGCGGAACTCGCCGGCATCGCCCACGCGGCCGGTCTGCCGCTCGTCGAGGATCTTGGCAGCGGCAGCCTGGTGGACCTTGCCGCCTGGGGCCTGCCGCACGAACCGACCCCACAGGAGTCGCTCGCCGCCGGCGCCGACCTGGTCACGTTCTCCGGCGACAAGCTGCTGGGCGGGCCGCAGGCCGGCCTGATCGTTGGTAGCGCGAATGTGATAAGGCGAATGAATGCCAATCCGATGAAGCGCGCGCTGCGGTTGGACAAGGCACGGCTGGCGGCGCTGGAACATGTGTTGCGCCTGTACCTCGACCCCGACCGGCTGCGGGACCGGCTGCCCGCGTTGCGCCTGCTGACCCGGCCATACGCGGATATTCGCGCCACCGCCGAACGCCTGCTGCCCGGTCTTCGCGATGCATTTCTCGACCGGCCGGTGGCGGTGGAGCCGTGCCGCAGCCAGATCGGCTCGGGCGCGCTGCCGCTGGACAGGCTGCCGTCAGCGGCGCTGACGATCGGCGGTAACTCCTTGGAAAATCTGGCAACAACGCTGCGCGCCAGGCCGCGCCCGGTGCTCGGGCGCATCGCCACGGGACGGCTCTGGCTGGATTGTCGTTGCCTGGAACCGGACCAGGAGGCCAGCTTCCTGGCACAACTTCCCGTGCGCGGCTGAGCGGTCGATACTGCGCGCGGAGGAGAAGCGGTCCCGGTGGGCCGGCCGGACTTCAAACCCGGTTGGGGCTGCCAAGCGGCTCCTGGCAGGTTCGACTCCTGCTCTCTTCCGCCCCCGACGGCGCGGCCCCGATGCTGTGGCGGCGGTGCCGTGGCATGTGGCGGCGCAGCAACAGATGGGTGCAAACGCGCGACTACCCCCTCCCCATCGGCTGCGTTCGCAGCTATGATTCTCGCAGCGAAAAGGCTTGCAGGGGCGCAATCGGCGCGTCCCTGCCGGCCGTGGAAACAGCGGACGAGGAGAATTGCGATGCAGTTTCGGGGTGCACTCATGGCGGCCGGTCTTCTGGCCCTGCCAATAGTGGCGAGTGCCCAGCCCGTCACGGGCCTCTATATAGGCGGTGGCGTCGGCGTGAACCTGATGCAGGATGAGACGGCCAAGTCGGGCAGCGGCAGCGGCAAGTTCGAGTCGCAGGTTGGCCCGGCTGCGGTGATCAGCCTCGGCTGGGGCTTCGGCAACGGGCTGCGCGCCGAGATCGAAGGCGACTACCGCACCAACAAATTCGACCACCTGAGCGGTTTTGGCGGTGGTAGTTCGGCCGGCGGCTGGGAGCAGAAATACGGCGCCATGGCGAACGTGCTGTATGACTTCAACGGCCTGTCTCCCATGGTGGTTCCCTATGTTGGCGTCGGCGCCGGGTACATGGGGGTGAACGAGCAGAACGTGCGTGCCGGGGGCAGCCAGCTCCGGACGGACACCAAAGGTTCCTTCGCGTATCAGGCAATCCTCGGCCTAGCGGTGCCGGTCGCCGCGGCGCCTGGTCTGGCCATAACCGCCGAATATCGCTTCATGGGCCTGGCTGGGGACCGCACCTACAGCTCCATCGGCGGCGGCAGCGTCAAGATGGACGACAACTACAACCACAGCTTCCTGGTCGGCTTCCGCTACAATTTCGGCCAGGCGCCGATGGAAGCGGCAGCGGTCGCGCCGGCCGCCGCGCCGGCACCCGCGGTGCAGCCGGCCCGTTCCTACCTGGTGTTCTTCGACTGGGACAAGGCGAACCTGACCGACCGCGCCCGCCAGATCATCAAGGAAGCGGCGGACAACTCGACGCACGTGCAGTACACGCGGATCGAGGTGAACGGCTACACGGACACCTCCGGCACGCCGCAGTACAACATGGGCCTGTCGATCCGCCGCGCCGACGCGGTGAAGGCCGAACTGGTCAAGGACGGCGTGCCTGTCAACGCGATCTCCACGCAAGGCTTCGGCGAGACGCATCTGCTGGTGCCGACCGGCGCCGGCGTGCGCGAGCCGCAGAACCGCCGGGTGGAGATCATCATCCGCTGACCGCCAGCCCAACGGCGGGACTGATGCAACGGGGTGCCTCGCGGCACCCCGTTTCGTTTTGGGCGGTCCGGCGCGCTTCGCGGCACGGTGTTGCGCCTGCACAATGCGGCGTGAAGCAACTCCTGGTGACTTGCCCGGCGGCCGATCAACCGCATTATTCGGCCGGCGGCCCGTCCTTCCAGGCGAGAGGCGGCGGGCGAACGTGACTGCCACGGCCCTGCACGGATGGGCCGGAACCCGGCAAGCGGACAGGAGACGAGACCATGAGATATCGGGGCGCAGTGCTGGCGACGGCCCTTCTGGCGACACCACTGGCGGCGGCGGCCCAGCCGGTCAGCGGTTTGTATGTCGGGGCCGGCCTCGGCGCCGATCTGCCGCAGAACGTGCGTGCCACGCCTGGGGCGCCGTCGATCGGTGGCGCCGGGCATCTGAAGCTCGAGGAACATCTGGGGTTCGACGGGATCGGCGCCGTCGGCTACGGCCTGGGCAACGGCATGCGGTTCGAGATCCAGGGCGATTTCGCACGCACCGGCATCAACGAATTGGCGCGAACCCCGTTCCCGGCCTCCAGCAGCGGGACGGTGCACACCTATGGCGTGATGGTCAACGCGCTGTTCGACATGGATATCGGGGTGCCGTGGCTGTATCCATATCTGGGTGTCGGCGCCGGCTACCAATGGACCCACCTGGATGGCCTGAGCGTCACCCAGGCGGGCGGTCCGTTCAGGTTGGGGAGCAACGACACTCGCGGCAACCCTGCCGGGCAGTTGATCGCCGGCGTTTCCATGCCGATCGCCAGCGTGCCCGGCCTGTCGGCCACGGCGGAGTACCGCTTCATGGACATCCTGGGCGGCGAGAAATTCGACGCGCTGGAAGTCCCCACCGGCGGCGGCGGGGCGGTATCGACCCAGCTCAAGCTGCACAGCCAGTACAACAACATCTTCCTGGTGGGGCTGCGCTACGCCTTCAATACGCCACCGCCGCCCACCCCAGCCACGGCGCCCATGGCCCAGGCAGCGCCGGCACCGGCGCCGTCGCGCTCCTACCTGGTGTTCTTCGACTGGGACAAGGCGACGCTGACCGACCGCGCCCGCCAGATCATCAAGGAGGCGGCCGACAACTCGACCCGCGTGCAGTACACGCGCATCGAGGTCAACGGCTACACCGACACGTCCGGCACGCCGCAATACAACATGGGCTTGTCGATCCGCCGCGCCGACGCAGTGGCGGGCGCGTTGGTGACCGACGGCGTGCCCAAGAGCGCGATCTCGATCCAGGGCTTCGGCGAGACGCATCTGCTGGTGCCGACCGGCGCCGGCGTGCGCGAGCCGCAGAACCGCCGGGTGGAGATCATCATCCGGTAATTGCCGCGCAACCTCTCCCGCCCGCGGCGGGAGAGGTTCAGTTCACCGCCGCTGTGTTATAGCAACCGCCCGAAAGGCTGACTCGTCAGGCGACCAGCCGCGCGACATCCATGTCATTGCGATGCGCGGAGCGACGAAGCAATCTCCTGCCCGATGACGCAGGACCGCGGCTCACCGGGCGGGAGGTTGCTTCGTCGCTCCGCGCATCGCAATGACATGGTACACGGTTCTCGCACGCGTATGTCAGTCTTTAGGCGCCGGGCATTAGTCTTTAGGGCGCTTGGCATTACGCCCCCAGATAGAACTGCCGGATGAGCTCGTTGTTGTTCAGCTCCTCGGCCGATCCGCCTTCGAACTCGATGCGGCCGTGCACGATCACATAGCCGCGGTCGGCGATCCGTACCGCCTGGGTAAAATTCTGCTCTGCCATCAGCACCGTCAGGCCGTAGCTGTCCTTCAGCTCCTTGATCTTGTCGATCGTGCGGCTCACCAGCAGCGGCGCCAGCCCGACCGAAGGCTCATCCACCAGCAGCATCCGCGGCGCCGACATCAGCGCCCTTCCCAACGCGAGCATCTGCTGCTCGCCGCCGCTCATGGAGCCGGCGAGCTGGCGGCGGCGCTCCGCGAGGCGCGGGAACACTTCGAAGCAGAACGCCAGGTTGCGCGCGATGTGCGGCCGCGCGGCGCGGCGGAAGGCACCCATCAGCAGGTTCTCGGTGACCGTCAGGCGCGGGAACAGCCGCCGCCCCTCCGGCACCACGCCGACGCCGAGATCGACGATGTCCTCGGTGGACATGCCGACCAGCTCGTGGCGTGCCCCGTCGATCTGCAACACGATGCTGCCGGCGCTGGGGCGCACCATGCCGACGACGCAGCGGATCAGCGTCGATTTGCCGTTGCCGTTGGTGCCCAGCAAGGCCACTGTCTCGCCCTCGCCGACGCGCAGCGACACGTCGTGCAGCACGCGCACGGCGCCGTAGCCGGCATCCAGGCCGGCGATGGTGAGGCTAGCTGCCAAGATAGGCCTCGACCACGTCCTGCTGACGCACCACCGCTTGCGGATCGCCGTCGGCAATCTTGCGGCCGGCCACCAGCACGATCAGCCGCTGCGAAAACGCCAGCACCGCGCGCATGATGTGCTCGATCATGATGATGGTGACGCCCTGCGCATTCAGTTGCAGCAGCAGCGCGAGGATGTCGTCCACCTCGCCGTGCGACAGCCCGGCCATCGCCTCGTCGGAGATCAGCAGGCGCGGCTCGGACGCCATGGCGCGCGCCAGTTCGAGTTTGCGCATTTCTATCTGTGTCAGGTCGCGCGGCAGCCGGTGCGCCTTGTCGGCGAGCCCCACCATGCGCAGCAGATCGTCGCAGCGCGCCTCGACATCGACCGTCGCGTGGCCGCTGCGCACGTTCACCGCGTAGAGGATCGGCACGCGCAGGTTCTCGGCCAGGGTCATGGTAGTGAACGGCCGCGGGAGCTGGAAGCTGCGTGCCAGGCCGAGCCGCGTGCGCTGGTGCGCCGCCTTGCCTTCCAGCTTCTGGCCGGCGAAGCGCACGCTGCCGGTTTCGTTGCGCAGCGTGCCGCAGATGCAGTTCACCAGCGTGCTCTTGCCGGAGCCATTGGGTCCGATGAGGCCGACGCGCTCGCCCGGCTGCACCGCGATCTCGATATCGGCCAGCGCGATGAACCCGCCGAAGCGCTTGCCGACCCCGTTTACCTCCAGCAACGGGGCGTCGCTCATCGCGAGCCCCGCAGGCGGCGCATGCTGGTTCGTACGGCGGGCTTGAACCAGCCGATGATGCCGTTGGGCGCGGCAACGACGAAGCCGACCAGCATCAGTCCGACGATCAGCAGCGACAGCGCCGAGGAGATCGTCACCGTCGCGACCTGCTGCAAGGTGCCCAGCAGGACCGCGCCGATGAGCGGGCCGAGCCAGGTCGCCGTGCCGCCGATCAGCGGCATGGCGATGGTGTTGACCGCGTAGGTGAGGTTGAAGCCGGAGGACGGATCAAGATAGGTCACGTAATAGGGCAGCGGCGCACCGGCCATGCCCATGAAGCCGCCGGACAGCACGGTGGCGATCAGCTTCAGCCGCAGGGTCGGCACGCCGGAGGCCTCGGCCGCGAGCTCGTCGTCGCGAATCGTGGCGAAGCCGACGCCGAGCCGGGAATGCTCGATGGCGCGCGCGGTGGCGATCGCCAGCACCGACAGCCCCAGCATGACCAGGCACAGGTA
Source organism: Acetobacteraceae bacterium (assembly GCA_035535035.1). Taxonomy (GTDB): domain Bacteria; phylum Pseudomonadota; class Alphaproteobacteria; order Acetobacterales; family Acetobacteraceae; genus JASHVB01. The sequence continues at coordinate 7,496 of DATLQW010000129.1, forward strand.
CTGAATGTAGTCGAGCGGCAGATGCGGCGCGTGTTCGGGGCGGATGATATAGGCACCGCGCGAGCCGCCGACGAATTGCCAGTTGGTGATCAGCGTCTCCGCGACCACCGACATGGCCAGCGTGGCGATGCCGAAGAAGGTGCCGCGCAGCCGCAGGGTGAGGTAGCCGGTGCCGAGTCCGATCAGGCCGGAGACCGCGCCGCCCACCAGGATCATCACCACCAGCGGCGGTCCCCACAGCTTGTGCAGCACGACGGTGCTGTAGGCGCCGCAAGCGAAGAACGCGGCGACGCCGAAATTCACATAGCCGGTGTAGCCGCCGAGGATGTTCCATGCGGTCGCCAGCACGATGTATTGCAGCACGACGTAGCCGGCGAAGAACACGTAGCCGTTGCCGACCCACAACATGGCGGCGAACACCGCGGCGGCCGCCGCGATGAGCAAGGCGATGAAGCTGGTGTTGCGCATCAGGCGCGTCCGAACAGGCCGCGGGGGCGGAAAGCCAGGGTGAGCAACAGGATGCCGAAGGCGACCGCCGGCGACCAGGAAGGACCGTAGAACGTGGCGGTCAGGTTCTCGGCGATGCCCAGGGTGAGTGCGGCGACCAGCGTGCCGCCGATGCTGCCCAGGCCGCCGAGCACGACGATGGCGAAGATGCGGCCGATATAGTCGCGGCCGATCGACGGCTCGATCGGCTGGATGATGATCAGCACCGCGCCGGCGATCGAGGCGGTGGCGATCGACAGGCCGAAGGCGACGCGCTTGATGCGGGTGGGGTTCGCCGCCATCAGCCGCAGTGCCTGCGGATCCTGCGCCACCGCCTGGATCGCGCGGCCGAGAAAGCTGCGCGACAGGAAGAGTTGCAGCACGCCGAACATCACCAGTGCGACCAGGCACGGCACCAGCAGGCGCAGCGGCAGTTCGATCTCGCCCAGATGGATGCTGGGGCCGATATAGGGGGCATTGACCAGGCGATAATCCACGCCGAACACCAGCACGAGGGTGACCTCGGTGATGAATAGCAGTCCGAAGAAGAACGCCAGGCCGCGCAGCGAGGTATCGCCGCGGCGCTCGAACGACACCTCATAGACGGAATAGATGCCGACTCCGAGCAGATAGAAGGCCGGCAGTGCGATGACGCTGGCCAGGATCGGATCGACGCCCCACCAGGTATTGGCGATGTAGGCGATGTAGGAGCCGAGCAGAATGAAGGCGGGGTGGGCGATGTTGACGATGTCGAGCATGCCGAAGGAGATCGACACGCCGATCGACACCGCGGCGTAGAAGCCGCCGAGGAGCACGCCGGACACGATGGCGTTGCCCAGCAGGTTGAAAGAGAGGTCCATTGGTTCCCAGACGCGACGTTTCCTGCCGGCAGTGTGGCCAATGCCGGCAGGTTTGGAAAGCGAGGCGGAACCAAATTTCCGGTGCCGGCGGTGAAAAGCTCCGCGCGGTACCGGCGGTCAGCGCGGTTGCGGCTCCCGCGGCCTGCTCAACCGACCTGTACGTCTTCCCAGAAGCCGAAGCGGTGGGCGACCTGCGCCATCTTGGGTTGTGGGGCCTCGTACGACCAGGCGTTGCGCTTATGGCGCACGCCGTCGATCACGACGTCGTAGAACTGCACCCCGTGCGGGCATTGCAGGTCGGATTCGGTCTTTTCGGTCTTCTCCAGCCATTCCATGCGCACGGCATCGCGGGGGAAATAGAGGTAGCCGCCAGTTTCGACCACGTCGTCGCTGCTGGCGATTTTCTGTCCGTTCAGGATTGCTTGCATTTCGGGACCCTCCTGGCGACGATTGCTACCGCGGCGGCGGCGCCTCGACAAGCCGGCAAGCTTTTGCCACGGCGCCGGTGGAGCGCCGGCCGCCCGTTGCCGGCCGCCCCTGTCGCCGGCCGCCCCTTGCCGGCCGCCGCGCAACTCCCTTGAATGCCGCCCGCACGCCGCACGCTAAAGGGGGGGGGGAACGCCACATGCCGAAGCTCGCCGGAAAAATCGCCTGGGTTACCGGCGCGGGCAGCGGCATCGGCGAGGCCGCCGCGTTCGCGCTGTCCGAGGAGGGCGCCACGCTGGTGCTCACCGGCCGCCGCCGCGAACCGTTGGAAGACGTGGCGCGCCGCCTGGGCAACAGCGGCGCCGAGGCGCACGTGCAGCCGGCGGACCTGACCGATTCGGCGCAGGTGCAGAACGTGGGAACGTTCATTCGGGAGAAACTGGGACGGCTCGACATCCTGGTGAACAACGCCGGCGTGAACATCGTCGATCGGCACTGGGACAAGCTGACGCCGGAGGGCATCGACACGCTGATGAAGGGCAACGTCATGGCGGCGCTGTATTGCGTGACCGTCGCGCTGCCGTTCATGCGGGCGCAACAGGACGGCGTGATGATCCACACGGCGTCGATGGCGGGGCGGTTCATCGGCGGGTTCTCCGGGCCGATCTACGGCACCGCGAAGCACGGGTTGGTGGCGATGAGCCACACCATCAACATGGAGGAGTGCGTCAACGGCATTCGCTCCACGGTTTTTCTGCCGGGGGAAGTGGCGACGCCGATCCTCGACAAGCGGCCTAATCCGGTGGGGCCGGAAGAACGCGCGCGCATGGTGCAGCCGGAGGATTGCGGCGACCTGATCCGTTATGTCGCCTGCCTGCCGCGGCACGTGGTGATGAACGAGGTGATGCTGGGTCCCACGCATAACCGCAGCTACGTCGCCAACCTGCAACGCAAACTCTGAGGATTTTCCCCGATGGCCACGAACCGACGCAAGGTGCTGGTGCCGCACACCATGGGCGCGGAGGGTGTCGCGCTGCTGCGGGCGCGCGACGACATCGAAACGGTGGTGTATTCCGCGACCATCGCCCAGGCGGAGTTGCTGCCGCTGCTGGAGGATTGCGCCGGTATCGCGCTGTCCGGGACGCCGTACCGGCAGGTAGAAATGAATGCGTCGCCGGCGATGCAGGTGGTGGCGCGCATCGGCGTCGGCTTCGACACGGTGGAGATACCGGCGCTGACCGCGCGGCGCGTGCCGCTGATGACGGTTGGCACCGCCAACTCCGTTTCGGTGGCGGAGCAGGCGTTTCATATGATGATATCTCTGGCGAAACGGCACGCGGCGCTGGACCGGATGGTGCATGCGGGGATCTGGCGCGAACGGCATGACGGGTTGCCGATGGAGCTGGCCGGCAAGACCGTGCTGATCGTCGGTTTCGGCCGCATCGGCACGCGGCTGGCGAAGCGCTGCCTGGGGTTCGACATGACGGTGCTGGTGCGCGATCCGTATGTCGATGCGGCGGCGATCCGCGCAGCCGGATGCGAGCCGGTGGACGATCTGGATGCGGCACTGCCGCTGGTGGATTTCGTGTCGATTCATTGTCCGAAGAGCCCGGAGACCATCGGCATGTTCAACACGGCGCGTCTTGCCGCGATGAAGCGGGGCGCATTCATCGTGAACACCGCGCGCGGCGGTATCATCGACGAACGCGCGCTGCATGCGGCGCTGACGTCCGGGCAGATCGCCGCGGCGGGACTGGATGTGTTCGAGACGGAGCCGACGCCGCGGGACAATCCGCTGCTGAAGCTGGACAACGTGGTCGCCTCGCCGCACATGGCGGGGGTTACGACGGAGGCGGTGGCCGGGATGGCGGTGGCGACGGCGCGGAACATCCTGAGCGTGCTGGACGGCAAGCCGAACCGCGACAACGTCATCAACAAGGAAGTGCTGGACTGACGCATGCCCGTGCTGTCATTGCGAGGAACGAAGCGACGCGGCAATCCCCGACGGAACGAACAGGAGCTGCTCGTCAGGCAGAGGATTGCTTCGTCGCTTCGCTCCTCGCAATGACAGTGGGGGCGGGCCGCAAGCCGCACAGGAGACTCGCATGCCGCAACCCGACCACATCTCCAAGCTTGGCGTCCCCGACCCCGCGTCGCTTGACGCAGACCTGCAAGCGATCTGGCGCAAATGCGTGGAGCGGCTTGGCTTCGTGCCGAACGTGTTCAGCGCCTACAGCCTGAAGCCGCGGCGGCTGCGCCACTTCATGGCGATGTACAACGAGATCATGCTGTCCGACTCGGGCCTTTCCAGGCTGGAGCGGGAGATGGTCGCGGTGGTCGTGTCCTCGGCCAACCGCTGCTACTACTGCCTGGTGGCGCACGGCGCGGCGGTACGGCAATTGTCGGGCGATGCCGAGCTCGGCGAGATGATGGCGCTGAACTATCGCGTGGCGAAGCTGGATGCGCGGCAACGCGCGATGCTCGACTATGCCTGGAAGATGACCACGACGCCGTGGCTGGTGGAGGACACCGATCGCGAGGCGTTGCGTGGCGTCGGGTTGTCGAACGAGGATATTTTCGATCTGGCGGAGACGGTGGCGTTCTTCAACCTGTCCAACCGCATGGCGTCGGCGACCGACATGATGCCGAACCGCGAGTATCATCGCGCCACGCGGACATAAGACCAACCAACCAGCAGAGGAATCCAGGAATGTTGTTTACCTGCCGGCCCGAGGGCGAACGCATCCCCGGGCGGTTTCCCGGACCGCCGCATCCGCGCGGCAAGTGGTTCACCATCGACATCCATTGCCATCTGAGCAGCCAGAAGGCCGCGTCGATGGTCGAGGGGAACCAGGCGGTGTCGCGATGGTACCTGGAAACCGCCGCCAATGCCGCCAGCCAGGCGATCAACCGGCAGAACAGTGTGCGCACCCGCCCGCAGGGAACGTCGGCGGAGCAACGCATCGCCGACATGGACCTGATGGGGATCGATATCCAGGCGGTGTCGCCGGCGCCGCGGCAGACCTATTACGGCGCCGATCCGGAGCTGGGGCTGGCCACCGCCCGCGTCCTGAACGACGAGATCGCCGCGATGGTTGGGCGCTTTCCCGAGCGGTTCACCGGGCTCGGCACAATTCCGTTGCAGGCGCCGGAACTGGCGATCGCCGAGTTGGAGCGGCTGCACAAGTCGCTGGGCATGCGCGGCATCGAGATCATGACGCACGTTGCCGGCGAGGACCTGGCGGCCGGGCGATTTCGGAAAGTGTTCGCGCGGATCGAGGAACTCGGGCTGCTGGTGTTCCTGCACCCGGACGGCTTCACCGAGGCGCGGCGGTTCCACGAGCACTATTTTGCCAACGTGATCGGCAACCCGCTCGATACGACGGTGGCGCTGCATCACCTGATCTTCGGCGGCGTGCTGGAGGACTTTCCCGGCCTGAAACTGGTGGCGGCGCATGGTGGGGGCTACCTGCCGGCCTATGCGGGGCGCATCGACCACGCGGCGGCGGCGCGACCGGATACCGGGGAAAAACTGAAGGAGATGCCGGGAACCTATCTGCGCCGGCTGTATTTCGATTCGCTGGTGTACACGCATTCCCAGCTTGAATTCCTGGTGGCGCAGTATGGCGCCGACCACATCCTGGTGGGCACCGACTATCCGGCGGACATGGGTGAGATCGACCCGATCGGCTTCATCGAGGGCGCGCCCGGGCTGGACGACGCGACCCGGCGGGCGATCCTGGGCGGCAACGCCGCGCGGCTGCTGGGAATCGAGACGTAGTGCGCCTCTCCCGCCGGCGCGGGAGCGGTGCAATGCGGTGTGATGACGGGTGCGCGCCTTAACCCTCGGTTAACCCATCCCGGCGCACATTGCCTGCATGTGATTCGCGCCAGGACGGCGCCGCCGCAATGGGCCGTTCTGCCATGCCGAACGATCTCAACGTCAAACCCGTCGGCCCGGTGCTCGGTGCGAGTGAAAACCCTGCCGGGCCGAAGCCTGAGATGTTCACGCCGCTGGCGCAGGCTCCTCCTGCGGCGCCGACGCCGGTGCTTGTCGCCAATCCGACACTGCGGTTCGACGTGGCGTCGGGCCTGGTGGTGATCGAGTTCCACGACCAGGCCGGCGCCATCACCACCTCGGTCCCGACCCTGCGTCAGCTTGAAGCCTATCGGGTATGGAGCCCACCGGCGCGGGGCCAGGATGCGCCGGCGGCGGGCGTTCATGTTTCGGCAACCCGCAAAGTATAGCCTGTCCGGACCACAGCCGGATCAAGCCCGATGTCCTTGTCGCGCCTGTTGTTGGCCGACCGCGTGAAGGGCGCGCAGGACAGCTTCCTGCTGCCGCTGCTGCCCGCCCTGCGGCGGCATTACGACGTGCGCTTCGTCTCCAGCCCGCCCGGGCCGGCGCTCGCGCAGGCGATCGCCGGCGCCGACCTGGTCTGGCTGGAGTGGTGCTGGGACCATGCCGTGTGGGCGACCACATCAGGCGCACTGGCCGGCCGGCCCTGCGTTCTGCGTCTGCATTCGATCGAGGCGCTGCAAACCGATTTTCCCGCGCGCATCGACTGGACGCAGGTGCATCGGCTGATCCTGGTCGGCGGCGACATCGCCGACCTGCTGACCGCCCGGTTCCCGGCGATCGCCACCACGGTGCCGATCGTGCGCATCGCCAACGGCATCGACCTCGCACGGTTCGCGCCGGGCGCGCCCGATCGGTTCCGCATCGGCTGGGTCGGCCACGTGGAGCCGAAGAAGAACCCGATGCTGCTGCTGCAGATCGCCCACCGCCTGCGGCAACTGGACCCGCGCTACACGTTCCACGCCGCCGGCGCCTTCACCGACCTGCGCACGCTGCGCTACCTGCAGCAGCAGATTCCCGCATTGGACCTGGGCGACACCGTGCGGTTCGACGGCCCGGTCGCCGACATGCCCGCCTGGTATGCCGACAAGGGCGTGTTGCTCTCGACCAGCCTGTACGAAAGCTTCGGCATGGCAATCGGCGAGGCGATGGCGGTCGGCGCGTTCCCGGTGGTACACCGCTTCCCCGGCGCCGACCTGCTGTGGCCGGCGGAGTGTCTGTTCGCGGCGATCGACGATGCGGTGGCGTTGATCCGCTCGGCGCGCCCCGGGCTGTTTCGCGACTGGGTGGCGGACCGCTACGGCCTGGAGCAGCAGGAAGCGGCGGTACTGGGGCTGTTGCGGGAGGTCGCGAGCGGTGGATGAACGCCGGCCGCACCGACCCACCGGAACAAGGCGGCGGCCATGACTTCGCGCGGAGGGCAGGCACGAACCGTCACCTCGATCGCCGCCACCAAAATGAGTTCCACCCCGTGAGCGCGGCGCGGCGCGGGACAGGAACCGTACTTCTCCTGCTCCTGCTCTTCGCCGTCGCGGCGCGCGCGGAGCCGCCGCCGAAGCGCCTCCACGTCCTGCAACGCGGCATCAGCATCACCGGCTGGTTCCGCTTCCCGGCCAGCGCCGATCCCGCGGCACTGCGCTCCTACCTGAGCGACCAGGCCATCGCCGGCCTCCGCCGCGCCGGCTTCAGCTTCGTCCGCCTGCCGGTGCAGCCTGGGTTTCTGCGCGCCGCTCCAGAACGCCTGAAACTGCTGATCGGGGCCATCCGCCGCCTGCAACGCGCCGGGCTCGCGGTCGTTGTTGACGCCCAGCCCGCCACCTGGCACCTCGAAACCAGCGCCCTGAACCGCACGGAGCTGCGCGGCTTCTGGCAGACCCTGGCCCCCGCGCTGCGGAGGCTCGACCCGCGCCTGACCTTTCCCGAATTGCTCAACGAACCTGTGTTCCCCGGCGCGCCGGAGCGATGGCAGACGCTGCAGGACCAGCTTCTGCACTCGGTCCGCCGCATCCTGCCGCAACAGACGGTGATTCTCACGGGCAACGATTGGGGCAGCATCGCCGGTCTTGCGGCGTTGCGGCCGGTGGCGGACGGCGACGTGGTTTACAGCTTCCACTTCTACGAGCCTGCGGAGCTCACGTCGCTGGCCGCCTATCGCCCGGGCCTGGACCGCCGCGCCCTCGCTCGCCTCCCGTTTCCCATGCATCAGGCTGCCTGTGCGTCGCTCGCCGCGGGCACGGACCCGGAGACCAGCGGGCTGATTCGCTACTACTGCGCGCTGCACTGGGACGCCACCCGGGTCGCCGAACGCATCGCCATCGCCGCCGGCTGGGGCCGGCGCAACCACGCGGCCGTATTGCTTGGCGAGTTTGGCGCCTCCGCATTGCTCAGACCCGCCGCCCGCATTGCCTGGCTGCGCGCGGTGCGCGAGGCCTGCGCGGCGAACGGCATCGGCTGGGCGCTCTGGGGCTACGACGACGTCATGGGATTCGACCTCCCGCGCCCGCCCGGGCAGAACCCGGCGCTGGACCCTGGCGTGCTGCGCGCACTCGGCCTGCACACGTCAATGTGATCGTCACCCGGACTGCCAACGCCGATATCCCCGGGACGGCCGCCGGAGAAGCTGCCCCACCATGCCGGGTCTCGCTCCCGTCGGCTGGAGCGCGCCGCACAAGCTGGCCGTCGTGAATGGCGCGATCGTCAACCGTCGCGCGGGACCAGATGATCTCGACCCGCTGACGCGGGCCGTCCTGGCGCGGCACGGGGCAACGTCGGCGCCGGCAGCGTGACAACAGCGTGACAGACAAGATCGGCAGTGGCGCAGTCCGGCCGTAGCGGGCGCCAAAAGGTTGAAAATCCATTTCGTTGCGTGCATAAAGAAAAATGCCCCCGGGAAGACCCGGGGGCAAGTATACAGGGAGGCTTCACGTCTGGGAGACGCAGGGACCAAAGGCCCCTTTCCGGCCACATCGACCGGAACACTGGCGACACAGCCGCCGTATTCAGTGGTTGGACTTTAACGTCGGCTGCTAAGCCGTTCCATCCCCAAATCCCGGACGCGGCCATGTCCCATACGCATGCCCCACTTGGGTGGAACAGCCAAAAACCTGACGCAAGCCGGGGCAAGGCCGGACGGCAAAGGCTTTGCGGATGGCATTACGCCCCTCCCGTTGAAGCCGCGGAGCCGGCTTTCGCGCGTTGGACGGACGAGCCAATGTGTCGGGCGATTGGATAAGGCGCCCCTCCCGCAAATCCATGCCTGCACGGGAGGAGAGAGCAATCCTCGGCCAGCATGCGTCTCCGGCGCTCAGTGGAGCTCGGCCAGCCGCGCCAGCAGGAAGTCACGGAACACCGCGACCCGTTTGGAATTCCGCAATTCTTCGGGATAGACGAAAAACACGTCCACCTTCGGCGATTTCAGGTCGGGCAGGACGCGCACCAGGTCCTGGACTTCCGGCGTCAGGAAATCCGGCAATGCGCCGATGCCCAGGCCGGACCGGATCGACAGCAGGACCGCCTGGGTGCTGTTCACCTCCAGCAAGGCCCGGCGCGGATTGCCGGGCCGGCGGCCGACCTCGGCCAGCCAGTTGATGTCGCTCACCGGCGGGCGATAGTCGCCGAACAGCACCAGCTTGTGCGCGTCCAAATCCTCCGCCCGCTGGGGCACCCCGTGCCGCTTCAGGTAGTCGGGCGAGGCGTACAAGTGCCACTCGATGGTCATCAGGTGGCGCTGCACCAGGTCGGGCTGCTTCGGCGGGTGCATGCGGATCGCCACGTCGGCCTCGCGCATCGCCAGGTCGAGGTCCGAATCGTCCAGCAGCAGCGAGATGGACACTTCAGGATAGGCTTCCAGGAAGGCTTGCAGCCGCGGCGCCAGCCAGGACGAGCCGAACCCGACGGTGGTCGTGACCTTCAGCCGGCCGGCCGGCTTCTCGCGGCTTTCGGTCAGAAGGGCCTCGGTCATCGCCAGCTTGGCGAACACCTCCCGCACGGTGCGGTTCAGCGCCTCCCCCTGCTCCGTCAGGATCAGGCCGCGCGCGTGGCGGTGGAACAGCGGCACCTGCAGCGCCTCCTCCAGCGCGGAGATTTGCCGGGACACCGCGGACTGGCTCAGGCTCAGCGTGTCCCCGGCATGGGTGAAGCTGCCGGCCTCGGCCACCGCGTGGAACACCCGCAGCTTGTCCCAATCCATCCCCTCTGCCTCTCCCATCGGGCCGGGGTTGGCCCCGGCGCCGCCGAATCCCTTCGCCGGCCGCCCTCGGCCGGGCGACCGCACACACCGATGCTAGACGATCCGGTGCGAGTCTGGCGGGCTAAATCGTGCCATTTGCCAAATCGCCCGCTAGTCCGCCACCAGCGAAGCCTGATCCCGGGCGCCTGACCGGGGGGTGCCCGGCGCGCGAGCGTCCGGCCCGGGAGCCTGGCCGCGACTTTGCCCCGTGTCCGGGTTTGCGCCAGCCACCACCGCCACGTCCCCGGCCAGGAACTTCTCTGCTTCCAGCGCCGCCATGCAGCCGGTGCCGGCGGCGGTCACCGCCTGACGAAACACCTTGTCCTGAACGTCCCCGGCGGCAAACACGCCGGGCCGCGAGGTCCGGGTGCTGCCTGGCACGGTTGCCACGTAGCCCTCGGCGTCCATCGCCACATGGCCGGCGAAAATCGCGGTGTTGGGCGTATGGCCGATGGCGACGAACACGCCGTCCACCGGCAGCACCGAGGACGTGCCGGTGTTCACGTCGCGCAGGCGCACGCCTTCGACCACCTCCGGTGTCCCGCCGCCGACGATTTCCTCGACCACGCTGTCCCACACCACGGCGATCTTCGGGTTCGCGAACAGCCGCGCCTGCAGGATTTTCTCCGCCCGCAGTGCACCGCGCCGGTGGATCAGCGTGACTCGGTCGGCGTGGTGCGTCAGGTATAGCGCTTCTTCCGCCGCGGTGTTGCCGCCGCCCACCACCGCCACGCGCTTGCCGCGATAGAAGAACCCATCGCAGGTGGCGCAGGCGGAAACGCCGCGGCCTTGCAGGCGTTGCTCCGAGTCGAGGCCGAGCCAGCGGGCCTGCGCGCCGGTGGCCAGGATCACCGCATCCGCCACATAAGTGTCGCCCGAATCGCCCAGGCAGCGGAACGGCCGGGCGGAGAAATCCACCGTGACGATCACGTCCGGCACGATGCGCGTGCCGACATTCCCGGCCTGCGCGGCCATCTGCTCCATCAGCCAAGGCCCCTGGATCACCTCGGCGAAGCCAGGGTAGTTCTCGACATCGGTGGTGATGGTGAGCTGCCCGCCCGGCTCCAGCCCGGCGACCAGAAGCGGTTGCAGACCAGCGCGGGCGGCATAGATCGCCGCGGTGTAGCCAGCCGGACCGGCGCCGATGATCAGCACGCGACCGTAATGCGTCTCAGGCATGGGTACTCATCCAGGTCTGCAAGGCGCGACGATAACCTGCTCCGCCCCAGGCAGGCAAAGCCTCGCCGCACCGGCCGCGGGGACAAACTTTTGCCCTCGGGCTGTTGCCTATATGCGACACCTGATTGTGGCATGCAAGCCATACCGACTTGTGCGATCTCGCGAACTTGACCGGTGCTCGCCACACAAGCTAATCGAAGGCGTTCGCGGAACGGATTACCGTCCTGCGCGCCGCGACGTGCCTACCACCCCGCTTGCACCCTCTTCCAGGGACGAAACCTGATGAACATCAAAATGCTCGGCGCCTTTGCCGCCGTCGCCCTGCTGGCGGCGTGCGCGCAACAGACGAAGACCGCCCAGACTGGCACCGGTGCGGCCGTGACCTCCGGTCCGGCCCCCGGCAGCGAGGAGGACCTTGTTGCCAATGTCGGCGACCGGGTGTTCTACGACTTCAACAAGTCGAACCTGAAGCCGGACGCGCGCGCCACGCTCGACCGGCAGAGCGGATGGCTGGCGAAATACCCCAAGGTGGACGTGCAGGTCGCCGGCAACTGCGACGACCGCGGCACCGAGGAGTATAACCTCGCACTTGGCCAGCGCCGGGCGAACGCCGCGGCCGACTACCTGAAGGCCAAGGGCGTTGCCGGGTCGCGGATCACCACGATCAGCTACGGCAAGGACCGCCCGACCGCGACCGGCGACAACGAGCAGGCCTGGGCGCAGAACCGCAACGCGATCACTTCGGTGAAGTGACGTCTCGGGTCGATCGCCCGGAGGCAGTTCCCCGGGTCGAACCGCCGGATCGGCTCCGGCAGCGACGGACCACCGAGGGCGCGCAAGCGGGTCAAAAACCCGAGAGCATGCCTCCGGACTTCAGAGAAGCCGGACTTCCTGTCATGCTGGAACCGGCGGCCCCAGGCCGCCGGTTTGGCATTTCTGCGGCCTGCGCCGCAGGCCGCACATGAGGGAGACGTGCATGCGTTTGCTGCCGATCTGGACCCTGGCGATCCGGACCCTGGCCCTGGGCGCCTGGTTGCTGACGGCATGGCCGGCCGTGGCGCAGATGACCCGCGAAGACATCGCGCTACGTGACCAGGTCTATGAGTTGCAGCAGCAGGTGCAGGCGCTGCGGCAGCAGATGGCGGCCCAGGGCGGGGGTGGCGGCGGGTCCTATCTCGGCCAGTCGGGCAACCAGGCGTCGCGGAGCGGCGGCAACGACATCGTTGCCCAGTTGCTGGCCCGGGTGCAGACGCTGGAGGACGAGGTGCGCACACTGCGCGGCCGGGTGGACGAAACGCAGAACGCTCTGCAAAAGCAAGGCGCGGATCTCGGCAAACGCATCGACGATCTGGCGTTTCAGGTGCAGAACCCGGGTGCGGCCGGCGGTGCGCCCGCCGAAGCAGCGCCGCCGGCCGCACCTGGCGCGCCCACCGGGCTGCCCCAAGAGGCGGCGCCAGGATCGCCGGTGCCGCTGCAATCCGACCAGACGCTCAGCCCGCCGCCGAGCACGCTCGGCTACACCCGGGCGCCGGCGCAACCGGTGCAGCCGCCGCCGGCGCCGGTTCGGCGCACCCCGGAACTGGCCATGCAGGAGGGTAACGCTGCACTGGCGCGGCGCGACTACCCGGCCGCCGAAGCCGCGGCGCGCGACGTGCTGAACAACTACCGAACCTCGCCAAGGGCGTATGACGCGCAGTTCCTGATGGCACAGGCGCTGGCCGGCGAGCGGCAGTTCTCGCAGGCGGCGATCGCTTACGATGATACCTACAACCGCAACCGGAAGGGCGCCCGCGCGCCGGAGGCGCTGGTCGGCCTGGCTAACGCGCTGACCGCGATCAACGAGAAACGCGCCGCCTGCGACACGCTGGCCAAGCTGCACGCCGAGTTTCCGCGGGAGCGGCCGGCGGTGCGCGCAGCCGCCGCGTCCGTGCAGCAACGCGCCGGATGCCGGTGAGCGAATAATGCTCCCCACAAAGTGGGAGGCGCCGATTTCGCGTCAGTGCCGAGGGTGAGGGTGCCGCGAAGCGACCCGATCAGCCTCGCCTGCCGCTACCCGAGTGCTCCGGCGCGCAGCGCAGGAGAGGTTTCCAGTTCCTCCAGACAGATCCGCAACCCGCGATCGCGCAGCTTGTCCCGCCGCAGCACGACCGCCAGGCAACGCGCGCCGGCGGGGTGCAGCGGGCGCATTGCCATGCCCCGAGGCATTCCCGCACCGGCCGCCGCCAGGGCGGAGCGCGGCAGGATCGTCGCGCCGAGGCCGCTCTCCGCGAGCACCTTGATCGCCTCGACGCTGCCCAGCTCCATGATCGGCCGCGGCGCCAGCCCGGCGCGGCGGAACCAGGCATCGACCAGGCCGCGCGTCGCGCCGCCGCTCTCGTAGAGGATCAGCGGCAGCGCGGCGAGCTGCGCGGGGCGCAGGAAGGGCGCATCCGGCAGCATCGCCTCCGGCGCGTACGCGACCAGCGGCTCGACCATCAGCCGGCGCGTCTCGAGCGACCGGTCCAGCCGGCCCGCCAGCGTCACCAGCGCGAGGTCCAGCCCGCCGTCCGACACACGCCGCAGCATCTCGGACGTATCGCCGGTGGCGATGATGATCTCCAGCCCGGGCATGCGCTGTTTCATGCGCGCCAGCACCGGCGGCAGCAGATGGATGCAGGCGGTGCCGCCGGTGCCCAGGCGCACGCGTCCGACCTCGCCGTCCCAAAACGTGGCGGCAACGGCCAGCAGGTCGTCCACCGCCGCCTGCACGCGGCGTGCCTGCGCCAGCACGGCCTCGCCGACCGCGGTCGGCCGCGCCACCCCGGCGCCGCGCTGCAGCAGCCTTGTCGCCAGCGCGCGTTCCAGCTCCTTCACCTGCTGGCTCGCCGCCGGCTGGGTGATGTGCAGCGACCGTGCCGCCGCCGACAGGCTGCCGGTATCCACCGTGGCGACGAAACTGCGCAACTGGCGGAGGGTCGGGGCGCGCATAGACCAAACTTATGCTGATACGGCGCATTGCAAAAATATTCTTTGGACTGCGCCGCAACGGTGCCAGCCTGCCTGTCATGGAGATGCAACAATGACCGGTTCGGCCGATTCCGTCGCGCGCCGCCCGGCGGCCTGCGCCGGCAGGGATACGGTGGGAGCGATCCACGCCCACCACGTCCCGCACCGCCGCGCCCGGTGCGGCATAATGCAGGTCCGGCTCGGCGGCGTGCCGCCGCACCGCTGCCAGGGTGCCGGACGCGGCGCTCCGCCGGGTCGTGCCGATGGGTGAGGCAGCGCCCGCTTCGGGCCGCCGCCGGGTCGTCGGTGTGCTGGGCATCGGCCAGGTGCTGGTGTGGGGCTCGTCCTATTACCTGCCGGCGGTGCTGGCGAAGCCGACCGCCGACGCAACCGGCTGGCCGCTCTCCTGGGTGATCGGCGCGCTGTCGCTCGGCCTGCTGGTGTCCGGCCTGGTGTCGCCCAAGGTCGGCAGCCTGATCGAGCGGCACGGCGGCCGTCCGGTGCTGATGGCGAGCGCGGTGCTGATGGCGATCGGCTTGCTCACCCTGGCCGTCGCGCCGAACCTGCCGGTGTTCACCCTTGGCTGGCTGGTGATCGGCACCGCGATGGGGGCGGGGCTATATGACCCGGCCTTCGCCACCATCGGCCGGCTCTACGGCAGGGCGGCACGCGCCGTCATCACCTCGCTGACGCTGATCGGCGGCTTCGCCAGCACGGTGTGCTGGCCGCTCAGCGCGCTGCTGCTGGAGCATCTGGGTTGGCGCGGCACCTGCGTCGCCTACGCCGCGGTGAACCTGCTCGTGGTGCTGCCGCTGTACCGCTTCGGGCTGCCGGCCGAGGCGCGCCACGTCGCCGCGCCGCGTCCCCCGCGCGATGCGACGGCCGCCGCCGCCGCGCCGCCGCCCCGTGGCGCGCTGCACCACCTTGTATTCGCCTTGGTGGCCCTGAGCATGACGCTGTCCTCCATCATCGCCGCCGTGATGTCGGTCCAATTTTTGAGCATCCTGGAACAGCGCGGCGTGGCGCTGGCCACGGCGGTCGCGCTCGGCGCGATCATCGGGCCGTGCCAGGTCGGCGCCCGGCTGATCGACCTGCTGGCCGGGCAACGCACCCATCCGGTGTGGGAGGGGATCCTGTCGGCGGTGTTCGTGGTGCTGGGCCTGGGCCTGCTGCTGGCACGCCACGACGCGGTAATCCCGGCGCTGGTGCTGTATGGTGGCGGGATCGGCCTGCGATCGATCGTGCGTGGCACCTTGCCGCTGGCGTTGTTCGGGCCGGTCGGCTACCCCAGCCTGATCGGCCGGCTCGCCTTC
This sequence comes from Acetobacteraceae bacterium, assembly GCA_035535035.1. Taxonomy (GTDB): domain Bacteria; phylum Pseudomonadota; class Alphaproteobacteria; order Acetobacterales; family Acetobacteraceae; genus JASHVB01. The sequence continues at coordinate 22,832 of DATLQW010000129.1, forward strand.
CCCATGTTGCTCGGCCAGGCGGCGGGACCATCCGCCGGCGCGCTGCTGCTGGTGCGGTTCGGCGGGCGCGGGGTGCTGGTCGCATTGCTCTGGATGGCGATCGCCACGCTGGCGGTCAGCGCGATGCTGGTGCCGTTCGCGCGTCCGAGCGCGGGGCGGCTCGTGCGGGGCGCCGGCGGGTAACCGGCTGACGCAGAGTTTTGCAGACTCCCATGCGAGCGGCGATCGACCATCTGACCAAACCGAGAGACAGGGTGGCGAGATTCCCAGGCCGATCCCAGAGTACGACGCCGGCTCCGGCGGAGTTCACTGCGGCAGTCCTCCGTGCCGACCTGGACTGCCTCCGAGCCGCGATCTCGGCCGGGCGCGCCGCTGCTCCGTCGCGCCGGGCTTGAAACGAGGTTCCGGGTTGGTTACTGGCCTACAATTGATCCCGGGTTTCTTTGCTTTGTTGGTCGGCGTTAGCCTTCGACTTGACCTCACGGTCCAGAATCGCCTTCTCGCAGGTGTCGTAGAACGTCCAAAAATCAGTTACCTTGGCGACGTTCAGCCGCGCCGTCATGGTCGCGGCGAAGAGACCGGCGATCAGCCTGTCAGTATCGTCCATCTGCCTGATTCTCCTTTGCTTGCCGCCGCGCATGGCAAAGGCTGTCATGGCTGGCCGGAGGGCGTCGATCAACGAAACGTGGCGCGATCAGGGCAGGTGCGGCGACAGATGACGCGAACGCAGGCCGACGTTTGGTGTCCTTGTGAGGCTCTTGGCGAGAGTCTGACTCAGAATGACCGCGCCAAACTCATAAGCCTCCTCCATCGATCGATATGACTCGGAGGACCGCTGTATTACGCCTTGCGCCTGGTTGTCGCGAACGATTTCCCAAAAGTAGCCCTTGCGGGTTCCGGTTGGCGATCTGGCTTTCACAATCAGCCGGTGAGGAGGTTGATAATTGAAGCCGGATACGGGATTGTCCAATGTCATGCGCTCAACATGGTGACGTTTCGTGCGCGAACAACAGTCGCCATGCATGGGAGCGGTTTTTCCTGGGTTTCGATCCTACAGCCAACGTTCACACCTGCGTCGCGATCGGCTGACGTCGCCGCCCACCGGTCGCCAGGGTCCATGACGTGCGGAAATGCGCCGCGGCCTCTTCGCGTCGAACGTCATGCCGGCGGCGGGTCAGGGGGAAGTCCGGGGCCAGACGACCGCGAGAAGCATCACGCCGGGCCACTGGAGGTCCGGGCGGGAATCGAACCCACATTCGCGGATTTGCAGTCCGCTGCATCACCACTCTGCCACCGGACCCCGTAGACGCGAGTCGCCGATATATCGGGCGCCGCGAGCCTGCCGGTCAAGCCCGGTTCAGCGGTCAGTGGGCAGTGGTCAGTGGTCGGTGGTCGGTGTAGAAGCGTCCCGACCACCGACCACTGAAAACCGACCCCCTGAACCATGCCAGACGACCCGTTCGCCGAAGCGCGCAACCGGATGGTGGACAGCCAGATCCGGCCCAACCGCGTCACCGACCCGCGCATCACCGGCGCCATGCGTCGCCTGCCGCGCGAGCGCTTCCTGCCGGCAGGCCTGGCGTCGCTCGCCTACGCCGACCAGGACGTGAAGCTGGGCAACGGCCGCGTGCTGCCGCAGCCGATGACGATCGCCCGGCTGGTGCAGCTTGCCGCGCCGGTGCAGGGTGAGCGGGCGCTGGTGGTGGCCGCCGGCGCCGGCTATGGGGCCGCGCTGCTGGCTGCCTGCGGCGCGCGCGTCACCGCGCTGGAGGAGGACCCGGCGCTGTTGGCGACGGCCCGGCATGCGCTCATTGGCGTGGCCCCGGAGGTCAGCGTGGTATCCGGGGCGCTCTCTGCCGGATGGCCTGCCGGCGCGCCATACGACGTGATCCTGATCGAGGGCGCTGTGCAGGCGATTCCGCCTGCGCTGGCGCAGCAGTTGCGCAACAATGGCGGGCGTCTGGTCGCGGTGGTCTGCGGCGACGGCCGGACCAGCCAGGCGGTCCTGGCGGAGGCGACCGGCGCCGGGTTGCGAGCACAGCCGATGTTCGACTGCGCTACGCCTCTCCTGCCGTCGCTGGTGCCGGTGCCGGCCTTCGCTTTCTGATCTGGCTTTTTCGCCTTTGTATTCTGCGCGGTAACGCGGCATCCTGCGCCCGGCACTTGGCGCGCGCCGGGACGCTGTGGCAGATGGGGCATGGGCGCATCGCACTGCCTGGGAATGAGGTTGCGCATGATTTCGCGTCACGCACTGGTTTTCGGCATCGGCGTCGCTCTGGCGGGTTCCGCGGCGGCGCAGCCCGCCGGCCACCGCACCACGCCACCGCCTGGGAAGCCCGCATCCGCCCGGTCCGGCGGGCCGGGGTCCGGTGGGCCGCGCACCCTGACCGGGGCGCTGGCCGCCACCTACGCCAACCAGCCGGCGTTGCAGGCCGAGCGCGCCAAGTTGCGCGCCACCGATGAAAACCTGCCGACGGCGCTGGCCGGCTGGCGTCCCACGGTCGTGCTGGCGGGCACCGCCGGGTACGGCGACGGCGTGAGCCGCAGCTACAACGTTCTGATCCCTGGCTGGCAGAAGCTGCCGACCGAGCGCGACATCGCCACGGCGCAGGCGACCGTGACACAGCCGATCTATAACGGCGGGCGCACCCAGGCGAACGTGAACCGGGCGAAGGACCAGGTCATGGCCGAGCGCGCCTCCCTGATCGCGCAGGAGCAGACCAGCTTCACCAACACGGTCAACGCCTATGTTGGGGTGATCCAGGCGCAGGACCTGTTGGCGCTCAACATCAACAACGAGCAGGTGCTGGCCAAGCAGCTCCAGGCGACCAACGACCGGTTCCGGGTGGGTGAGATCACCCGCACCGACGTGGCGCAGGCCGAGGCGGCGCTGGCCGGTGCCACTGCCCAGCGGCAGACCGCCGAAGGCAACCTGGCCACCGCGCGCGCCACATTCGTACAGATCGTGGGTTACGATCCCCCGAGGAACCTGATCGAGCCGCAGCCGCTGGCGCTGCCGGTGCGTGCCGAGCATGAGGCCACTGTCATGGCCTCCACCAACAACCCGAACGTCGTTGCCGCGCAATTCAACGACTCCGCGGCGAAGGATGCGGTGGACGTCGCGTTCTCCCAGCTCATGCCGCAGGTGAGCCTGCAAGGGCAGACGTTCGACCAGGAAAACTCCGGCGGCCGCAGCAACGAAGGGACCGGCTACCAGGTCGTGGCGCAGGTGTCCGTCCCGCTCTACCAGGGTGGGGCGGAATACTCCGCGGTGCGCCAGGCGAAGCAGTCGGAGCAGCAGACGGCGCGGCTCGTGGCCGATGCGCAACGGACGGCGGTGCAAGCGGCGGTGCAGTCCTGGGAGACGCTGGCGGCGGCGACCTCCGCGGCTGCCAGCACGCGCTCGCAGATCCGTGCCGACGAGGTGGCGCTGGAGGGGGTGGAACGCGAGGCGATCGTCGGTTCGCGCACCACCCTGGATGTGCTGAACGCGCAGCAGGCGCTGCTGAACTCGCGGGTGACCCTGGTGCAGAACCTGGCCCAGCTCGTCACGGCATCTTACCAGGTCGCCGCGGCGATCGGCCGCCTGACCGCGCGCGACCTGCGCCTGCCGGTGCCGCTCTATGACGACACGGCCTATTACAATGCGGTGAAGAACAAGTGGTTCGGCCTGGGCGACTATGCCACCGGCCAGCCGGGCCGATAACGGCCGGCCAATGGGATCGCCATGAGCGCATCGCAGACACCGTCGCCGGGGACCAGCGGGGCTGGTTCGGCCAACGATCCCTCGATGGAGGACATCCTCGCCTCGATCAGGCGGATCCTGAGCGAGGAGGAGCCGGCAACCGCTGCCGCCGCGCCGGTCACTGCCGCGGCGCAGGACGAAAAGCCGGACGACGTGCTGGTGCTGGACCCGTCGATGCTGGTGCGGGAGGAGGCTCCGCCGCCACCGCTGGCAGCCGAGCCACCGCCGGCAGCCGAGCCGCCGCCGCCGGCACCGCCGCCGACGCCAAGGGCACCAGTGGCGCCGGTGGAGATCATGCCCCCGCTCGCGCTGTTGGCCCCGGAGGCGGAAGCCGCGGCGTCGACGTCGGTCGGCAGCCTGGTGCGCACGCTGGCGAACGAGCGCACGTTGCAGGTCCACCGCGACGGTCCCACCCTCGAGGACATCGTGCGCGAGGAACTGCGGCCGTTGCTGAAACAGTGGCTGGACGCCAACCTGCCGGATCTGGTCGAGCGCCTGGTGCGCGCGGAGATCGAGCGCGTCGTCCGCCGGGCGGTTCCCTAACCCCCCCTGTAAAGGCCGGCATCCCCCTGCGCGGGGTTGGAAGGGCGGTCGCGCCTGACCTATGTGTAGGCCGCAGGAGACCGCCATGCTGGAAAAGACCTACGTCCCGTCCGAGATCGAGCCTCGCCTGTATGACGGCTGGGAGAAGTCCGGCGCGTTCGCCTGCGACCCTGCGTCGTCCGCGCTGCCGTTTACCATCATGATCCCGCCGCCCAATGTCACCGGCAGCCTGCACATGGGGCATGCTCTGACGTTCACCGTGCAGGACACGCTGATCCGCTGGCGGCGCATGCAGGGGCGCGACGTACTGTGGCAGCCGGGCACCGACCACGCGGGGATCGCCACACAGATGGTGGTGGAGCGGCTGCTGGCGGAACAGGGGAACGTCGATCGCCGAGGGATGGGGCGGGATGCGTTCATCGAGCGCGTCTGGCAGTGGAAGGCCGAATCCGGCGGCACCATCACGCGGCAGTTGCGCCGGCTGGGTGCCTCGCTGGACTGGCCGCGCGAGCGCTTCACCATGGACGAGGGCCTGTCGCGTGCGGTGCGCGAAGTGTTCGTGACACTGTTTCGCCAGGGTCTGATCTACCGCGACCGGCGGCTGGTGAACTGGGACCCGAAGCTGCAGACGGCGATTTCCGACCTGGAAGTGGAGAACCAGGAGGTGAAGGGCTCGCTGTGGCACATCCGCTATCCGGTTGTCGACGCGCCGGGGCGGTTCATCACGGTGGCGACAACGCGGCCGGAGACCATGCTGGGCGACACCGCGGTGGCGGTGCATCCGGACGACGCGCGGTTTCGCGATCTGGTGGGGAAGTTCGCCATTCTGCCGTTGGTCGGGCGGCGTATTCCGATCGTGGCGGACGCATACTCCGATCCGGAGAAGGGCACCGGTGCGGTGAAGATCACCCCGGCGCACGATTTCAACGATTTCGAAGTGGGGCGGCGGCACGATTTGCCGATGCCGACGATCCTCGATCGCGAGGGGCGCGTGACGCTGGCCGAGATCAGGGACAGTCTCGCTGTTGTCGGCTATGGGGCGGGCACGCCGCTCATACGCCCGGGAATCGACCACGGCGAGAGCGAGAAGCCAAGTCAACACGAGATCGCAGATCCCGTATTTGTCGAGAGTCTTGACCGCACAGATCGCTTCCGTGCACGGGCGTTAATCGTTGCTAAGCTGACAGAAATCGGGCTGCTGGACAAGACAGAACAATACACGCACCAGGTGCCGCACGGCGACCGCGGCGGCGTGCCCATCGAGCCTCGGCTGACGACGCAGTGGTACGCGAACGCCGCAGTGCTGGCGAAGCCGGCGATCGAGGCGGTGGAATCCGGACGCACGCAGTTCGTGCCGAAGCAGTGGGAGAACACGTTCTTCGCCTGGATGCGCGACATCCAGCCGTGGTGCATCTCGCGGCAATTGTGGTGGGGGCACCGGATTCCGGCGTGGTATGGACCGGACCGGACGGTGTTCGTCGCGTATTCCGAGGCGGAAGCGCAGGCGGAAGCCCGGGAAAAATACGGGCATGACGAGCCGCTGGTGCAGGACGAGGACGTGCTGGACACCTGGTTCAGCTCCGGCCTTTGGCCGTTCTCCACCCTGGGCTGGCCGGATCGCACGCGCGAACTGGAACGTTACTACCCCGGTGACGTGCTGGTGACCGGGTTCGACATCATTTTCTTCTGGGTCGCCCGCATGATGATGCAAGGCATCCACTTCATGGGCGATGTGCCGTTCCGCACGGTGTACATCCACGGCCTGGTGCGCGACGAGCGCGGCCAGAAGATGTCGAAGTCGAAGGGCAACGTCATCGATCCGCTGGAGCTGATCGACCGTTTCGGTGCCGACGCGCTGCGCTTCACCATCTGTGCGCTGACTGGTCCCGGGCGCGACGTGAAGCTGGGCGCGTCGCGCGTGCAGGACTATCGCAGCTTCGTCACCAAGCTGTGGAACGCTGCGCGGTTCTGCGAAATGCATGGCATCCGGCCGGATGCTTCTTTCGCGCCTGCGCAGGCGACGCTGCCGCTGACGCGCTGGATCCTGGATGCGGCGAACCGCACGATCGAGGAAGCGGATGCCGCGCTGGAAGCGTATCGCTTCGACGAGTACGCCGCCACCTGCTACCGTTTTACTTGGGGTACGTTCTGCGACTGGTTCCTGGAGCTGGCCAAGCCGGTACTAGAGGGTGATCTGCCCGGCGCCGCGGAACTGCGCGCTGTGACGGCGTACGTGCTGGGCGTTCTGCTGCGGCTGCTGCATCCGGCCATCCCGTTCGTCACCGAGGAGCTGTGGGATCATTTCGGCTACGGCGCACCGTGCAGCCTGATCCGCGCGGCATGGCCGGCGGCGGCTCCGGTGCCGGATGCCGCGGCGGCGCGCGAGGAACTCGACTGGGTGGTGCGGCTGGTCGGCGCGGTGCGGTCCGTGCGGATGGCGATGAACGTGCCGACCGGCGCGACGGTGCCGATCCTGCTGCGCGACGCGGCTCCGGAGACGCTGGCGCGGGCGGAACGGTGGATCGAGCCGATCCGGCGGCTGGCGCGCGGGTCGGAGGTGAAGGCGCTGGCGGGCGAAATGCCGAAGGGCGCGGCGCAGGCGGTGGTGGACGAGGCGACGGTGGTGCTGCCGCTGGCCGGCACGATCGATGTGGATACTGAATGCGCACGACTGACGCGCGAACGCGACAAGGCGGCAGGCGAAGCGGCGAAGCTGGCGAAGAAGCTGGAGAACGCCGATTTCGTAGCGCGTGCGCCCGAAGAAGTGGTGGCGGAGAACCGCGAACGGCTGGCGCGGTTCGAGGCGGAGGTAGCGCGACTGGGGGCGGCATTGCGCTGGATCGGGTAAGGCGGCGTTGGTGACTGCCGCGGATTCTCCAGACCATGCAAGCGCCGACAGAGCGCTCGACACCGTGCGAGGCAAACTGTCGGCTTACACGGCGTTGCTGTGGGATGCCCGCCAGGCGGCGCAGGCGACGCTGAAGGCAACATACTCCGACCGCCTCGCGTCCGCGGCTATAATTGCATCCATGCTTGAGCGTCCGGCGTCGGTAAAGGATGTCGATGAGCTGATCCGGCAAGAGGACCATTGCTTTCCGCGTGTAATGCTCGCGACAAACCAAGGCCGGGAAGCCCGATCGGCCTTCAACTCGCTCGCCCGTTCAGTAGGAGCTCTCGCAGACCTGGAATCCCCGCAAGGCATCCTCGCCTCAGGGCCGGAGGGCATCGTCGGCGAGCCGTTGTCGGCGGTAACCTTCGTAATGGACTACATGCAACTTGCCTTCGACGGGCCGTGCTTCACGGTGTTTTGCCCGTGTCTCGTCAGCACACCGAACCTCACGATTCGGTCCGGGGAGATCGGGTTTCGTGACCGCCTCTGCGATGCCATCGGGCGCCGGGGTACGTCCGTGCAGGAATATGAGACGAACATTGTCATCCGACTTGCAGATTTCCAGATCGAGTTCGACTTGACGGCCCCGAGGCCGACGTCACCGGAGTCATTGTTATTTCAGGATGAGGCTGGACGATTTCAGGTCTGGCCTTGAAGGTCGTGGTACTGCGAACCGATCGGATGGCGCTACTTTAGTACCCATTCACCGTGCTGCTTGATCTCCTCGTACATGGCGTCCGGTGCGAGATCGATGTCCCCGGCCAGGCAACTGCTCCGTGATCCACAAAGACCCGGGCGAACACCTCCGGATCCTTCAATGCGGCAAAAGCGCCAGTAAGGTGGGTTGGCTCGAACCGCACGGTACCCAGAGTTCCATCGGCAAACGTCACCGCGAGCCCGAGAGGCGGCCGTGGCTGCACAGCGATGACATCCCAATGCATGGCAATCTACTCCAGCGGTGCGATTGGCCGGGGTGGCTGCTTTGCCCGGCGGAGCTCCCAGTCAGCCATCAATTCTGCCCGATGTTGCGCCGCCCGGTCGAGCACCAGGGTGGGTGCCCGCGGCGGCAGGCGTCCTTCCACCACCTCAAGCGTGTCCAGCCGGACCACCGCCTTGAACGCGTTGCACTCGGCATGGAGGTGCGGTGGCGCATGATCGTCGAAGAACATACGGACCACTATGCCGAAGAGTTGGCTTATGACAGGCATTCATGCGGTTCCGCTGACTGACCCGCGGGGACATGCCGGAGCAGAAGAATTGACGTGCGGTTAAGTCCGGCAGCCTCCGCTGTCCCGCCCCCTGTCCCGCGCGCCCGGTTCACCCCATGTTGCGCGCAGCACCGCCGCGGAAGGACCCACCCCATGGCCGAACCTGCCAACCTGCTGCGTGGGGAAACCTCGCCCTACCTGCTGCAGCACGCCGACAACCCGGTGCATTGGCGGCCCTGGGGCGCCGCCGCGCTCGGCGAAGCGGCCGAGACGAACAAGCCGATCATGCTGTCGATCGGCTATGCCGCCTGCCACTGGTGCCATGTCATGGCGCACGAATCCTTCGAGGACCCCGACACCGCCGCGCTGATGAACGCGCTGTTCGTCAACATCAAGGTGGATCGCGAGGAACGCCCCGACATCGACCACCTCTACATGGCCGCGCTGCACGCGCTGGGCGAGCAGGGGGGATGGCCGCTGACGATGTTTCTGGCACCAGATGGGGCGCCGTTCTGGGGCGGCACGTATTTTCCGCCGGAACCGCGCTGGGGCCGACCGTCGTTTCGCCAGGTGCTGCAAGGCGTCGCCGCGGCGTATCGCGAAGGCGACAAGATGGTGGCGCAGAACACCGCCGCGCTGCGCCGCCACCTGCAATCGCAAGCGCGGGCGCAGAGCGGTGATCTTCCGGTGCCGGCGCAGCTCGATGCGGTGGCGAACGCCTATCTGCGGTTGAACGACGCGGAGCATGGTGGGCTGAAAGGCGCACCGAAATTTCCCAATCCGCCGATTTTCCGCTTCCTCTGGCAGAACGCGTTCCGCACCGGCGATCCGGCCGGGCAGGACGCGCTGCACCTGATGCTGCAGCGGATGTCGCAAGGCGGCATCTATGACCATCTCGGCGGCGGATTTTCCCGGTACTCTACAGACGCGATCTGGCTGGTGCCGCATTTCGAGAAGATGCTGTACGACAACGCGCAATTGCTCGAGCTGCTGGCGCTGGCGCACGCCCACCGTCCATCGCCGTTGTACGCCGCGCGCGCCGCCGAGACGGTGGCATGGATGACGCGCGACATGACCGCGGAACGGGTCGATGGCCGCGCCGCCTTCGCCGCATCGGAAGACGCCGACAGCGAAGGCGAGGAAGGAAAATTCTATGTCTGGACAGCGGCGGAAACCGACGCGCTGCTGGGTGCCGACGGGACCGCGTTCAAGCGCGCCTATGACGTGACGCCGGATGGCAACTGGGAAGGTCGTACGATCCTGCGCCGCGTCACGCCGGAAGGCTCGGCGGCGGAGGAAGCCGCACTCGCGCGCGCCCGCGGCGTGTTGTTCGCGGCGCGCGCGCAGCGTGTGCGTCCGGGACGCGACGACAAGGTGCTGGCAGACTGGAACGGCCTCGCCATTGCCGCGCTGGCACGCGCCGCCCTGGTGTTCGATCGTCCGGAGTGGCTGGCGCGCGCGGAGGAGACCTTCGATTTCGTGCTGGCACGGATGAGCGCGCCGGATGGGCGGGTGCAGCACGCCTGGCGTCTCGGGCGCGTCACCGCCGCCGGCCTGCTGGACGACCAGGCCGCCATGGCGCGCGCCGCGTTGGCGCTGTTCGAAGCGACCAGCGACGCGCAACGCCTGGCGCAGGCCGAAGGCCTGGTGCGCGGGGGAGAAGCGCATTTCGCCGACGGCCATGGCGGCTACTATACCACCGCCAGCGACGCCACTGACGTGCCGCTCGCGCGTCCGCGCACCGCGGCGGACAACGCCACGCCCGCCGGCGCCGGCATCATCGCTGAAGTGTACGCCCGGTTGTTCCACCTGACCGGCGACGCGGCGTGGCGCTCGCGCGCCGAGGCCACCTTGCGTGCCTTCACCGATCCCGAGCGCCTCGCCGGCATGCCAGGATTGCTGTCCGCCGCCGACATGCTGGAGCAGGCTGCCACCGTGGTGATCGCCGGCGATCCCGCCGATCCGCGCACCCAATCGCTGACCGTTACGGCCTTGCGGACGCCCGATCCGGCGGTGGTTGTATTGCGCGCTGCTCGGCCGGACGCGCTGCCCGCAGGCCACCCGGCGCACGGCAAAGGTCCGGTGGCCGGCAACCCCGCCGCGTATCTGTGCCGACGCAACGTGTGCGGCTTGCCGATCACCGATTCGGCGATTCTGGCGCGGCAACTCAACGCGCGATGATGCCTGGCCCGCGCGGACGGAGCGGCCGGGGCGCAGCGGCGCCGAGGGCGATCGGGAGGCTCCGCCGCACCCTCACCCGGCACTGCATGCCGATTTCTCTCGCGCGGCAGGAGAGGTGTACGGGGCTTCGCCGAGCAGCCAGGCGCGGAGCGCGGCCACTTGCGGCTTGCGTGGGCGTTGCGCGGTCAGCAACACCCAACTGCGCCGGCCGGCAAGGCGGGTGGCGAACGGGGCCACCAGACGGCCGGCGGCGATATCGGCCTCGATGAATCCGATCCGCCCCAGTGCAACGCCCCATCCCTGCGCCGCCGCCTCGCCGCTCAACGCGTAGCTGTCGAATTTGGGGCCGCGTTCAGCATCCACGCCGGTGACGCCGGCGGCGGCGAGCCAACGGCGCCAATCCTCCGGCGCGCTCAGCACGTGCAGCAGGGTTGCGCCGCGAAGCTGGCGCATGTCGGCCGGCCGGCCGGGCGGGAACAGCGCCGGGCTGCCGACCGGCAACAAATCCGCGCTCAGCAGCGGATCGGCGCGCAGGTCGGCGCCGGTTTCGGCCAGCCCTTCCGGGTCCAGATAGCGCACCGCCAGGTCGAGGTCCTCGCTCAGCAGGTCGAGCGTCCGGTACGCCGTGACCAGGTGCAGCTCCACCAAGGGATGACTGGCGGCGAAGCGGGGCAGGCGGGGGATCAGCCATTTCAGCGCGAAATCCGGTTGTACGCTGAGCGTGAGCAGGGAGGGACCGGTGCTGCCGGCGAGGTTGCGCAGGCCGGTGCCGATCCGCTCCAGCGCGTCGGAGACGGTGGGGGCCAGCAGCCGGGCCGCCACGGTCGGCACCACGGCGTTGTTGCGGCGGTTGAACAGGCGCTTACCGGTCCAGCCCTCCAGCAGCTTCACCTGGTGGCTGATCGCGGTGGCGGTGACGTTCAATTCCGCCGCGGCGCGGGCGAAACTGCCCAGGCGGACGGCGGCCTCGAAGGCGCGGCAGGCGTTCAGCGGGGGCAGTCGGGCAGCCATTGCGGCTTGGATGGTTCCTGTGGCCAAGTTATTTTGCGGCCAGGCCCCAAAATTTCCAAGGTCCGATTTCCCGACAACGCTGCTATGGATTGCCTCGCCGCGATCCCCCGCGCCCACCCAAGGGCTTGACGCGGAGCCCACCAAGGGAGAGGAAATCCATGTCCACGACCATCGCCCCGGCATCCGTTCGGGTCCGCCCGCTCAGCGATCACATCGGCGCCGATGTCGAGGGCGTCGATCTCGCCGCACTCGATGATGCCAGCTTCGCCGCGATCGAGCATGCCTGGTCCGATCGCCTGGTGCTGCGTTTCCGCGGCCAGCATCTCACCGACGTCGATCTGATGAATTTCAGCCGCCGGCTGGGCAAGCTCGACCGGGTGCCGATCCACGCCGCCGCGGTGGAGATGACCGAGGATCCGCGGCTGGCGATCGCGCCGGAAGCCACCGAGTATGTCAGCGTGATCTCCAACGTGAAGATCGGCGGCAAGGCGATCGGCGGTCTGGGCAACTACGAATCGCACTGGCACACCGACATGTCGTATAACGACGTGCCGCCGATGGCGAGCGCGCTGTATGCGATCGAAGTGCCGCCTGACGGCGGCGACACCTCGTTTGCCAACATGTATGCGGCGTATGCGGCGCTGAACCCGGCGACCCGCGAACGGATCGCCGGCCTCACCTGCATCCACGACGCCTCGCGCAACAGCGTGGGCGAGTTGCGGCGCGGCTTCGCCGACATCGCCGACCCGCGGCAGACCGTCGGTGCCCGCCACCCGCTTGTGCGGACGCATCCGGTGACCGGGCGCAAATGCCTGTTCCTCGGCCGCCGCCGCGGCGCCTACATCCCGGAACTGCCGCTGGAGGAGGGCGAGGCATTGCTCGACCGGCTTTGGGCGCAGGCGGCGCGGCCGGAATTCTGCTGGACCCAGGTCTGGCAGGCGGGCGACCTGATGCTGTGGGACAACCGCTGCGCGCTGCACCGGCGCGACGATTTCGACGACCGCCACCAGCGGATCATGCACCGCACGCAGATCGTCGGCGACAAGCCGTACTGATGCGCCGGCTCTCATGGTCGATGTCCAGTCCCGCCGGGTCATTGCGAGCGATGCGATACAATCTCCCGCGGGGATGACGGTTCCGGTCAAGCCACGCGAACTTCCTGGCGACGGTTGCGGCATAGTGTGGCGGGAATGGCGCTCTGGCCGCGGGGAGCAGGAGGCTCCGCGTCTCTCAAGGGCGACTATGCCGCAGTTGACGGATAGTCGGACCCGTGGTAGAACATTCTCCGTTGGACACGGGGAACCTCCCATGAGCGGCAGCCAGTTCACTCGGCAGATGACCATCCCGGAATGGGAGCGGCTTTTTCCGGACGATGACGCCTGCAAAGCGTATCTGGTGCGCCGCCGCTGGCCGAATGGCGTTCGGTGCCCCCGCTGCGGTTCCGACCGTGTCTATCCGCTCACCAATCGGCCGTTCCACTGGGAATGCCCGGACTGCCGGAAGGGCGGCGCTTACCGCTTCTCCGTCACGGTCGAGACCATCTTTGAGGATACCAAGATCGGCCTGCGCCAATGGTTCAAGGTCATCTACCTGATGCTGACCAGCAAGAAGGGCATCAGCAGCCTGCAAATCCAGCGGATCATGGGCTTCGGCAGCTACAAAACCGCACTCTATATGACGCACCGCATCCGGGCGGCGTTCTCTGATCCTGAGTTCCGCAAGCTGATGGGCATCGTTGAGATTGATGAGACCTACGTTGGGGGCAAGAACAAGAACCGGCACAAGGACAAGCGGACGCTCGGCACTGGCGGGGCCGGCAAGGTTGCTGTCATGGGTGCAATCGAGCGCGGCGGAAATGTGGTGGCCCGCGTCGTAGCGCACGTCGATACCGAAACTGCGGATAGGTTCGTCGCAGCGGCGGTTGCCGAAAAGGTCGATCTGGTCGCGACCGACGAAAGTGGCGTCTATCACCGCGTCAGCAAGCATCGCCCGCATCAGACCGTGAACCACAACCGGGGCGAATATGTCCGCGGCAACGTCCACACTCAGAACATTGACGGCTTCTGGTCCCTGCTGAAGCGCGGCATCATCGGCACATTCCACAACGTCTCTGCCAAGTACCTGCCGCTGTATGTCGCCGAGTTCGAGTGGCGCTTCAACAACCGGGGCAACGCCGACATCTTCGGCGAAGCGATAGCAAGATGCTGAGACGGGCAGACTGGCGCCCGGTCCAGCCGGGGCCGACGCCGCCAGCGAACGACAATTGGCCTGGGAGGCAGTTGGTTTTGCCATTCGATTCACCGGAGGCGCCCTAGCCGATGGCCGGTCTTCAGAGCCAACAAGACGGACGCCAGCCACGCCACCACAAGAGGCGCAACATCGTGGGATATCTGCCGGGTTGGGACTCCCTCGACGCAGTCACTAGATATCACAGTTGGGCTGAATTGGTCGGCATAGGCTTGTTGGCGTTGTTGGTGGTTGCCGAACTGTTGTCCTTTAGCTACGGCGGCAGGAAAGATGATTTGACCGAGCAGCAGGAAGAGACAGCAAAGCGCGCCCATGAGACGGAGATTGCAGCTCTTCATAAAGATACCGCCCGGTTAACGCTGGAAAGCGACGCGGCGCAGGCGCAGATCGCAACTGCCCAGAAGGATATGGAGCAAGCGAAGGAGCGCACCGCGACGTTGGAAAACCAAGCGTTGAGTCTGCAACGCCAGACGGCGGACGCCCAAACCGAAGCGGCTGAGGCGACTGCCTTAGCAGCCCGCGTCCAACAAGCGGCCAACTGGCGTGTGATATCCAAAGAACAGACCACATCACTGGTGGCCCAGCTTGCCGCCGACTCAGGTGCGCAGGTAACGATATCGTACCCAGCAAATGACGATGAATGCTTGTTTCTCGTGGCGCAGATTGAGGGAGTCTTCCGACGGGCCAACATAGCGGCCGGCAAGCAACTTTGGGCTGACCAGGCCGATCCCCGCACATATGCCCACGCCATCTTCTGGGGTATTCGGATCTTCGGCCAAGATCCCGTATTGGTGCAATTGGTCCGAAATGCTTTTCTCGCCGCTGGCATAGAAACCAGCGCCGAGGCGGTCCCGAACATGATCGATGCGCCCGGTATGAGGATGGGGCTGGGACCAGTACCGCCGGTCGAGATATACGTTGGGCCACGACCCCCTCCCAATTTCTCGCCATGACGGCAGCGACAGCGCTTAGTCGGCAGAAGGCCATGACGGAGAAGGATTTTCCTCTGCTTCCTGTATCCGTCAGCTCGTGCATAGTCGCCCTCTCAAGGGGAGGGGGAGCCTTGTGCTTCCTGCCTACTACCTCCTGCCTCTCGCGGCAGCGCAGGGTAATGACGGGTGACTGAGACGGCGCCGCCCCGCGGGCACAACGCGGGCGGCGCCGACAACGCTTCAGGGGAGAGACCAAGCCATGCAGACCGACACACGGGCGGCCAACCTGGCCGCTCGGTTGCAACGACTTCCGACCACCCGCGCGAGCTGGATGCTGGTGATCCTCGCCGCCGGCGCGCTGGTGGTGGAGGCGCTGGATATCGGCTCGCTGTCGATCATCCTGCCCGGGGTGAAGGCGATGTGGCACCTGGTGCCCTCGCAGATCGGCATGCTGGCCGCCTCGTCCGCACTGGGCATCGCCATCGGCATGGTGCCGGCCGGCCGGCTGGCCGATCGCTTCGGCCGAAAGCGGCTGCTGGTCGCGGGCGTGCTGTGGTTCTGCGGCGGCACCATGCTGTCCGCCGCCGCCCCGAACTACGCCGCGCTGGTGCTGATCCGCGGCCTGTCCGGCCTCGGCATGGCGCCGGCCTTCATCATGCCCTACTCCATCGTCTCGGAGTTCGTCTCGGCGACCACCCGCACCGCCTTCGCCGGCCTGCTGGAGACCGCGCTCGGCATCGGCTACCTGCTGCCGCCCGTGCTCGGCATCCTGGTGATGCCGCATTTCTCCCCCGACATCGCCTGGCGCGTCTTCCTGGTCATCGCCGGCCTGCCGGTGGTGTATGTCGGGGTCATCATCCACTACCTCCCCGAATCCGCCCGCTGGCTCAGCCGGGTCGGCCGGCATGAGGAGGCCGAGCGCATCGTGCGCGACCTCGAACAGCGGGTGGAAGCGGCCACCGGCCGGCGCCTGCCCGATCCGGTGGTGGCACCCGAGGTCGCGCTCGCGGTCGCGGCGCACCGGCCGGCGGCGAGCCTTGCCGCGTTCGGCACGGTGTGGCGCCCGCCCTACCTGGCGCGCACCGTCGCCATGATCTGCGGCGCGTTCGGCACGTTCTCGATGTTTTATGTCGGGGTCAACTACATCCCCTCGCTGTTCATCGAGCGCCACATGGCGATGACCAACGCCTTTCTGTTCACCCTGGTGACCGCCGCGGTGCAGATTCCCGGCAAGATCCTGAACGGGCTGACCGCCGAGCTGGTCGGGCGCAAGGCGATCTACGTGATCTACACCGTGCCGGCGGCGATCGGCGCGTACGAGTTCGGCCAGACCAGCGACCCCTACGCGATGCTCGGCTGGGCGAGCCTGTTCCTGTTCTGCGCCGCCGGCTCCGCGCCGTCCTACAAGATGTGGTACGCCGAGCAATATCCGACGCCGATCCGCGCGACCGGCCAGGCGACGGTGGAGGCGATCGGCGGCCGGCTGATCGGCGGGGTCATCTGGACGCTGCTGTTCCCGATCATCGTCGCCGGCTGGGGCATCGCCACGACGATGACGGTCCTGGCATCGGCGGCGATCGCGGCGGCCGTCATCGTCGTGATCTTCGCACCGGAAACCCGCGGGCGCAGCGTCGAGGCGTTGGAGGCGGAAGCAGCCGGCGGCGGCGAGCCGGCCACCGTGCGAGAATCGACCAGCACCGCGTGACCGCGCCGCGACCATAGAAGGCGTTGCCACAGAAGGAGACCAAGCCATGAATGTCGATGTCCGTCCGCCGCGCAAGCCGGTCGAGGGCCCCTCGGCCTGGGTCGGTGCCGAACTGGCGAGGAATCCGGAGGCGTGGACCTATCGTCTGTCGGGGCCGGACATCGCCGAGATCGAAGCCGCGTCCGCCGCGGTGCGCGCCCGGGGTCTGGACATCGCCGAGATCCGGCGGGTCGATTTTCCGCTGCCCACCCTCGGCCCGGTTTTGGATCGGCTGCGGGGGGAAGTACTGGACGGGCGCGGCTTCGTGCTGTTGCGCGGCCTGCCGGTCGAGGACCGGCCGATCGCCGAAAGCGCCACCGCGTATTGGGGCATCGGCACGTATTTCGGCAGCGCCCGCTCGCAGAATGCCAAGGGCCACGTGCTCGGCCACGTGCGCGACATGGGCCTGTCCTCCACCGATCCGCGCGTGCGCATCTACCAGACCACCGAGCGGCAGAACTTCCATACCGATTCCTGCGACATCGTGGCCTTGCTCTGCCTGAAGACCGCGCAGCATGGCGGGCTGTCCTCGCTGACCAGCTCGATGACGATCTACAACGCGATGGCGGCGCGGCGGCCCGACCTGCTGCGCCGGCTGTTCATCCCCTTCGCCACCGACCGGCGCGGCGAGGTGCCGGAGGGAAAACTCCCCTGGTTCGACATCCCCGTGTTCAACGACCATGCGGGCCACCTGTCGGCGATCTATGCGCCGCACTATGTCCGCTCATCGCAGCGCTTCCCGGAGGCGCGGCGGCTGACGGCGGAGGATTTCGCGGCGCTGGAGATGTTCGACCGTCTGGCGGAAGACCCCGAGCTGCGGCTGGACATGGAGTTCCTGCCGGGAGACATGCAGTTCGTGCACAACCACACCACGCTGCACGATCGCACCGCATTCGAGGACTGGCCGGAGGACGCGAAGAAGCGCCATTTGCTGCGGCTATGGCTGGCCGCCCCCGGTGCCCGTCCGCTGCCACCGGCCTATGCCGAGCGCTACGGCAGCGTGGAAATCGGCGACCGCGGCGGCATCGTCTGCCGCGGCACGCAACTGCATGCGCCACTGGAGGCGGAATAGGCGGATGGACGACCATGTCGTGGTTTCGGCGTCCGGTGGCCTGCTGGAGATCCGGTTCAACCGGCCGGAGAAGAAGAACGCGCTGACGCGCGCCATGTATGAAACGGTCAGCGCGGCGCTCGAACGCGCGGATGCCGATCCGGCGATCCGCGTCGCGCTGCTGACCGGCACCGGCGACACGTTCACGTCCGGCAACGACGTGAAGGATTTCCAGGAGCGCGGAGCGGACCGTGCGCCGCGCGGCGGCAGCCGCTTCCTGCCGGCGATATCGTCGCTGCAAAAGCCGCTGGTGGCCGCGGTGAATGGCGCGGCGATCGGCGTCGGCACGACGATGCTGCTGCATTGCGACCTGATCGTCGCGGCATGCTCGGCGCGCTTCGTGATGCCGTTCACCAGCCTGGGCCTGGTGCCGGAAGCTGCGAGTTCCTTGCTGGTGCCCCGCCTGCTCGGGCATCAGCGCGCGAGTGCGCTGATGCTGCTGGGCGAGCCGCTGGACGCGGCGACGGCGCTGGCGTGGGGGCTGGTGAACCGTGTGGTGAACGACGCGGAACTGATGGATACGGCGCGGGGTATAGCACGGCGGCTCGCGGCGTTGCCGCCGCAGGCGGTGCGGCTGACCAAGCGCCTGATCAAGCACGGCGTGCCCGACGTGGCCGGGCGGATTCAGGAGGAGATCGGGCTGTTCAGCGAGCGCCTGGCCTCCCCCGAGGCGCAGGAGGCGTTCGCCGCGTTCATGGAGAAGCGGAAGCCGGATTTTTCGCGGTTTTCGTGATACGGCTGGTGCCGACTGTAAAGGAAAGCGCCACCACAAAATTATCCGTCGGGAGATCTCCCGCCCCCCCCGGTTGTGCCAACGACATCCACGACCTGGCTCACCGCGTGTCGTACTCGTCGTTGCGGCGCCGCCAGACGCCCGTCTCGTTGCGCCCCTTGGAGGCGCGGTCGAGCCACTGGTACATGCCCCAGATTCCGTCCAGTCCGCGCGCGTAGGTGGAATAGGTCTGGTAAACGACGCCGTTATCGAGCACGAACGCGCTCATGCCCGGCCTTTCGCGCGAGTAAGTGGGCGCGTCGGTTCCGCATGTGGCCGCGAACTGGGCGACCGGCTCCGGGATCGGTGCCGCGTCCATCGCGTGGCCGCCGCGCTCGTAGTTGTATTCGATGGCCCCCGCGCGCTGTTGCTCCGCGGTGAACGAGACGTTGAAATCGAAGTTGAAGTCGCCGCCGAGCGAGGACGCCCAGGGAAAACTCCACCCCATCCGCCGCTTGTACGCCAGCAGCTTCGCAAGCGGCGCCCGCGACACCGCCGCAAGCGTGACGTCGTGGTTCGCCAGGTGGACGACGAAGCCGTCGAACCCGTCCGCGATCGAGGAGCACGACGGACACCCCGCCGTGTAGTCGGGCCCGAACATGAAGTGATAGACCAGGAGTTGCGAGCGGCCTCGGAAGAGATCTGCCAGCGAGGCGCTCCCTTCATCGGTGTCGAATCGATACGCCTTGTCGATCCGGACCCACGGCAGCTCCTGACGCCGGCGCGCCAATTCGTCGCTGCGCCGCGTCAGCTCCTTCTCCTCCATGAGTAATCCGAGCCGGGCTGCAAGCCACTCTTCACGGGTTCCGGTCTTGTGGTCGGTCATGGTTTCTCTCCTTTGGTCGGCGCGGCTTTATTCCCAACTGTCGAGCTTGATCTCGTTCGGCCAGGGCGACCCCTTGCCGGTTTCGAGAAGCGACTTCAGGCTCAGCAGAAAGACCCCCCACTTGGTGCTGCAATGGTGCATGAACTCCACCGGCTCCTTCCAACCCTCGTGTTTGAAGAGGACGATGGTCCAGTCGCCTCTTCGATCGAGCTCGAAACTTATCTTCGTGCCGATCCATTCTTCGGGCCCATCGACCACTTGCCACAGCACGCGCGTGGCGGGATGAAGCTCAAGAACCTTCATGTCGAAACCGCCGGAGCCAAAGCGGAATTGGAGCACGCCGCCGACTTTGCTTTCCCCTTGCGTGGTGGTCGTCCACCACGCGGACAGACCTTCGACCGTGGTCAATGCGTTATAGACATCGTTCAGGAACGACGACCTGATTCCGACTTTGTGCAGAATATCGGGCATATCCGGGTTCTCCGTCTGGTGTGGTTGTTGGTCACGGGACAGACTTGCGCCGGGGTATCGAACGGTGGGAGTGACAAGTGTGGCGGGATTCCGATGGACTCGCTGATCACAGCCGCGGCGCGCGCGCTCGCAGCGGGCGATCCACTTGGCGCATTGAAGCGGGTCGCCCTGCGAGACGACGCGCCGGCCCTCGCGCTGCGAGGCATCGCGATGGCGCAGCTCGGCGATCTCGATCGAGCAAAGGTTCTCCTGCGACGCGCCGCACGCGCGTTCGGTCCGAAAGAGGCGGTGGCCCGCGCGAGGTGTGTTGTCGCCGAGGCCGAGATCGCGCTCGTCTCGCGCGACCTGGGTTTTCCCACGAGGGCACTCGATGCGGCGCGGGCGACGCTCGAGGCATACGGCGACCGGGTAAACGCCGCGCATGCGCGGAATCTGGAGGTCCGGCGCCTCCTCCTGATCGGCCGCCTCGACGAGGCCGAGCGAACGCTCGCCGAGCTCGACCGCACGCTCTTCCCGCCCGCGTTGAAGGCCGCCCACGAGCTGGTCGTTGCGGGAATCGCGATGCGACGCCTGCGGACGAAGACGGCGCGCGCGGCGCTCGCTCGGGCGGAGAATGCCGCGCGCGACGCGGATATCCCCGCGCTGACGGCGGAGGTCGAACGCGCATCCGTCGTGCTGAACATGCCCGCGGCGCGCCTGATCGCGCGTGGCGAGGAGCGACTCCTCCGGCTCGAGGATATTGAAGCGCTGCTGGCGTCGAAGGCGCTCGTCGTGGATGCGTGCCGTTACGTCGTGCGTGACGCAGGCACGGTGGTCTCGCTCGGGACGCGCCCGGTATTGTTCGCGCTTGCACGCGCGCTGGGTGAAGCCTGGCCCGGAGACGTGCCGAGGAGCACGCTCATCGCACGCGGCTTCCGGGCGAAGCACGCCGATGAATCGCATCGCGCACGGTTGCGGGTCGAAGTCGGGCGGCTTCGCGTGGCGCTTCGGACGCTGGCAGATGTGAGCGCGACGAAGCGAGGCTTCGCGCTGGCACCCCGCCGCGCACGCGAGGTCGTCGTGCTGGCGCCGCCCGTCGAAACGCAGTATGCGGCAGTGCTCGCTTTCCTCGCCGACGGCGAGTCGTGGTCGAGCTCGGCCCTGGCGATTGCGCTTGGAACCAGCCCGCGCACCGTGCAGCGGGCGCTCGATTCGCTTTCCGCGGCAGGCAAGGTGCAGCCGTTCGGTCGCGGGCCGGCGCGTCGTTGGATAACCCCGCCCCTGCCGGGATTCCCGACAATCTTGTTACTCCCCGGCCCACTGCCGAGTGACTAGGATGGACGCATGAAACGATCTGCAGCCGAAATCCTTCGTGAATATGGACCATTTCCGGGTGTGGACCGCGTGAATGGGGTCACGTATGATGGTCAGCACGTCTGGCTTGCTGCCGGAGACAAGCTGAACGCCTTCGATCCCGCAAGCGGAACGACGCTGCGTGCGATCGATGTCGCCGCGCATGCGGGAACCGCCTTCGACGGCCAGCACCTGTTTCAGATCGCCGAGGACCGCATTCAGAAGATCGATCCGAAGACCGGCCATGTGCTCGCCACGATCCCGGCACCCGGCGGCGGCGGTGACTCAGGGCTCGCGTGGGCCGAAGGGACGCTCTGGGTGGGGCAGTATCGGGACCGGAAGATCCATCAAATCGATCCCCAGACAGGGGCGATTCTTCGCACGCTCGAGTCCAGCCGCTTTGTCACCGGGGTCACC
The DNA here is from genome assembly GCA_035535035.1 of Acetobacteraceae bacterium. Taxonomy (GTDB): domain Bacteria; phylum Pseudomonadota; class Alphaproteobacteria; order Acetobacterales; family Acetobacteraceae; genus JASHVB01. The sequence goes on from DATLQW010000129.1 coordinate 44,262, forward strand.
TGGATCGACGGCGAGCTCTGGCACGGCGCCTGGGAGGGTGACGAGAGCGATTTGAGGCGGATCGATCCTCGAACGGGAGAGGTCCTGGAGCGGCTCGATATGCCGCCCGGCGTGGGCGTGTCGGGGCTCGAGTCCGACGGCGGCGATCAGTTTTTCTGCGGAGGAGGCAGCAGCGGGAAGGTGAGAGCCGTCCGCCGGCCCACGCGCAGCCACTCGTCTTGAGGTCATCGATGCACTGCGCAGGGTGTATCTCGACCGCCGGGTTCTATGATCCTTCGTGTCTTGGTGGTGAAGCTAAGGCGACGTCCAACGATTACCGTTTCAGGATGGAACCCTGAACAGGCCGCGCGACCGTGGTCCGCGCGTGGACCATCGCCCACGAGCCTGGTGGCGGGTTCGTTGATCGTGTGAGGTCAGCTCGCGCGGCAGGCCAGAACGTGCCGCGGCAACGACCGAGCCCGCCTCAGCCGGGCGAGGCGACGATCGCCATACCGGAATGCCTGAACGGCGGAGGCGGGCGCTGCCCAATCCCCAACGGCAGCACCGACACCAACGCATTCGGCGCGGCAAGCAGCCGGACCGCGGCCCTGACATCGAAGCGCGGCTCGGTATCCAGGAACACCGCCGGACTGCCGTGCTTCCGCCCGACCGCGCAGGCGCAGGCGCCGACACTGATCGCCGATGCCGGCTCGCCCGGCCGGGCCATGACGATCTCGACGCTCATGGGCCGATCCGTCGGCAGCACGCCGCTGATCCGCAGCGTGCGGCCTCCGGCGCCGGCCGGGACGCCTAACGTCTCGCTCGCCAACGGCTGGCGTGGCGTGGCGGGCCTTGGCGCCGCATCGGCGGGCGCCGCGCCGTCACGCAACACGCTGAGCGAATTCCGCCGCGGCGAGGCAACGCGCAACCCTGAAGCGCCGGCGGCTCGCAACGGCCACCGGCGCTCCGGGCTGCAGCCGCGCGGATCAGCGGATCGGCGAGAACGCTGCGGGCAGGACGAAGGCGTTCTCCTGCTTCACCACCACGCCGGGCGGATTGCGTGCCGGCCAGTTGCCGGTGGCGGAGGCAGCCGCGCGCACGCTGTTGCGCTCGTTGGCGTCCTTGTAGGCCCAGATATGCACCCATTTGTTCAGCGCGCCGAACTCCGTGTACATCCCGGCCACCAGCGGCGAGAACTTCTGGCGGCCCTCGATCTTTTCCGACCAGCGCTCGATCAGGCCCGGGATCGACCCCGCAGCCAGGGTGTATTGGCGGATCTCGAACAGCGGCCCGATCGCGCGCGGCGCGAGCGGCGGCGAGAACGGCGCCGGCACAAAAACCTCGCTCTGCTGGTTGGTGACGAATTCGCGGATCGGCGGCGGCCAGTTTTCCTCCTTCGTGGCGGCGGCGCGCACCGCGGCGCGATGCTCGAAGCTGTCATAGGCCCAGACATGGATGATCTGGTTCAGCGGCCCGACATCGGTGTGCCAGAACGCCGCCAGCTTCGAATGTTTCTGCCGGTTCGGCAGCGATTCGCCAAAACGCTTCTCCACCTCGGCCAGCGTGCCGGGCTGCAGCGTGTAGGTGCGCATCTCGATGATCATCTGTGGTCCTCCCAGGTTCGTGTGGTGCGGCGAGATTAGAGCAGATGCGGGTCGGCGGGAATGGCCCGCGCCGACCGACCGCGGGAGATGACGCCGCGGCCACCCGTCATTGGGATGATGGCGGGGCCTCGCCGCTGCCCTACGCCGCCTGCGCCAGCGTCGATCCGCTATCCAGCGTCGTCGCCCGCCGCAGGTCGCGCGGCTGCGACTCATCGTGCGCCCGGCCGCGATGCATCGTGCAGCGGTTGTCCCAGATCACCAGGTCGCCGACCCGCCATTGATGGCTGTAAACGAACTGCCGTTGCGTCGCGTGCGTGTTGAGATCGAGCAACAGCAGCCGCCCGTCCGCCACCGGCCAGCCGACAATGTGCGAAGCGTGCGCCGACAGATACAGCGTCTTTCGCCCCGATCCCGGGTGAAGCCGCACCAGGCGTTGCGGCGACGGCGGATACTTCTCCCGCTCGCCCGCCGCGAATTCGGTGAAGCCGATCTGCCCGCGTGACCAGAAGATGTCATGCTCCGCCACCAGCCCGTCGATCTCGGCGCGCACGGTGTCCGGCAACGCATCGTAGGCCGCGCGCATGTCGGCGAACTCGGTTTCGCCGCCGCCCAGCGCGCTGGGTGGCGGCACGGCGACCGCGTGCAGCATGCCCAGCACCACCGGCACGGGCATGTACGACGCATCGGTGTGCCACAGCCGGTTGCCCAGGCTATCAAGCCGCCGCCGATCCTCGCGGCCGCGCACCTGGTTGTCCTCGTTGAGGTTGGAGATGTCGCCGATCTGCGGAATCGCCAGCCGCCGCCTGCCACCCTGCAACGCGCCGCGGCCGATCTCCAGCGGGCCGAACGCGGCGGCGAAGTCGCGCAATTGCGCGTCGGTCAGGCGCTGGTCATGGAACACCAGCACGGCGTACCGATCGATCGCATCCCAGATCGCGCGCACGGTTGCCGCATCCACCGGCCGTGCGAGATCGATGCCGGCGATCTCGGCGGCAAACTCGGGATGCACGGGACGAACGTCCATGGCGTTTTGCTCCTCCCCAGGTCAGGCTGGAGTCTTTCGCACGCTGCGGCGCATGACGGAAGCCCCGGCCGGTCGGTCGGCGCTTGACCGGGCAACGCAGACCCCGGATACCGCGTGGCGTACCAACCCGAGGGGGAGGAAAACACATGGATCTCGGACTCAAGGGCAAGCGGGCCATCGTCTGCGCCGCCAGCAAGGGCCTCGGCCGCGCCTGCGCACTATCGCTCGCGCGCGAAGGCGTGGACGTGGTGATCACCGCGCGCACGGCATCGGACCTGGAACGCACCGCCGACGAGATCCGCAAGGAGACCGGGGTGAAGGTCATTGCGGTGCCCGGCGACATCACCACCGAGGCCGGCCGCGCCGCGGCGCTCGCCGCCTGCCCCGCGCCGGATATCCTGGTGAACAACGCCGGCGGCCCACCGCGCGGCGACTTCCGTGACTGGAACCGCGACGACTGGATCAAGGCGGTGGATGCCAACATGCTGACGCCGATCTTCCTGATCAAGGCGGTGATCGACGGCATGATCGCGCGCAAGTTCGGCCGCATCGTCAACATCACGTCGGCGTCGGTGAAGTCGCCGATCCCCGAGTTGGGAATGAGCAATGGCGCGCGCGCCGGCCTGACGGGTTTCGTCGCCGGCCTGGCGCGCCAGGTGGCGCGGCACAACGTGGTGATCAACAACATCCTGCCCGGTCCGTTCCTCACCGACCGGCTGCGTGCCGGCTTCGCCGAAGCCGCGCGCACGTCCAACCGCCCGGTCGATGAACTGGCGCAGGAGCGGGCGAGGAATTCTCCCACCGGGCGCGTCGGCGATCCGGCGGAATTCGGCGATGCCTGTGCATTCCTTTGTTCGGCGAAGATCGGCTTCATCGTCGGCCATAACCTGATTCTCGACGGCGGCAGCTTCAATTCGTCGATCGCATAGAAAGCATTCCTCTCCCGGTTGCGGGAGGGGGGCAAGGGCAGTTTGGCATGAACCCCTTCTTCCTCTCCGCCACAAGCCTCGCCGCCCTGCTGCGTGCGCGGGACATCGGCTGCCTCGAATTGCTCGACCATTGCATTGCCCGCGTCGAACGCCTCGATCCGCGCATCAATGCCGTGGTCGTGCGCGATTTCGGCCGGGCCCGCACGCGCGCCCGCGCGCTGGACCAGCAACCGGACCGCAGCACCCCGCTGTTCGGCGTGCCGATGACCATCAAGGAGAGTTTCAACGTCGCTGGCCTGCCCACCACCTGGGGCGTGCCCGCCTATCGCGATTCCATCGCCACCAGCAACGCCCTCGCCGTCGATCGCTTCCTCAACGCCGGTGCGGTGCTGTTCGGCAAGACCAACGTGCCGCTGATGCTTGCCGACTGGCAGAGCTACAACGCGATCTACGGCACCACCAACAACCCGTGGAACCTCGCGCTCTCGCCGGGCGGCTCATCCGGCGGTTCCGCCGCGGCGCTCGCCGCCGGGCTCACCGGCATCGAAACCGGCAGCGACATCGGCTCCTCCATCCGCAATCCCGCGCATTATTGCGGCGTCTATGGCCACAAGCCGAGTTGGGGCATCTGCCCGCCGCTCGGCCAGTCGCTCGGCGGCAACGTTGCCCAAGCCGACATCTCGGTGATCGGCCCGCTGGCACGTTCCGCCGAGGACCTGATGCTCGCACTGGACATCATGGCCGGCGCGGAACCGATCGAAACCGGCTGGAAGCTCGACCTGCCGCCGCCGCGCGCGACGTCGTTCAAGGGCCTGCGCGTCGCGATGATGATCGAGCATCCGCTCTCTGAAGTGGACGCGTCGATCGCCGGCAAGCTGACCGAGCTCGCCGGGTTCCTGCGCCGCGAAGGCGCCACCGTCAGCATGACGGCGCAACCCGATTTCGACCTGGCGCTCGGCCATCATCTGTATATCGAGATGCTGCGCGCCACCACCAGCGCGCGCGCCGATGCCGCCGCGGTGCGGCACTGGCGCGCCGAAGCCGAGCGCCTGTCCCCGGACGACACCAGCTACTACGCGATGATGGCCCGCGGCGTCAGCATGACGCATCGCGACTTCCTGGTCGACAATGAACTACGCCAGCGCATGCGCCGTGCCTGGGCCGCGTTCTTCCAGGATTACGACGTGTTCCTCTGCCCGGTCGGTGCCAGCCCGGCGCAACCGCACGACCACGCGGGCGAACGCTGGGAACGCGGCATCACGGTGAACGGCCATCGCGTGCCGGCGACCGACCAGATGTTCTGGGCCGGCATTTCGGGTTTCTATCTGTTGCCGGCTACGGCAGCGCCGCTCGGCTTCTCGCCGGACGGGTTGCCGGTCGGCGTGCAGATCGTCGGCGCGCAATACGCCGACCGCACCACGATCGAAGTTGCGAAATTGCTGGAAACCGCGTGGCAGGGCTTCGTGCCGCCGCCCGGATGGGAGTGAAAGGCGTGGATCCATCGTTCCAATCGGCCGCAAGTCTCACGGCCCGCCTGCGCGCCGGCAAGTTTTCCCCGCAACCGTCATTTTTCTGTCACAGACACAATCGCAGTGCCGTGTGAAGTCATTCCGCTGACGGGCGCACGTCGCCGGCAACCACCCCTGGTTCACGACATCAACCGGCCGTCGAACCGGCTGGCGATGCGCTCCTTCAGTC
>DATLQW010000130.1:0-23077 GCA_035535035.1 Acetobacteraceae bacterium
CTTGCGGGCGGCGGCAGCAACGGCGCAAGCACCCGCCACTCGTGATCGGACAGGTCGGAGGGGTAGCGCAGATCGTCCCGGTCATGCAGTTCCCGGGTATCGGGGGTCCACATCGGCGGCTCCAACAGGCAGCGGACCCCCCTAGATTCCATGCACATGGCCGGATTCAAGCCCTCCGGGAACAGTTTCGAGACGGCCTCTTAAGAAACGCTGAACCCCGAGGACCAAACGGCACCCCCCCGACCCAACCGAGCGCCGGAGTCGATCTTGCGCGGGCGCCGACGGTGGCGTCCATCCAGCGGGCAGCCTGCAGAATCAACGACGCAGGGCACTAGGAGTGGCCGACCGTGAAGGTCACCGCATGATCGGGCGGCACCGCCGCCGCGGAACCGGCATATTGCACGCCGTCATACACGATGCCTGCGACGTACAGGTGCGGCGACACGGTGCCGTTCCCGCCGAGGAAATCCAGCGTCAGCGCGTGGGTTCCAGCGCCGAACGCGCGGGAGAAGCTGAAATTCTGGGTGTCCCCCGTCTGGTGCAAGGCGGTGATGGCCTGCGCGGGGTCAAGCAGGTGCCCGTCCACACTGGCGATGAACAAGGACTTCGCCACGTCGGTCGAAAGCTGCAGGGTGAGCGTCTCGGTCGAGACGTGCGCCGCGGCCTGCGCCTGGTAGGGCGGCGCGGTGCTGACGGTGGGTTCGGTGGTCAGATATGTCGTGCCGGAAACGTTCACCGGCCCGCTGGCGATCTGCGCCGGGGTCAGGCCGTAAACCTTGTTGTTGCTGAAGTTCACCGGGATTTTGCTGAAATTGAGCACCGCGCGGGCGCTGCCCACATGTTCGTCGTTGAGAATGGTGTTGTTGCTGACCGCCAGGCTGGACTGTGCATACAGCGAGCCGGAGGCACCAAAGCCGATGATCGCCGAGTTCTGGCTGTGCGGTCCCTGCTCGATGATATTACCGGTAACCGTATCGACGCCGCCATTCGGCAGGTTGACCGAATAGGATGCCGTCGCCGTCGGCCCGTCAACGATGCGGTTGTTGGTGATGGTGTTGACCAGGGCCCGGCTTTGGATCTCGTTCCCGGTGTTGGCCGCGGTGACGTAGGAACCGGTGATGCTGAATTTGGCCACCGCGCCAACGTAGATATTGTGCGTCAGCCCGCTGGTTGTACCGTTATCGGCGAATTCCGAGTTCGTGATGGCGATGGAGCCAGTTGCATCGGCATTTGCCAACAACCCGTTTTGATTATTGTGGAAGTAGCAGTTGTCGATCGTCAGGTTGCCGGACTGGTAGCGCACCCCGGCGGCGTTGCCCCCCTCGGCAGCACTGATGGCGGCCCCGGAAAATTCCAGGTGGTCCAATGTCACTGTCGGGCTGCTGGTCGCCGTGCCAACAACGAGGATGCCCTTCTGGTTGGGCGGCGGGGTTGTCGCGACAAGGTCCACCATGCCGCCGACACCCTCGATTGTGATGCTGGTGGCAATGGTGGCGAAGTCGTTCGTATAGGTCCCGGCCTTCACCTGAATGACATCGCCGTTGTGCGACGCCGCAACGGCTGCGGAAAGCGTGGAATATTGCTGGCCAACACCAACGGTCAACGTAGCCATAATGCGCATTCCTCGATGAGTTGCAGAGAACAGCGCAGGAAATCGGTCTTCTTTGTCGATCCTGCAATCCCGCCCGGCCTCAGATCTCGTTAAAAATCGAATATTTCTTCGGTAATCGGCGGGTGCCGTCATGGCTTCATCAATGGATTCCCTGTCGGACCAATCCAGGCCGATAAGTTGCCTGGTTGAATATATTGCGATCCACCTTGCTAGAAAGATTACCGTCCCGCCGTCCATCCGCCGTCGATCGGCAGCGCGGCCCCGTTGATGTCCACGCTGTGCGGGCCGCACAGGAATGCGATCAGCCCGGCCACGTTGTCGTCCGCGACGAAGCGCTGCGACGGCTGGCGCGCGGCCAGGAACGCCGCCTCCGCTGCCTCGCGCGCCACCCCATCGCGCTGCATCTCATTTCGCAGGCGCTGGTCGATCGCCGGGGTCAGCACCGTGCCGGGGCAGACCGCGTTGCAGGTCACACCGGTGCGCGCGCATTCCAACGCCACCGCGCGGGTCAGGCCGAGCAATGCGGTCTTCGTGGTGATGTAGTCCACGCGGTCCACCGTCGCGAAGCTGCCGTACACCGAGGCCATGTTGACGATCCGTCCCCAGCCCTTCGCCTTCATTGCGGGCAGCGCCTGGCGGATCGTGTGGAACGGCGCCGAGAGATTGACTGCCAGCGCCTCGTCCCAGTGTTCCGGCGCGAAATTCTCCACCGCGCCGAAATGCCGCACCACGGCGTTGTTCACCAGGATGTCGAGTGCGCCGAACACCTGCATCGCGCTGCGCACCAGCGCCGCGATCTGCGCCGGCTGGCGCAGATCGGCGCCGTGGTATTCGGCGTGCGCACCGAGCGCCTCCAGCTCGGCGACGCGGGCCTGGACGGTTGCGGGATCGGCGAATCCGTTCAGCATGACGTTGCAGCCTTGCGTCGCCAGCGCCCGCGCGGTGGCGAAGCCGATTCCGCCCAGCGAGCCGGTGATCAGCGCGGTCTTTCCGGTCAGCATCGTCCCCTCCCTTTCCCTCTTGGGGCATGGAATGATGATGTCCGGCCAAACGCAAGGCCGGCCAAACGCAAGGGAGGAACGGCAATGGGGCAGCTCGACGGCAAGGTGGGGATCATCACCGGCGCGGCATCCGGCATCGGCGCGGCGTGCGCGCTGGTTTTGGCGCGCGAGGGGGCGAAGCTGGTGCTGACCGATCTAGACGAAACCGCCGGGGCAGGGGTCGCGGCGGAGACCGGCGGCGTGTTCGTGCGCCACGACGTCACCGACGAAGCAGGCTGGCCAGTTGTAGTTGCGGCAGCCGAACGGGAATTCGGCGGTTTGCACATCCTGGTGGCGAATGCCGGCATCGGCATCATGGGGCCGGCGATCGACATGTCGCTCGCCGACTGGCGACGGCAGATGGCGGTGAACGTCGATGGCGTATTCCTGTCGGTGAAATACTGCATTCCCGCAATGCGCCGTTCCGGTGGCGGATCTATCGTGATGATGTCGTCGGTGGCGGGGCTGCGCGGCTCGGCGGGGCTGGCCGGCTACAGCGCGACGAAGGGCGCGGTGCGGCTGTTCGCCAAGTCGATGGCGCTGGAATGCGCCCAGGCGCAGGACAAGATCCGGGTCAATTCGGTGCATCCGGGCGTCATCGACACGCCGATCTGGGGCAAGCTGCCGGCGGGGGCCAACGCGCCGCTCGATGCGCAGGCGATCGCCGCCGCGGTGGTGCCGATCGGCGAGGCGGGCACCGCGGAGGACATCGCGAACGGCGTGCTGTTCCTTGCCGGCGATGCGTCGCGCCACGTCACCGGATCGGAACTGGTGATCGATGGCGGCATGACCGCGGGCCGCGTGACGCGGTTTCCCGGAATGCGCCGCGCCGCGCAGTGATCTTCGTACGGCCCGTAACGGGGCGGCGGCAGCGGCGGCCGAACGGTGGCGAACTGGGCACCGGTTGGTGCGGTTCGGTGAACGAAGCTTCCGGCGGCGCGGGACGGCGCCGATCCGACGGGCGAAACGCACGGTTTGCTCCGCGCCGCGGACGGGCCTAAACTCACCACGGAAAACAGTCCAAGTCAGGCGGGGGCCAGCGCATGGAATATGTCTGCGATGCACCCGGCGATCGTACCTGGTTCCGCATCGTCACGGAAGGCGAAGCGGCGGCGGAATCAGAGGGTATGCGACACGCCGTTGAGAAACATTTCCGACGCGAGCGGGAGCGCGCCGCGGAAACCTTTCGCTCGGCGTCAAGCGTTTTCATCGAGCAGGACATCGGCAAGGAAGCGCATATCCGGCGCTCGATGCCGCTGTTTCTCACCTTGCGCGATGAGAACGGCGACACTCTGGTGACCGCCATGCTGCCGCCCGGTGGCAAGCGCGACGCCAGTTTCGGTTGCATCATCGTCGGACCGGCGAACAGCGACCCGTATTCCGACCACGGCGACGCGATCAAGGCGTTGGGGGCACATTTCGACCTCACGCTGGACCGCGCGCGCTGCTACCCGTATCGTCGTTGAGTTGACCAAGCCAAGGAGACCAGACCGATGACCACCACGCTCGAACAATTTGCCGCGAACTGTCGCGACGCGTTGCATAGCCACCCGGGGACCGAAGGTCGCAAGCAGGTCCGCGCGCTGGTCAACCAGGTGCTGCAGGAGCCGGAGTTCGTTGCGACCTACATTCCGGACGGCACCCCGGAACGCAAGGTTCTGTATGAAGATCCGGAACTCGGCTTCACCATCCTGGCGCACGCCTATGTTGGCGAGAAGAATAGCAAGCCGCACGACCACGGCCCGTCCTGGGCGATCTATGGCCAAGCCTCGGGCGAAACAATCATGACCGACTGGGACTGCCTGGAGCGGCCGAGCGGCGACAAGCCCGGCAAGGCGCGCCGGGTGCGCGATTATGCGATGAAGCCGGGCGACGCGTATCTGTATGACGTCGGCGTGCTGCATTCCCCGCGGCGCGAAAACTCGACGCGGCTGCTGCGCATCGAGGGCGTCAATATGGATCGGGTGAAGCGGCTGCCGTATGAAGCGGTGGCCGACGCGCAGCGCAGCTCCGCGGCGGAGTGATCGGCTTCTCGTCAACCAGATAGGTCTTGATCCGGCCGACAAACCGCGCGCCGTCGTCGGTGAGCCGCTTCATCTCCGGAGTGGCGGCGGCGCGCTGGAAGGCTTCCCGGTCGTCGTACCAGAGTTCGGCGATGCCATGGACGTCGACCTCCGTCTCCTGGATGTCGGGGCGCGAGCGGGTGCCGGCTATGTGCGAATGCACGCAGCGGCGAATGCCCGGCATCGCATGCGCCAGCCTGGCGTGAATCTCCAGCCAGTGGCGGACATATTCCTCGTGCGTGGTGCCGTCCTTACGGGTGAGCAGGGATAGGAGGCTTGGTCATGCTGCCTCCGCCATGGTCGAACGTTCACACGCGACGGTGGTGCGGTGCATGTCGCGCACCTCCTCGGCCCTGAACGGCCGTGCGCGGTGCATCGTCGCGCGGTTGTCCCACACTACCAGGTCCCATTGGCGCCAGACATGCGCATAGACGAAGCGGCGCTGCGTCGCATGCTCGGTCAGGTCGCGGAGGAACGCGCGCGCCTCTGGCACCGGCCAGCCGAGGATTGCGCCGGCGTGCGAGGCGAGGAACAGCGACTTGCGTCCGGTTGACGGATGCCGGCGCACCAGCCTCTGTTTCACCGGCGCGAATCGCCGTCGTTCGTCGTCGGTGAAGTCGGTAAAGCCCAGGATGGCGCGCGAATAGAGTTGGCTGTGTTCGCAGATCAGGTTTTCGCACTCGGCCTTCGCGTCGTCGTCCAGCGCGTCGTAGGCGGCGCGCATGTCGGCAAATTCGGTGTTGCCGCCGGCCGCCGGGATCACCCGCGCCGACAGCAGGGAGTATTTCGCCGACACCGGCTTGAACGACGAATCCGAGTGCCACAGCCGGTTGCCCAGCGAGAATAGTCGCCGGCGGTTGTTGCGCGCGAGTACTTGGTTGTCGTCGTCGAGGTTGGAAATGTCGTTGACGTGCTCTGCCAGCCTGCGGTGTTCCCGGCCGAAGGTCAGATCGCCGGTTGCCAGTTCCAGCTCGCCGAAGTTGCGGCTGAACGCGAGTTGCGCCTCGTCGGTGAAGTGCTGGTCGTGGAACACCAGCACGCCGAATTCATCCATACCCGCCGAAATCGCCCTGACATTCTCAGGCGAAAGCGGCTGCGTGATGTCGATGCCGGCGACCTCGCCCGCGAAGAACGGGCGAGATACCGGATCGACCGGTTTGATCGAAATCGTCATTGCATGTCGTCCCGTCACTGCAGTTCAGCGATACCCATGGCCTGGCCGAAGCGGCGCGCCGGCTCCAGCGGATCGCCGTATTTGCGGTGCATGGCGGTATGGTATGCTGCGGAGAGCAGAAGCCGGTCGCGATCCGGATGGCGGTTGTTGCCGAAATCCATCAGCATGCACTGTGCGATTTCCTGGTTGTGCGGATCGTTGCCCAGCTTGGTCGCCGCCACGGCAATGCGCTGCACCAGCGGGGCGCGATCGGCCACGTTGTCGAGATAGGCTTGGGTCCAGTCCACACTTTCCTGGCCGTTCAGAGAGCACACGGCGGCATCGACCCGGTCGAGCAATTGTCCGGCGGTCAGCCGGTCGGATCCGCTCGGCGGCTGCACCGAGAATGTGTGCACCTCGCCAAGGCCTTGCTGGTTGTAGGCCATCCGGTTGACGAAGGAGGCCGCCACGTAAAGCAGCCGCAGCCGGCGCGGATGGTCGAAATTGTCCCAGAACCAGCCGAGCGTGTTAAGATATTCATAGCAGTGATGCGGCATGTTGAAGTACTCGGCCGCCCGCGTCTCCAGCACCGCCTGCGCGCAGGCGATCTGCAGTACGTCGAGCATCCGCCGCGGGTTCTTGCCGGCCTTCAGCAGCCTGGTCACCGCATTCAGGACAACCAGTTCGTCCTCGCGGATCGCCGCGCGGATCAGTTCGGCCGACTCCTCCGGGGTCACCTCTCCGGTGTTGCGCAGCACCGCGAGTTCGGCGTCGCTGACGCCGCCATAGGGCACGGCATGCAGCGTCTCGCCTTCGATGTGCATCTTCACAAGGTTGCAGGCCATTTCGTAGGTGGAATACCACCGCGGCCCCACCGCGACGTCGAGCGCGCCCGCGTACACGATATGGTGCGCGTTGTCCCAGCCGATCGCGTTGCCGATCTCCACCGTGGAGCGTGCGCGATACGCCTTGTGCCCGGTAGTGTAAGAGCGGTTCCACAACAGCCGGTCCTGCACGTCCATCAGTCCGGAGAAGCACAGTTCGGCCAGCACTTCCTTGCGGTTCGCGGTTTCCTCCATCAGCCCGAGGAACACGCGATAGGCATCGACCACCTGGCCGCGATGCACCAGGGTCTGCCAGTTGTTCAACCGCTCCCGCAACGGAGCGGCTTCGCGCAACGGCTCCTGGTCCGGCCAGTACACCACCGGAGCCGGGGGGGCCTCGACCTTGCCGATGTTGCCACGCGACCTCGTATAATGGCCGGGTGCCTTGTTGATCTTCTGGTTCCAGATATCCAGGCCGCTGGGAATGTACCAGATGGTCTGCGCCATCGGCAGCATGGCCAAGTGGCTCGGCAGCATCTTCGCCAGGTTGAGCGTGGCTCGCGCGCTCAGCAGGCAGTGGTCGTTGTTGACGAAATTGGGGTAGCCGTCGTCAATGCGTTCATGGTATGGCACATGCGTGTACGGCGCATGGATGCGCACGCCCTCGGCGACGATCTCGTTCAACGGCCGACCGGCACGGACCAGATCGTAATACACCTCGCTGGCGCCGACCTGGTCGCGCATGATGATGCGGTCTTCCAGTTTGGCGTAGAGGCTGCCTGCCTCGGCACGATCGGTCGCGGTTGGCGTCTGCATATCCATCACGGTTCCTCCGGCTGCATGCACATTAGCCAGCATCCTACGCTTGACATGGCGGTGCCGACAACCATGGTGGCGGCGAGGAGGATCGGCGCCATGCCAACGAACAATTCGGAGTGGGCCATCAGCACGGTGGTGGGCGCCGGCGCGCAGGGTTATTCCGGCGATGGCGGCCCGGCCGCGATGGCGCTGCTGAACAACCCGTTCGATCTCGCATTCGATGCCGACGGCAACCTGTTCTTCTCCGATACGTTCAATCATTGCATCCGACGAGTCGATGCGCGCACCCGGGCGATCGCCACGATTGCCGGCACCGGCGAACGCGGCTTCTCCGGCGATGGCGGCCCGGCGACGCACGCCTTGCTGAACGAGCCATACGGCGTCGTGCTGGATCGTGCCGGCACGGTGTATTTCGCCGACCGGCTGAATCGCCGGGTGCGGCGGGTGGATGCGCCCGGCATCATTTCGACCCTGGCGGGGGATGGCTCCGGCAAGTTCAGCGGCGACGACGGACCCGCGGCACGAGCCGGACTCGCCGAACCGAACGGCCTGGCACTGGATGCAACGGGGGAAAACCTGTTCATCGCCGACGTCGCCGATCATCGGGTGCGCGTCGTCGATCTGGTCAGCGGAACGATCGGCACGTTCGCCGGTACCGGCGAAGCGCGGCATGACGGCGATGGCGGGCCGGCGACGCGCGCGGGGGTTTTCGGCGCGCGTGCGGTGGCGCTGGCACCGGACGGTGCGCTGTACATCCTCGAACGCCAGGGCAGCAGCCTGCGCCGCGTGCGGAACGGAATCATCGAGACGGTGGCCGGTACCGGCGCACGCGGCTGCGCCGGCGATGGGCATGATGCGCGCCATGCCGTGTTCAACGCGCCGAAGGAGATGGCGGTCGATGCCGACGGCAACGTATTCATCGTCGATACCGAGAACCACGTGATCCGCCGCATCGACGCGCGAACCTGGATCGTTGCCACCATCGCCGGTACCGGCACCGCGGGGCCCGGCGGCGATGGCGGGCCGGCGCGCCAAGCCGGGCTCGCACGGCCGCACGGAGCCACTGTCGGGCCGGATGGCGCGGTGTATGTCGGCGACAGCGAAAATCACCGCATCCGCAAGCTGACCCGCATAGGCGGGTAAAGGTGGTTCAGCGCCGCAGCACGGTGCGGCCCGCGTACCGCGCCGCCGGGCCCAACGCCGCCTCGATGCGGATCAACTGGTTGTATTTCGCCAGGCGGTCGCTGCGCGACAGGCTGCCGGTCTTGATCTGTCCGCAATTGATCGCCACCGCCAGGTCGGCGATCGTCGAGTCCTCGGTCTCGCCGGAGCGGTGACTGATCACCACGCGCCACCCGGCCCGTTGCGCCAATTCCACCGTCTCCAATGTTTCGCTCAACGTGCCGATCTGGTTTACCTTCACCAGGATGGCGTTCGCGGAGCCGGCTTCGATGCCGCGCCGCAGCCGCTCCGGGTTGGTGACGAAGATGTCGTCGCCGACGATCTGGATTTTGCCACCGAGCTCTCTGGTCATGTGCTGCCAGCCTTCCCAGTCGTCCTCGGCGCAGCCATCCTCGATCGACGCAATCGGATAGCGCCCGATCAACTCCTCGTAATAGCGCACGATGCCCGCCGCATCGAGTGTCTTGCCCTCGCCGGCCAGCACGTATTTGCCATCGTGGTAGAACTCGCTGGACGCCGGATCGAGCGCGAACATCACGTCCTCGCCCGGGCGGTAGCCGGCATGTTCGCAGGCCTTGGCGATGAAACCCAGCGCCTCGTCGGCCGATTTCAAATTGGGGGCGAAGCCGCCCTCGTCGCCGACATTGGTGCTGTGGCCGGCATCGTGCAGACCCTTCCGCAGGCTGTGGAAGATTTCCGAGCCCATGCGCACGCCGTCCGCCACCGTGCCGGCGGCAACCGGCATGATCATGAACTCCTGGATGTCGATCGGATTGTCGGCGTGCTTGCCGCCGTTGACGATGTTCATCTGCGGCACCGGCAGCGTGCGCGCGTAAACGCCGCCGACATAGCGGTACAGCGGCATCCCCAGCTCCGTCGCCGCCACCTTCGCCACCGCGAGCGATACCCCGAGGATCGCATTGGCGCCGAGCCGCGACTTGTTCGCGGTGCCGTCCAGGTCGATCATGATGTCGTCGATCTTCACCTGTTCCGTGGGGTCCATGCCGCTGATGGCGTCGAATATCTCACCCTCGACATTGGCGACCGCCTGCAGCACGCCCTTGCCGCCGAAGCGCGATTTGTCGTCGTCGCGCAGCTCCACCGCTTCGTGCGCGCCGGTGGAGGCGCCGGACGGGATGGCGGCGCGGCCCATGGCGCCGCTGTCCAGCACCACATCGACCTCGATCGTGGGATTGCCGCGGCTGTCGAGTATCTCGCGGGCGACGATATCGGCGATCGAGGACATGCGTGCCTCCTGGGTGCTGCGCGCGCTGTCCGTACCACCTTGGCCGCAGCGGTGCCAGACCGATGGTGTCGGGTTGCCACACCGGCACATTGGCGCCGGGACGACTGTCTTATCCGCGCGCCGGCTTATCCGCGCATCGGCGTGGCACCACGGTGACGCGACCCTGCCTTTCCGGCTGTTGGCTCTACCGGCCGATGCGGCAGGGTCGCCCGGGCAGTGCAGCCTCGCCAGGCGATCACCGGAATGTGCGCCGCGGCGACGGCGGTTCCCGCATATCGATGGCGCAACTGCGCCGCCTGCCCGTGTGCGCGGCGCCAGGAAGCGTGCCCGTAGGAGGAACAGAATGCGCCGTCGCCAAATCTTGCTCGCCGCCACGCTGGCGGCATCCATCGCCTCGCCCGCCTGGGCGGACGCCAACGTCTATTACCACGCCGGCGGCTGGGATGCGTTCGACGGCCAGGGCGCTAACGGCCAGCCGCTCTGCGGCGTCGGCAGCCGCAATCCCGCCGACGGGCGGGCGTTCTCCCTGCGGTTCCAGATCGGCGGCGACGAGGTGACCTTCATCGCCAGCAAGCCGAGCTGGAACATCCCGGACGGCGCGCAGATTCCGGTTGTGGTGCAGGTGGGCCTGCAGCGGCCGTGGTCCGAACAGGCGGTGGGCAGCGGCGAGCGCGTGCAATGGACGCTGGACCGCGCGGATATTCAGACCTTCGACGGGCAGTTCCGCCGTGCCGCGTCGATGACGGTGACGTTTCCGTCAGGGAACGAGAAACCGTGGATCATCGCGCTCGACGGATCGACCGCGGTGAGCAATGCGATGGGCCGCTGCGTGACCGACCTGACGCAGCGCGCCGCCGCCGCGCGGCCATCGGCGGCGCCGGCGGCGGCAGAGCAAAATACGACGCAGCCATTCGATGCCGGACCGGCCACGCCAGGCAACCCGGCCCCGGCGCAGCCGGCGGCGCCTGCTCAGCAGACCCAGCCCAACAAGTCGCATTGACCGGCGGCTGGCGCACGGAACGCAGCCGTGCGGTAATCGGTCAACCGGTTGGGGAGGGAAAGCGATGAGCCAGGTTGCGGAACGTCCGATGGCGCGCCGGGGGCTCGCCTGGTTCGAACTCAAGCAGGAAATCGAAGACTTCCTTTACCAGGAAGCCGATCTGCTCGATCAGCGGCGCTTCAAAGAGTGGCTCGACCTGCTGGCGGAAGACCTGGTGTATTTCATGCCGGTCCGCCGCAATGTGAAATTCGGCCAGCACGCCGAGCGCGAGAACACCCGGCAGGGCGAGGGCATAAGCTGGTTCGACGAGGACAAGTGGACGCTGACCAAGCGGGTGGAGCAGATCCTGACGGGCGTGCACTACGCCGAGGAGCCGCTGTCGCGCGTTACCCACATTGTGAGCAATGTGCGGCTGCTGGAGGTGTCGCCGTCGGCGGAAGACGCGCGCGACGTGACGGTCGGCTGCCGGTTCCTGGTATATCAGAATCGCGTCGAATACGAGACGACCATTTTCGTCGGCCGGCGCACCGACACGTTGCGGTGCGCCGGCGCGTCGTGGCAGATCGCGCGGCGCGAACTGGTACTGGAGCAGAACGTGCTGCTGGCGAAGAATCTGAGTGTGTTTTTCTGAACGAGGTGGGTGATGATCGAACTCATCGGCATCAAACCCGGCGCAAAGCTGCGCGTCGTCGGCGGCATCACCGCCGAAGTGGTAGAGGCGATCAACGACGAATGGGTGCGGGTGCGGCTTGTCGAGGTATCGGCGGGACGCGGCACGATTGGTGCCGAGGAACTCTGCCACGCCACGGACGTGATCGAGGTCATGTGAGCATGTTGCGCATCGGATTCCTGCCGAGCGACTTCAACCCGATGCTGCTGATGCTCGGCGAGCCGGAGGATCTGCGCGCGCTCGGCGGCGTGCTGCGCAAGTTTGCCCGCGACGGCGGCTCCGTGCGGCTGGACGAGTTGGCGT
Source organism: Acetobacteraceae bacterium (assembly GCA_035535035.1). Taxonomy (GTDB): domain Bacteria; phylum Pseudomonadota; class Alphaproteobacteria; order Acetobacterales; family Acetobacteraceae; genus JASHVB01. The sequence goes on from DATLQW010000130.1 coordinate 11,913, forward strand.
TTTGCTCGACGTCCGCTGTGAATTTGACGCTGGCGGCCGGAACCCCGGCGGGGGTGTTTCCACCGACCGAGACGGATCGGCGCTTCGTCTGGCGCATCGATCCCGAGCAGGCGACGGCGTTTGCCGGCATGGCCGACCTGCTGGCGGAACCCGGGCGGATCGCCGGGTCCGAGCTGCTGGAATGCGGTATCGCCGAGGGGATCGCGGTGAAACTGTCACGCGGCGAATACACTGATGACTTTCTGTTGCCCGCGACCTGACCGGCCTCGACCGCTCCTGGCGCACGATGCGGCAGCGCTGCGTGGACCGGATACGGGCGTCGGGGGCGGCAGACGTGCGGTGAAAGGCGGAGCGCACGGCCTCATTTATGTGCAGCCAGCGGCAGGCCGCATGCTGCCATAATGCGGCGCGCCAGACGTTCAAAGTCGGCGCCGCAGTCCTGCACTGCCTTCTGATGGCCGCCAAAAGCACCGTCCGCCGGCCGCAGCTTGAACATCGGCTTGCGCGCCTCCTGAGCCAACGGCATCAAGGAGCGGTAATCCTTCAGCACCGCGAGGCACTGCGAATCGGTTTCCACACTGTCAGGCCCGCCAGTCTGCTCGTTCAGAACATGATGATGATACGCCGCCGGAATCCGCGCCATCCAGCGGCCGAAAGCCCGTGCCGGCCGGCCGGCCTGGACCGAATGTCGCATCACCACATAACCGGCCGGCACCATAGCGCCTTCCGGCAGTGCAATGCCCGGGTCGCGACTTCTTTGACGCGACGCCTGCCAGATGTCGCGCCAATTCCGCAACGTCGGCCCCATGTTGCGCAGCCCTTGCAGGGAGAACAGATCGGCCCCCAATGGCACGACGACAAAGTCGCAGCCCAACAGCACGGTGCGATTCAATGCGCCAAGGTTGGGGCCAACATCGATCAGCGTCACATTGGCGTCGAACTGAATGCCCGCCGCCACAATGGTGCGAGCAAAGGTGCTCATCACACGAAACGAGCGTTCATCGCCATTGGCACAACGCGGCCAAGCGTCCGACAACGCATCCTCAAGGCTGGAGAGTTGCAAGTCGCCGACCAGCAATCCGATATGGTCGTCGATCTCCTCCACCGACGGCGGCACTATGTCGCCGGTGCCGCGAAATTGGGGCGAGACAGCACCGTAGATCGTGGGACCGGGCGAGGCCTCCCAAATCTCCTCCAAGCGTTCCTCTTCCAGAAACATGCTGGTCAGGTTGGCTTGCGGATCGAGGTCGGCCGCGATCACCCGCACTCCAAGCTCCGACAGCATCCAGGCTACATGATAAACCAGCGAGGTCTTGCCGACTCCGCCCTTGTTGTTGAAGAACCCGATCGTCTTCACGGCGCCGACCGGAGGGTGACATGCACATAGGTCGGTTCGACCCGAAATTCGGGCGCGGGATTGCCATTCCTGGCCAGCGCCGCGCGCGCGCGCGGTATCCCCGACCCGAATCGCTGGATAAATCCAAGTGCCTTGGCGGCCTCGCCCAGGGTGGGATTGCGGTAGTCGGTCAACCCCTCGACCCCGAAGGACTCCAATGTGACCGCACCGTATGGACCGCCCGGACTGGCAATTTCAACCCGATCCGAAAACCAGGTAAGACGCACCGGAGCGGCGGTCCCCTCATAGGTCCGGTGTATCACCGCATTGCGCGCCAACTCTTGCAGCGCGACGGCTGGGTAGGTGGCCTGGTCGCGCTGCACAGGGCCGGACAATTCGGCGCTCACCGCTATGTTCACCTCGATGATCTCGTCGATACGACGCATCACGTCTGCCAGCGGTCCACTGATCTCCTTATGGTCTTGCACGACATCGCTGATGTCACCACTGGGATAACGAACGAACTGGACATACGCGCCCGGTATCCAAGACCGCGGATCCTTGCCGCAGATCAGGAGTCCGGCCGCGGTTGGCCGGCCATCCGGCGCCAGCAAACGTAGTGCCCGAAGTTGATCGGTGATCTCTCGTCCATTCTCTGCCAGTACATCCCGGGGGACGACTGTGGGCAGGTATTCTTCACGGAACCTCAGCAAATCCAGGTCATCGACCGAAGTACCCGGCACGGGCTGTTGGTCGAACGGCAAATTGCCCCACCGTCGCTTTTCCGTCAGCCGCCGCTCTTCTTCGGGAGTCGCGAAGCCTTTCCTAGGGCCGATCCGAACACAGACGCGCCCCTGGTATTTCAGCGGCGGATTGTCCGACGGCGTAACTTCGACGATTGCCATCGTGCAACCATCGAGCTCGTGCTTATAGACATGCATGACAGGAAAAGGCGTTATGTTACCATCCGATCGGAAGCCCGCCAAGGTTTGCAGTAGCCTTTCACTGATCTCGACATTCGCACAATCGCCATTGTTCCGTACCCCGACAAACAGCACTCCGATCTGCCGCCTGTCAGGCATATCGTTGGCGAACGCGCAGATTGCCTGACCGAACTTGCTCTTGTCTGTGATGCTTTCTGTCCGCTCGACATGATCGGCCTCGAGGTCACGCAAAAAGCGACGGAGTAGATCCTCTGACAGCATGGTGCGGCCCCAACCGGCGTGGCGTTACGATAGCATCTGCGGTCCGCCCAGGTCATCCCCCCGGCCGGTTCCCCAGCAACCGGGTCCAGCCATGCGGGTCGGGCGCCGTGCCGTACTGAATCCCCACGATCGTGTCGTACAGCTTCTGGGTCAGCGCGCCGGTGCGCCCGCCGTTGATCACATAGCGCTCGCCCTTGAAGCCCAGCTCGCCGACCGGTGAAATAACTGCCGCGGTTCCCGTCCCCCACATTTCCAGCCGGCCCGCCTGCGCCGCCGCGACAACCTCGTCGATCGCCACCGGACGCTCCGCCACACGCAGCCCCCAGTCGCGCAGCAGGGTCAGCACCGAATCGCGCGTGATGCCGGCCAGGATCGCGCCGTTCAACGGCGGCGTGATTACCTCGTCGTCGATCTTCAGCATGATGTTCATCGTGCCGACCTCGTCGAGGTAGCGGTGCTCGACGCCGTCCAGCCATAGCACCTGCGTATAGCCCGCGTGCTGCGCCTCCTCCGCACCATACAGGCTGGCGGCGTAATTGCCCGCGGTCTTTGCCGCACCCAGGCCGCCCTTCACCGCCCGCACATATTTGTCGCTGGCAAGGATGCTCACCGGATTCATCCCCTCCTTGTAGTACGCCCCCACCGGCCCGACGATCACGTAATACAGGTAACTGCTCGAGGGATGCACGCCGAGGAACGTCTCGGTCGCGATCACCGTCGGCCGGATATACAGCGACGTGCCCGGCAGCGACGGCACCCAGCGCTGGTCCACCTCCACCAGCGCCCGGATCGATTCCTCGACCATCTCCGGGTCTAGTTCGGGAATGCACAGGTAATGCGCCGAGTGGTTCAGCCGCCGCGCGTGGTCCGGCAGGCGGAACAGCCGGACGCGGCCGTCGCGCCCGCGAAACGCCTTCAGCCCGTCGAAGATCGCCTGGCCGTAGTGCAGCACGCAAGTCGCCGGATCGAGCATGAACGGCGCGTAGGGAACGATGCGGGGATCGTGCCAGCCCCGGCTTTCGTCATATTCCATCAGGAACATGTGGTCCGTGAACACCTTGCCGAAGGCAAGGGTCGCATCGGCGGGAGGCTGCTTCGGATGCGCGGTCCGGGTAATGGCGATCTCGGTCACTGCTTTCTCGTGGATTTTGGTTGATCCGTGACAACTATATTACCCCAAGGCCGGGCGGAAGGGTAATGGCTCGCGTGGCGCCGCATATTGGGCAACCGCTATACGGCCGGGCGCCAAGCGCTTCTCAGGCCGGCCTTGCACAATCCATCCGGTATTTCCTCCAGGTTTGATAGGACCAGGCGCTCGGATCGCGCGGGCTCAACTGCAATGTGGGGCCAAGGCGGTGCCGCACCTCTTGCGGGCGAGCGCCGCGGCTGACAGCAGTCCCGCGCGCGTCGCCGCGGCATCACTGGCAAAACCACAGGTGAGCCGCCGGAAAGAGGACACGCAAAACGCCACATGGGCTGTCGCAAACGACGGGTCACGGCCGAGTGCGTTGCGCAACAGCGATCGCACCGCCGCGAGGGCGTCGCGATTGCGCCGGAGCAGGTGCCACATGCCCCGCTGACAGAACTCCCGGGCTTCCGGGTGGCTTGTGGTGGGCGCGGTCGCGCTCGGCGACGCTGATCTCAGGCTCCGGACGGTATCAGCCCGCCCGGCGGCACACGCTGCCACAATGCGCGCATCACGGCGGCATGTACGGCGGCCTCGGAACCATCCGCCGGAACCACCACGCAGCGCTCCGGCGCCACGCGGGCGATCACGCGGAAACCTTCGTTGACGCGCGCATGGAACGCGGCGTCCAGGCGTTCGTAGCGGTCGGCGACCCCACCGCGCGTGCGCAAGCGCGCCAACGCAACCGCATCCGAAACGTCGAGCACGATCGTCACGTCGGGCACCAGCCCGATCAGACCGGTAAGCGTGGCGATCATCGCGCGATCCGCGCCCTGGCCGCAGCCTTGATACGCCATGGTGGAATCGGCGAAGCGGTCGCACACCACCCACGTGCCCGCGGCCAAGGCAGGGCGGATCGTCTGCTCCACATGCTCGGCGCGGGCGGCAAAGTGCAGCAGCGCTTCCGCGGGCGCCGACCAGGCAATCGTGCCGGACAGCAGCAGCTCCCGCAGCAATTCCGCGCCGGGGGCGCCGCCTGGCTCACGCGTGCGCAGCGCCGGCACGCCGAGATCGCCCAGCGCATCGGCCAGCAGGCGCGCTTGCGTCGATTTGCCGGCGCCCTCGCCGCCTTCGAACGTGATGAAACGACCGCGCGTCACGTTGCACCCTCACCTCCTGGCCTTCCGGCGACGTCCCTCCTCTCCCGCGAAGCGGCCGAGGGTTTATTCGTCAGCTCCCGGTGACATAGTGCGACAGCACCGCCATGGCACGGCCCGGCAGGTTCAATTTCGGCACGTCGGCACCGGCGAGCAGGGGAACGTCCATCGACGGGACTCCCTGGCCGGCCACGGTCAGCTTGCCGAGTGTCGTCCCCTTCGCGACCGGCGCGCGAATCGGCGCGTCGTAGCTGATCTGCACCTTGGCATTCCTGCGCCAGTCGCGCGGCATGGTCACCACCAGGTCGTGGCCGCTGACCAGCGGCACATCCGGGCTGGCACCGAGCCACACTGGGGCCTGGTCCACGACATCGCCGGCCGTGAACAGCGTTACGTCCTCAAAATTGGCGAACGCCCAGTCCATCAGCCGTTCGGATTCCTCGGACCGCTCGCGGTTGGTGTCCATGCCGTTCAGCACCAGCACCACCCGCCGGTCGCCCCGCTTCGTGCTGGCGACCACGCCGAAGCCGCCCGCCTCGGTGTGCCCCGTCTTCAGTCCGTCCGCCAACCCCCGCTGCACCAGAGGATTCCGGTTCTGCTGCTCTATGTTGTTATATTTGAAGGTCTTTTCCGAGTCGTAGTGATAGTATTGCGGGAACTGCCGGATGATGGCGGACGCCAGGGTCGCGATATCATGGCAGCTCATGTAGTGGTCGGCGGCTGGCCACCCGGTCGCATTCATGAAATGCGAGTTGGTCAGGCCAAGTTTTTTCGCCGTGTCGTTCATCAGCTCGGCGAATTGCTCCTCGGATCCCGAAATGGCCTCGGCCAGCACAATGCAGGCGTCGTTGCCGGAATCCACCACAATGCCGCGGATCAGGTCCTCGACGGACACCGTCGTGCCGACCTGCACGAACATCTTGGAACCGCCCATCCGCCAGGCCTTCTCCGACACCGGCAATTGGTCGTCGAGCTTCATGCGTCCGCGCGCGAGCCGCCCATACACGATGTAGAGCGTCATCAGCTTGGTCATCGACGACGGCGGCATGCGTTCGTCCGCGTTCTTGTCCAGCAGCTTCGCACCGGTGTTGAAGTCCTGGATATAGGCCCAGCGCGCGGTGGTATCGACCGGGCCGATGGGCGTATCGGCCGGGCTGGCGCCAGACCCCGCGGCGGCCGCGGCGTCCTTCGGCGGTGCCTTTGCGCCGGCCGCCGGCGCGAGGTGCTGCGCCAGACGGCGCGGCCGTGCCAGCGCCAGCCGGGCAGCAGCCAGCAGCGCCGGCCCAAGCAGGGTGGAACCAAGCAACGCGGAACGACGGGTCAGCATCGCGCAACTCCTATTCGACCACGATCCGCGCATCGACGATGCCGGCGCGAATCGCCTGATCCACGGCAACATCGGCCGCGGCAACGCTGCCGAGCGGACCGATCATCACCCGAAACTCCTGATCTTGCCCATCAAAAATCCGTTCGATGCGCGGCGCCAGCCCGGCCAGCCTCGCCCGCTCGATCGCCGCGTATTGGTAGGACTGGAAGGTATCGAGTCGCACCCACAATCGACCGGGTTGCGGCGGACCTTGCGTGACGGTCTCCGGCAGGCTTTCCGGCATCCCGGCCCGCGGCGCGACCGGCCGGAGGGCGACCGGCAGCGGCGCTTGGCCGCTTTCCTGCCGCGCGCCGGCGGGCGGCGGGAGAGCAGTGGCAGACACGGCGGCAAGCGGCGCCGCTGAGATCGGCAGGCTCGGCGCGCCAGCCATGCGTCGTTCGGCGGCCTCGCTCGGCCGCGGCAGCACTGTCAGGCGCACCTGCGCCACACCGTCCTCCGGCATCCCCAGCAGCACGGCGACGCGCCGGGTCACCTGCACCAGCCGGCGCGGCGTCGGCGTGCCGCGGTCGTTGATGCGCACCAGCACCGAGCGGCCGGTTTCCAGATCGGTCAGCCGCGCGATGGCGGGAAGCTGCAGCGTGGGATGCGCGGCGGTCAGCGCTGCCTGGCTGAATACCTCGCCATCCGTGGTCAGCCGAGGCGGCCCGCCGGGGTAAACCGCGGCAAGGCCGGTTTCATCAAGGTCGTGGCTCGCACGCGGGTACCACCACGTGCCGCCGGACTGGTATGGCAGGCCCAGCACGTAATGCGGGTTTGCCCGGGGCGGAGTCTGGCAGCCGGCAAGCAGCGTCCCCAGCGCGACGGCGCAGCACAGGCCACCGACCAGGTACCGCGCGCGCCGTGCCGCGGCGATGACCCTGGGCATCGGTGCCCGCGCGGCGACTCTGGTGCTGCAACCTGGCATGCGCAGTGTCTGCCATGGAGCCTGACGCCGGGGCAATGCGCCCTCGCGCCGCCCAGGCCGCGCGGCCTTCCTCGGGGCGACCGGTGAAGCGGCCGGCCCGGCGAATGGCCGGGCGATCAGACCATGAGGCCGCCGGCCTTCACGGCGAGCGTCGCCAGATTCGCGGCGCTGCTGCTGGCGCCCGGCGGCGTGTTCTCCTGCATGGTGAGCAAGTACTGGTCGGTCAGGCTGGTCACGTAGTTCCGATCCTGCAGCTTGGAGATGTCCAGGCGGGAGCTGATCGCGTTCATTTGCGCCGACTGGTCCTGGAAGACGATGTTCTGGGGGATGCCAAGCGCGGTCGTGATGACCTGGAAGTTGGTAACACTCGCGAAGACGTCGTTGATCGAGGTGATCGAACTGGCCTGGCTGAGAAAGGTGAGCGCATTCGCCAGGCCCGGCGTCGCCTGGTCGAGCCCCTGGCGCCACTGAACCTCGGCGTAGGCGTTGGTCAGGGTGGAGACGACCTGCGGGTTCTGCAGCTCGGACAGGCCGTTCTGCGCGAAATTGTATGTCTGGACGGTGCTCAGCCAGGTAGGGTTGGCCATCTGGTTGACCAGCGAAGTGGGGTCGGCTGGATTGGACAGAAGAATCTTCTGCGCCAACGCCGTCTCGCCGATATAATTGGACAGGCCGTTCGCGGTCAGCAGAACCTGCTGCACGTTGGGGTTCAACAGCGCGCTTTGGATGCTGGTGGCGTTGGCGACCGCCGTCTTGAACGCCGTGATGGTGTTGGCGATCTGCGGTTGCAGCGCTTCCCGGGCGACGCCGGCCGTCTGCTCCTGCTGGGCGAGCGTGAGGTCGGTGATCGGGTTGCCGGAGGAAACGAATGTGGTGGCGGGCGACGACGACGAGCCACTGTACAGCGCCGCCAGGATCGAGGCAGTGGCGTTGGAGGAGCTTTCCCCCGAGAACAGCAGGTTGTAGTTGATCCCGCTGACGAAACCGCTCATGTGTCCGCTGCCCTGTGATGCCTCACGCAAGTCGCCGCCGCATGCCAGTCGGGCCATGATGCCGCGGGGCAGCTTAAGCGACTCTTAACGGGTCGGGCGGGACAGTGAACGGCCCCGACCATGGCTTGGTCGCAAATGGATGGCTGATGGCAGGCCGCGGGCGTGGCTGGCCGAGCCGGACGGCGCATCAACGTATCGTGAACGGACCGGTCTTCCGCGCCGTGCGACGCGCCGGCGCTGCCATGTGCTCCTCGGGGATTCTGCTGCCCTCGGAACGGATGCCGGCGTCCTGAGTTCGCCGCGAACGCGTCAGAGTGGGATTACCAGCAGGGTGTCGATTTTGTGGCTGTCGAGCACGACGATCCGCTCGATGAAGCGGTATGGCCGGCCGGCGATGCCGACGCGGTCGAGATAGCGGCCGGTGGCAAACAATTGAGTTCCGCCGTCGTGCATGATCCGCGCGGCGAGGAAGTTCGAGCGCACCTCCGCGACACCGCCATCCACCCGGGTTATCCGGGTCGGGCCGATGATGTGCCGGTAGCGGTGCGGTTCGAAGATGTTGGCCTTGCGCAATGCCATCACCCGGTCGGTCAGCATTCCGCGCGACACGGCATAGATCACCCCGTGCCGCAGCCCGGCGGCGTGGTCGGCCCGGCTGATGACCAGATAGCGGCATTGGTCGGTGAAGAAATCCGGCCACTCCTCCAGGCGGTCGTCGTCGATGCAGTCGGCATAGGCGGCGATCAGCTCGTCGATGCCGGGGCGAATGGCGCCGCTGTCCGTCGTGCGGTCGTCCATGACAGGGTCTGCGTGCGGCATCAGCCACCCATCAGAGCGCGGTATTGCTTCCAGAAGCCGCGGATCGCCGCCTCGGTCGCACGGAACGGCTGCGATTCGGCGTCGTGGCCGCCCATCATGACCACGCCGCTCCCCGCATCGTCGTAGCGCAACGCGCGCTGCACGAAGCCGCCGACACACCCGTCTTCCAACGAGATGAAGCCGGCGGCACCGACCAGGTTGCCTTGGCGGAGGCGGCGCTCGGTCATCGCCTCGTCGTCGTCGTCGAAGCCGAGGTGGATCCAGTCGAGTTCGCTGCGCTCCAGGCCGCGTGGCCGGATCACCCGCACGGCGATGGTGTTGCGGATTTGCTGCAGCACCATCGCGGGGAACACCGTGAGGATCTGCACCGAAACGCTGTCGCCGTACTCGTCAACCGATTCGATGATCGAGTTGTCCTGCAGCCGGAATTCGCTGTCTGCACGCAGCGCCGCCTCCTTATAGTCGGCGTCCTCCGCCGCGTAGTCCATCTTCGCCTGGCTGAAAGCATTGCCGCCACTGGCACCGATGGTGATGCCGCCCGGCTGGCTCAGCCGGTTGATGCGGAACGTGGTGAGGAACAGGGGGAGAATGCTGGCGTGGTAGTTGTCCTTGACGTTCTCAAAATAGAGTTTCCAGTTGTTCGGCAGGACCTGGGTGCTGCGCCCCAGGATGTGCGCCGGACGATTGAGCACACGACGGATGCCGCCGGTGACCTCGGGACCGAGATAGTCCTCCAGCTCCGGCGCAACGGCGCAAAACGAGCCGAACACCAGCCCGGCGAGTTCGGCAACTTTCAGCCGCGCCAGGTTGTGTTCATTCTTGCGGAATTCGGGCGGCATGCCGCCCTGGCGCTTCACCCCGTGCTCGAACGCGACGCCGGTCAGATGCCCGGCGAGGTCATAGGTCCAGCCGTGGTAGATGCAGCTTATCTCCTTCACGTTGCCGCGCCGCTCGTAGCACAGCAGGTTGCCGCGGTGGACGCAGCGGTTGACGAAGCCATTGATGCTGCCCGAGGTATCGCGCGCCACGATCACCTCGGCCTCGCCGATTGTCGTGGCGACATAATCACCCGGGTTGGCGATCTCCGCCGCCAGGCACAGATAGTTCCACGTCGGCCCCTTGAAGATTTGCTCCTGCTCGAGCTGATACTGCGCGGGGTCGGTATAGAGCCGGAACGGCACTTCGCTCAGGCCGTTCGACGGCCACGTCATGGACTGCATGCCGAGTTCGGACATTGGCTGCGGCCTCCCACCGGGTTGTTGGACGCGACCCGCGCCGATCATCGCCGGCGGCTGGGTTTGGCGCCCACCCTAGGACAAAGCCTGCGCAGGGCAAAGGTGCAAGCGGCTCTGACCTTCGGGCGTGGAGGCCGGCAGGCCTGCTGTCGAGCGATCCCTTCAGGCCCGGCGGCGGTAGGATCGTTTGCTGCCTGAGACGTCTCATGGATGTCTCGTTTCACGGTGGGAGAGACGATGCTGCGTGGCTTAAGCGTTGGCCGGGGCGATTCCGGAGCGCCCCGCAGGGAACGCGGCGGCATTGGGTGAGACGTAGCCGGCGCGGGCGCCGCACGGTCCGGGGGGGAACGGAGTCTCATAGGCGTCTCGTTTGGCTGCGCCGGAGACCGTGGTGCGTGCGGTAAGGCGGCCGGCGCGGGAGCTGGATTTGCTTTCCGTCATCCTGCTGGCCAGTGCGGGACGCGCCAGCGCAAGGAATTTTGCAGGGAAAAACGGAGGGCACGGGAGTCGGAGCGGCTCCTTGGTCGGGGGCTACATAAGGCGACGCTCAACAATAAACGAACCGGCCGCGTCCGCGCGGCGTGATGCCCATTGGGCATAGCAATCCGTCGCGGCGGACTGTTCTTGCAGCCCACCCGTTCGATCGGAGTCCCCTGCGACAAAAGCCGCTTCCCGCGGTTGAGCGAATCGACGGGCGGTAACGTGTGTAAAGCCTGAGCAGGCCTCGAAAGGGAAGTCGTGGACGCCGACCCGGCCGGAGTACGGGGAAGGCAGCACGGTTAGGGGAAGCAGCCGACAGACGCACCTGGACTGGTCCACCGGGGTAAGGGGCACAGCACGTCGAGACAGGGGCTCGCGTAAGACGGCGCCCAACAATGAACGAATCGGCTGGACTTGCGTAGCGGGAGATTTCGCCGCGGAGGATTCCAGCGCGGACTCGTGCCGGATAGACTCGGCGGATGATCGATCCATCAGCGATTCGCGAGCGGTCTGCGGCGGTTGGT
>DATLQW010000131.1:0-13195 GCA_035535035.1 Acetobacteraceae bacterium
GTTCGGCGGCAGCGTGAAGGGGGCCCGCCCCGGTCTCCCGGCGTGCGGGCTGCTATGGTGGGAAAATCCCAACGTCACGCCAGGGATCGTCGATGAGACCCCGGCGGCTCCGGCAGCCGCGGCAATGGCCTTGCTGCTGTCGCGGCAGGCGGCGGCTGCCGCTCCAGCGCCGGCACCCAACAACATCGAGCGTTCCGACGCCGAACCTGCACTGCCGCCGGCGTTCCGCCGGCAGGTCTTTGCACGTGCGGCCACAGGTCCGCCGACCTGGCCGCCCGTTATCCGGGCCCAGCAATTTTCTTATGCCTGAACGACCGGGGCCAGAGCATGGCTGGCCCCGCCGTACTGAGTCGTGCCGGCCGCAAATTCCCGTTGGCAGAGCCTGACACGGCACTCCGATCGACCGCTCCGGCTGGTCCCCGCATTGTGAGTGACCCGGTGCACCAGCAAGAAGCAGGCTCCACCTCCCTTTGGGGAAGGGCTTCGTGCCGCCGAACCCCTCCCCCAACATTGGTCCGCTTCGCGGCACAAGCCCGCAAGGGGAGTCTGCTTCTGGTTGGGCGCTGGCGTGATACGGCCGGCAACGGGGTTGTGCGGTTGCGCATCGCCCCTGAAAGGCTCAGACGCTACTCACGCCTCTGCGCCCCTGCCGTCTTTCCCACGATCCGTTCGAATACCGCGCTGACCTCCGCGGCCAGGGCGTCCAGCGTCACACGCAAGCCCGGCACATCGTCCGCCGCCAGACCCAGCGCCGCCACCGCGCGCAACAACGGGCGCACCGACGCCTCCGGCAACTCCCCCGGAATCGCGCGGCCCACGGTGATGCGCAGCATGCCCTGCACCGTGCGCCACACGCGGTCGGCACGCACCAGCAGCGCGGCATCAGCGGCATCCAGCTTGCCTGCCGCGGCCAACCGGTCCAGCGCCTCGCAGGTGTTCGGGCTGCACACCGCCGGGTTCTCCCGCGCGACCATCAATTGCAGGGTCTGGGCAATGAACTCGATGTCCACCAGCCCGCCTGGCCGCTGCTTCACGTCCCACACCCCGTCCGGCGGCAACTCGCGCCGCATCCGCGCCCGCATCGCCGCCGCGTCGGCGCGGATCCGCACCGGCTCGCCCGCTTCGGCAATCGTCTCGGCGATCGCCTCCTCCACCCGCGCCCGCAGCGGCGGCGGCCCGGCGACGACACGGGCGCGGGTCAGCGCCATGCGCTCCCAGGTCCAGGCATCCTCCGCGTGGTAGCGGCGGAAACTCGCCAGCGACACCGCCACCGGCCCCTTGTTGCCCGACGGACGCAGCCGCATGTCCACCGCGTAGAGCTGCCCGTCCGCCCCCGGCGCGGTCACCGCCGCGACGAAGCTGTGCGCCGCGCGGATGAACCACTGGCTCGCCGGCAGGGATCGCGCGCCGCGGCTTTCGGTCTCGTCCTGCGGATGGGCATAGATCAGCATCAGGTCCAGATCGGAGCCGGCCATCATCTCCCGCCCGCCGGCCTTGCCCAGCAATACCGCTACCATCGCCCCGCCGCGCACTGACCCGAAGCGGACGGAAAAATCCGCCAGCACCGGCGGCAGCAGCGCCGCCAGCGCGGCATCGGCCAGCGCACTGCGGCGTTCGCCGGCGGCATCGGCATCCAGCCGTCCCTCCATGGTCGCCACCGAGAGCGAGAAGTCCACCTCCTTCACTGTGCGGCGGATGATGCCGATCACGTCCTCCAGCAGCCGCGCGTCGCGCAGCCGGCTGCGCAGCAGCCGTACCGGCGGATCGTCGTCCTGCGGCGACAACAGGCCCTCCAGCGCCGCCGGGTGCTGCGCCAGATAATCCGCGAGCGGCGGCGCCGCACCGAGCACCGCCGCCACGCGCTCCAGCAGCGACGGGTTGCGCTGGAACAGCGACAGAAGCTGCACGCCGGCCGGTTGGCGGGCGATGAACGCGTCGAACCGCGCGAAGGTCGCGTCCGGGTGCGGTTGCCGCCCGAGCGCCGCCAGCAGCGCCGGCAGCATCAAATCCATCAGCTCGCGCGCCCGCTGCGAGCGGAACGCCCGCACGTGTCCCGCCTGCCACCGCCGCACCGCATCGACGATGCGGGCCGGCTCGGCAAATCCCAGGCCCTGCAGCGCCGCGAGCGTCTCCTCCGGCACGCCGTCGCCGCTGAAATCCAGCGACGGCCCGGCCGCCGCCTCGCCTTCCAGCAATTGCGGCACTTGCTCGAACACCTCGGCATACCGCGCCCGCACCCGGGCGAGCCGATCCAGCAGGGCGGCGGCGAAGGCGGCGGCGGTGGAAAACCCCATGAAGGTGGCAAAGGCTTCCAACTCGGCCGGGCGCTCGGGCAAGGCGTGCACCTGGCGGTCGGCCACCATTTGCAGCCGGTGCTCGACCAGGCGGAGGAAGCGGTAAGCGGCGGCTAACTCGGCGGCGGCGCGGCGCGGGATATGGCCCGCCCGTACCAGCAGCCGCAGCGCGACCAGAGTGGCGGGCGCGCGCAGTTCGGGGTCGCGTCCGCCCCAGACGAGCTGCAACGTCTGCACCAGGAACTCGATCTCCCGGATGCCGCCCTCGCCCAGTTTCACGTTATGCCCAAGAACCTCTCCCGCGGAGCGCGAGAGGTCGAGGCGCGAAAGCGCCGGGGGTGACGCTGCCGCGGACCGCGCCGATGCTGTCCCGGACCGCATCGCGGCTTGGCCCGGGGGCGCCGCGGCACCCTCGGCCGGCGCGTCGCGCCGGCCTCTTCCGCCTGGCGGAAGTGGTTTCCTGGCATGCGCGTTGATCCGCTGCTTCATCGCGTGGATGTCGGCCACGGCCGAAAAATCCAGCCCACGGCGCCATACGAAGGGCCGGATCGCCTCCAGGAACGCCGCGCCCAGGGCCAGGTCCCCGGCCACCGGACGCGCCTTGATCATCGCCGCCCGCTCCCAGTTCTGGCCCATGCTTTCGTAGTACGTGATGGCGGCGGTCACCGCGACGGCGGGCGGCGTCGCCGCCGGATCGGGCCGCAGCCGCAGGTCGGTGCGGAACACGTAGCCGTCGGCGTCGCGGGCCTCCATCAGCGACACCAAACCGCGAGCGAACCGCGCGGCGAAGCTTGCCGTCGCATCACCCTCGGTGCGTTCGGTGTATATTGGTGCCAACGGATCGTACAGCAGCACGAGGTCCACATCGGAGGAATAGTTCAGTTCGCGCGCGCCGAGCTTGCCCATGCCGAGCACCGTGAACCCGCCCCCCCTTCCGGGATTGTCCGGGTCCGGCAGCAGCAGGTCGCCGGCAGCGTGCGCGCCCCGCAGCAGATGGGCGGCCGCGAGCGTCAGCGCCGCCTCGGCCAGGTCACTCAACGCGGCGGTGACCCGTTCCAGCCGCCAGATGCCGCCCAGGTCGGCCACCGCGGTTGCCAGGCCAACCACGCGCTTCGCCCGGCGCAGCGCCGCCGCCACCGGCGCGCGCGGGCTCCCCGGCGGGACCGCGCGCAGCGCTGCCAGCGCGTCGTCCACTACAGGCTGCGGCCCCCGCGCGGCCAGGTCGCGCAACGCCGCGGCCTCCCGCACCGCCAGATCCGACAGATAGGGACTGTTGCCGCCCAGCGCCGCCAGCAAGGCCCTGACCGCCGGCCGCCCGGCAAGCCGCGCCTCGGCTCGCCCGCATTCGGAAAAACGCTCGACCAGCCGCTCGGCGGCAGCCGGATCGTGCGGCGCGGGCCAGGTCGAAGCCAGGTGGAACGGTGCGGCCATAGGCGACAACAAAAACCTCTCCCGCGAAGCCGCCGAGGTCAAGCCGCGCCGGCGCCGAGGGTGAGGGCCCCGCCGCACGCACCGATCCGCCAGCGTGCCGCACGAAAGCCTGGTCGCAACACGCCGCGTCACGTTTACCCGCCGTTCCGCGCCGGCCTCTCGCACTTCGCAGGAGAGATTTTTTGACGCGGTTTCACCGCCACGCCGCGCGCGGCCTGGGCTTGGTGCTTCACCGGCTGGCCACGATCGCGCTCGGCACGGCGGTGATCTTGTCGGTGCTGCTGGCCGCCGCCGCGTGGCGCCTGTCGCGGGGACCGCTGGACGTCGCTTGGTTCACCGGCCGCCTGGAAGCGGCGGCCAACGCCAACGGCGGACCCACGAAACTGTCGATCGCCAGCACCGCGCTGGCCTGGGAGGGCTTTCGCCTCGGCGTCGATAGCCCGATCGACCTCCGCCTCACCGACATCCGCCTGACCGACGCCAGCGGCCTGCGCCACGTCGAAATCCCCCGCGCGGAGGTGTCGCTCTCGCTTGCCGCTCTGCTGCTCGGGCGGCTTCAACCCAGCGCCCTCGAACTGGACGGTCCGGAACTGACCATCCGCCGCGCCAAGGATGGCACGCTCAGCGTCGATCTCGGCAGCATGACGCGGCCGACCGAACCGGAACCGCCCGACAACCAGATCGGCAGCCCGCTGCCGGCGCTGCTGGCCCTGCTCGCCAAGCCGCCTACAACCGATGAAACCGCCGCGCCCGGCTGGTTCAGCCAGTTGCGGCGGGTGCGGATCCGCGACGCGGTGGTGACCGTCGTCGATCGCAAGCTCGGCGTGACGTGGCGGGCTCCGCGGGCCGAGGTCAACCTGACCCGCCGCGCAGCGGGCGGCGTCAACGGCGCGGCGGATTTGTCGCTGGCGCTTGGTGACCAGCGCGCGCGGCTGACCGGGACCGCAACTCTGTCCCGCGACGCCGCCGAAACCCATGTGACCGCCCGGCTGTCCGCCATCGCGCCCGCTGCCCTGGCGCGAGCCGCCCCCGCGCTCGATTTCCTGTCCGCGCTTGACGCGCCGGTAAGCGCCGAGGCGACGGCCGATTTCGGCCCGGCGCTCGACCTGCGGCAAGCCCAGGTGGCCTTGCAGGCCGGCGCCGGCACGCTGCGGATCGGCACCGGCAGCCTGCCGATCGCCGGTGCCAGCCTGGTCGCCTCGGGCACGCCGGACGCCATCCGGCTGGACGCCGCGCAACTGCGACTGCGCGCACATGAAGGCGAAGCGCCCTCGACCCTGAGCGTCACCGGCACGGTGCAACGCGGCAACGGCCGGGTCGAGGCCGATCTGTCGCTCGGCCTTGACCAAGTGGCCTTCGCCGACCTGCCGGTGCTGTGGCCGCGAGGTCTCGGCAGCAACGCCCGGTCGTGGATCCTGGAAAACATCACCGCGGGGGTGGCGCATGACGGCCACGCCGAGATCGGCCTGGCGGCCAACGCCGATCTCTCGGCGGTAACGCTGACCCGGGCGAGCGGTTCGCTGGAGGGCAGCGGCCTGACGGTGTCCTGGCTGCGTCCCGTCCCGCCGGTCGAGCAGGGGAGCGCGGTGCTGCGGATCGTCGATCCGGACACGTTGCAGATCGGCCTCATGTCCGGCCGGCAAGCCCTGAGAAGCGGCAACGGGCTGGCGCTGACCGGCGGCTCGATGCGCATCACCGGCCTCGCCCAGCACGACCAGGTCGCCACCATTCAGGCAGACGTCGCGGGGTCGCTGCCGGACGCCATTGCCCTGTTGCGTGAGCCGCGGCTGCAATTGCTGGACCGGCATCCGATCACCCTGGGAAACCCGGCCGGCGACGTTGTGGCGACGATCGCCGCAACGGTGCCGCTGGAGAAGCATGTCACCATGGACGACATCGCCATCCGCGTCGGTGCCCACGTGACCGACGCATTCCTCGGCGGCGTGGCGGCCGGGCGCGATCTCAGCGGCGGCACGCTGGACCTGGTGGCGACCAATACCGGTTTGACGGTGAAGGGACAGGCGCTGCTGGCGGGCATTCCAGCCAGCCTGGACGCGGCGATGGATTTCCGCGCCGGCCCGCCGGCCCAGGTACTGCAACGGGTGACGGCGATTGGGCAGGCGGACGCGAAGCAGCTCGCGGCGGCCGGGCTGGATGCGACCGGCCTGCTGGCCGGCCCGATCGGCCTGCGGGCGGTGCTGACGGAGCAACGCGACGGCAGCGGCGGCGTGTCGGTCGATGCCGACCTGACCGACGCGACGCTGACCGTGGCACCGCTGGACTGGCGCAAGCCTCCCGGCGCCGCTGCGCACGCAACGGCGTCGCTGCGGCTGCAACACGACCGGTTGGGCGCTATCGACCGGATCGAGGCCGAGGCCGACGGGCTGACCCTCCGCGCCAGCGCGGCATGCGCCGACGGCCGGATTTCGCTGGTCCGGCTGGACCGCCTGACGCTTGGCCGCAGCGAGATGCAAGGAACGGTACGGTTCCCTGCCTCGCCGCGCGCAGCCCCGATCGCGGTTCGATTGAGCGGGCCGCTACTCGATCTGTCCGCCCGGCTGTCGCGGCCCAAGGCGGCACGGCACGGCCCACGGCCGGCTGCATCGCCCCCGGTCGCATCGCCCCCGGTCGCATCGCCCCCTGGGCCGCCCTGGACCCTCGACGCGAGGTTCGACCGCGTCCTGATGGCGGGCGGCTATCTCTTCGCGCCGGTCAGCGTGCAGGCCGAGAACGACGGCACGGTGTTCCGGCGACTGCGCGTCGAGGGAGCCACGCGCGACAACGGGGCGTTCGCGTTGCGGATCGTCCCGGACGCCGGAGGCCGGCGCCTGACGGCGACGGCCGCCAAGGCCGGCGACCTGCTGCGCGCGCTCGACGTGACCGGCACGATGCAGGACGGCAGCCTGCGGATCAGCGGCACCTATGACGATTCGCGCCCAGGACATCCATTGCACGGCACCGTCGAACTGACCGACTTCCGGGTCAGCCGCGCGGCGGCACTGGGCAAGCTGCTCCAGGCGATGACACTGTACGGGCTGGTCGATGTCCTCCGCGGCCCAGGGCTGGCCTTCGCCCGGCTGGTGGCACCGTTCACGCTGTCGGACGACGTGCTTGAACTGGCCGACGCGCGCGCCTTCAGCCCCTCGCTTGGGCTCACCGCCAAGGGCCGGATCGACATCGACGCCGGCACCGCGGACCTGCAGGGCACCATCGTGCCGGCGTATTTCTTCAACGCACTGCTCGGCAACGTGCCGCTGGTCGGCCGGCTGTTCAGCCCGGAGCGCGGCGGCGGCGTGTTCGCCGCGAGCTACACGTTGCGCGGCGATCTCGACGATCCGGCGGTAACTGTGAACCCCCTGGCGGCGCTGACGCCAGGCTTCCTGCGCGGGCTGTTCGGGTTGTTCTGAACCTCGCCCCCGCCGCGGAAGAGGTCGAGGTACGAAGCGGCGAGGGTGAGGGTGATCGGGTCACCCCGAACCCTGACGCCAGGCGCCCAAAACGGATATCGGTACAAGACGAGCCGCGCGCGTGAACGAACGCTGTACGTGCGGTTCGCGACACCCTCGCCCACCGCTTCGCGATGACCTCTGCCGCGCGCGCAGCACGCGGCAGAGGTCTCGCTAGACCCGCATCGGCATCAGCACGTACAGCGCGCTGGCGTCGGCCGCGTCGCGCACCACCGTGGGAGCGGAGCCGTCGGCGAAGAGAAACTCCACCTGATCGGTGATCTGGTCGGTGATGTCATTCAGGTAGCGTGCCTGGAAACCGATTTCCAGCGGCCCAGCCTCGTACTTCACGTGATCCGCGTCCAACTCCTCGGTCGCCGTCCCTTGTTCCGGGCTGGCCGCCGACAGCACCAGCAGGTCGCGCGCCAGCGACAGCTTCACCGGCCGCGAGCGCTCCGACGAAATCGCCGCCACGCGCCCCACCGCATCCGCGAAATCCTTCTTGCCGACCCGCAGGATCTTGTCGTTGCCGCGTGGGATCACTCGCTCGTATTCCGGGAAGGTGCCGTCGATCAGCTTGCTGGTCAGCATGATCTGGTCAACGTGGAACTGGATGCGCGTGTCGGACAGGCCGATCTCCACATTGCCGGTGACCTCGTCGAGCAATTTGCGCAGTTCGTTGACGGTCTTGCGGGGGATGATGACGCCGGGCATGGCGCCGGCGCCGTCCGGCAGCGGCTCCTCAACGCGCGCCAGACGGTGGCCGTCGGTCGCCACCGCGCGCAGCACCTTCTCGCCTTCGCTGTCGGCGACGTGCAGGTAGATGCCGTTGAGGTAGTAGCGGGTTTCCTCGGTGCTGATGGCGAACCGCGTGCGGTCGATCAGGCCGCGCAGCGTCTGCGCCGGCAGGCCGAACTTGTGCGGCAACGCGCCGGCGGTCATGGAGGGAAAATCCTCGGTCGGCAGCACCACCAGGCTGGTGGCGTAGCGGCCCGCCCGCAACGCGAGCTGCGCGTCGCCGCCGGGATGGTCCAGCTCCACCTCGGCGCCCTCGGGCAGCTTGCGCACGATCTCATACAGCGTGGCGGCCGGCGCGGTGCAGGCGCCGTTGCGGGTGGTGCTGGCGGGCACGTCCTCGACCACGGCGATTTCCATGTCGGTCGCGGTCAGCGTCAGCCGCCCGTCTCGCACCGCGATCATGACGTTGGCGAGGATCGGGATGGTGTTGCGGCGCTCCACCACGCTCTGGACGTGGGCCAGCGCCTTCAGCAGCGTTGCGCGGTCGGCCTTCAGCTTCATGGTGGCACATCCTACAAGGGTCCGGCCGCCGCTTCGGGACCCGCCGGGCGGGCAAGCGAGCGAATCGCCCCACCACTGTAGCAATTGCCGTCGTGGCCCGCCAAGGACTCTTAAAACCTCTCCCGCCTGTTTTGCCGGAGAGGTCGGCGCGAAACGCCGGGCGAGGGTGGTCAGGTCGGCCTGCAACCGCCGGCGTGCGACCCGATCACCCTCACCCGCGCCGCTTTCGCCCCTTGACCTCCGCCGCGGAGCGCGAGACGTTCGTTACGCCATCCCCCCCTCCAGCATGCGCCGCAGCAACTCTACGTCCTCGGCAAACGCGGGATCGACTTCAATGAGCTGACCAACCCGCGACACCGCGTGCATCACCGTCGTATGGTCGCGATTCCCAAATTTGCGACCGATCTCCGGCAGGCTGCGGCTGGTGAGTTGCTTCGCAAGGTACATCGCCACCTGGCGCGGCCGGGCCACATTGCGCGCCCGCCGCGCGGAAAACATGTCGGTCAGGCGCATGTTGTAATGCTCGGCGACCTTGCGTTGGATCTCGTCGATCGAGACGCGCCGCTCATACGCCTTCAGGATGTCGTGCAGCACTTCCTGCGTCGCTTCCAGCGTCACCGGCCGGCCGAACAGGTTGGCCTGCGCCAGCAGCCGGTTCAGCGCACCCTCCAGCTCCCGCACGTTGGAGGTGATCTTGTGCGCCAGGAATTCCATCACCTTCTCCGGTACCGGCACGCCGGCAATCTGCGCCTTGGCCGCCAGAATCGAGATCCGCAGTTCGAACGTGGTCGCGTGCAGGTCCGCGACCATTCCACAACTTAAGCGTGTGCGCAGCCGGTCCTCCAGCCCCGAGAGGTCGGACGGCGACTTGTCAGCCGACACCACGATCTGCTTGCCCGCATCTACCAGGGCGTTGAAGGTATGAAAGAACTCCTCCTGGGTGTTGTCCTTGCCGATCAGGAATTGCAGGTCATCCACCATCAGCACATCGACGCTGCGGTGCTGCTCCTTGAACTCCATGGTGGACTGGCTGCGCAGTGCCGTAATGAAACGGTACATGAATTTCTCGGCGGACATGTACGCAACGGTAACCGGATAGGCGCCACCGGCCTCGTGGTTCCTCAGTTCCCAGGCGATCGCGTGCATCAGGTGCGTCTTGCCCAGCCCGACGCCGCCATACAGGAACAGCGGGTTGAATCCGGCGCTGGACGGCTTTTCCGCCACCCGGCGCGCGCAGGCATAGGCGAATTCGTTCGGCTTGCCGACGACGAAGCCATCGAAGGTGAAGCGTGGGTCCAGCGCGGCGTTCAGCTCGGAACGCGGCTCCCCGTTCCGTTCGCGGCCGCGGCCGACCGGCAACGGCGGCGCCATGGGCGGCGGCGCAATGGGGGGAGGGGCAAGGCTCTCGCCCAGCCCGTCCTGTGCGCCCGAGATCGGCCCCGTCGCCTGGCCGAAGCGGATATCGACGCGGCGGACGGCCGGATTTTCCGCGTGCCACAAAGAATTGATGCGATCGCCATAGCGGCTGCGCACCCAGTCGCGCAGGAACCTGGTCGGCAGATGCACCGTGATCTCGTCGCCGTCGAGTCCGACCAGCGTCATCTGCCGCAACCAACTGCGATACTCGACCTCGCCGAATTCCTGCTGCAAACGGCCGCGCACGCGCGCCCACTGGGCCGCAAGTTGTGGTGTCGCCACGATGTCCTGCTCCATGGTCGTGGGCATCCCGTGCTCCCCTGAACCGGTTCTTATGCCGCCATTGACCCCAAGACCTTCACGGCCAATCGCTGCGCCACGCCGATTAGTACGACACCTGCCAAGGCGGCTGCCTCACAAGGCCGCGAACCGGCCGGAGACAATCGCTCAGGAGAGGGGGTCGTCTAGTTACGATTATGCGAAACCTGAAATTGTGAGGCAATAGAAATCTTGCCCTCGACAATATAGCGGAAGGACAACGCAAGAAGATTTCGAGATGTGGATTGGGTCTTCCGAGCAATCAACCGGCATTGCCGCGCACAATACCGAACAGGACCCCCATCATTTCTTGGGCGGTCAACGGCTGTCTTTTCGGCAGCGATTATCACCCCGACCGTCGCCCAAGGTCAACCGTCAAGGTTGACCCCGTAACGAAATTCGCTTAACCCGCGGCCAGGGCCTTGATGCGCATCGACAGGCGAGAAAGCTTCCTCGCGATCGTGTTCTTGTGCGCGACGCCCTTGCCGGCGGCGCGCTGCATTTCCGGCTGCGCCGCTTGCAGCGCCGCAACCGCCTCCGGCTTGTTGCCGCCGGCGATTGCCGTCTCAACCTTCTTCACAAAGGTTCGCATGCGCGATTTTCGCGCCTGGTTGAGTTCGGTGCGCTTGCGGGTCTGCCGGATGCGCTTGCGCGCGGATGCGGTGTTGGCCATGGGCTCGCTTGTCTGCTGGTCGGAATGTCGTGCCCGCCATCAGCGGCGGTCGGGCGGGAAGGGGGAGTTTTAGGCACCCTCACCATGCGAGTCAAGGAAGCCCCGGCAAACCGACATGCGGCACGCCAACGCCACGACTATCGCAATATCCCGCGGCGCCGAAAAACCGCCCGGCGTCACGCCGCGACGTTCCCGATGCCGATCGACACCCCGCGCACCCGCACGCCCCGCCGGACCGCCAGCAGCGCGGACCGCCCTTCGGGGTGCGTTCGCCGCATGCCGTTCCGTGTTGACCGGCGCGAGGCGGCACGCGCCGCACGGCAGGATTTGCCGCGATCGCGCAAGGCGCCCGGCTCCGCGCGAACCGGCGCCCATCGGCTTCGGCGCAGCGGGCGCATGACGGATCATCGTCGCAACGGATGGCACGATGCGGGTCGGCCTCGGCGGTCCGCGTCCCGCCCCGCGCTTGCGTTTCGCTCCTATCCGGCGAGACTGGCCGCCTTGACGCCGAAGGGGAGAAACCAGATGGGCTACAAGATTGCGGTCATGGGTACCGGTGCGGTCGGCGGCTACGCCGGCGCGCACATGGCACAGGCGGGCGAGGACATCACCTTCATCGATCCCTGGCCAGAGCATGTGGAAGCCATGCGCGCCAAGGGCCTGCGCATCACGCATATCCGCGACGTGCCCGAGTTCACCGCCAAGGTGCGCGCGCTGCACGTGACCGACGCACAGCAACTGGCGAAGGAAAAGCCGATCGACATCGCCTTCGTCTGCATGAAGTCGTACGACACGAAATGGGCCACGACGCTGATCGCGCAGTACCTGTCGCCGAACGGCTTCGTGGTGTCGCTGCAGAATTGCATGAACGAGGAGACCATCGCCGACGTGGTCGGCTGGGGCCGCGTGGTCGGCTGCATCGCCAGCTCCATCACCGTCGATCTGTGCGAGCCCGGCCACATCCGCCGCGCCGCCGGCAAGAGTGGCGACAAGCACACCGTGTTCCGCACCGGCGAGGTGCATGGCCGCATCACCGACCGCGTGCAGGAGATCCGCCGCCTGGTCGCTTACTCAGATTCCGCGCTGGCAACCACGAACCTGTGGGGCGAGCGCTGGTCGAAGCTGGTGACCAACGCGATGGCCAACGGCATGTCAGCCAGCACCGGCCTGATCAGCAAGGCCATCCTGACCAATGATTCCCTCCGTCGTTTCGGTGCCCGCCTGGGCAGCGAGGCGATCCGCGTCGGCCAGGCGCTGGGCTACGAGCTGGAGGAAATCCACCACATCGACCCGGAAATCATCGCCAAGGCGGGCGAGGGCGACCCGGCAGCGGTGCGCGAATACGACGAACACCGCCTGGCCGAGGTGAGCAAGTCCGGCGGCGGCGAGCACCGGCCGTCGATGGGTCAGGACATGATGAAGGGAAGGCGGACCGAAATCGAATTCCTCAACGGACTGATCGTTCGCAAGGGGGAAGAAATCGGCATCCCGACTCCGGCCAACGCGGCGCTGACCGACATCGTCAAGCGGGTCGAGAAGGGCGAGCTGAAGCCGGATCCGAAGCACCTGATCGATCTGCGGCTGAATTAGCCGATTGCAGCGGAGGCGGCGCCAAAAGCCGCCACCTCCGCTGCATCTGTCACGGCCGCCGCAGGCCCCTATGCCCCTGACGACGCCAAACTGCTCGAGGCCATCAGCCGCGGCGAGTTCACCGTCAATGGCTTCTGTAATCGCGATCTGGGCGGGCTGCTGTTCGCCGACGACAACGCATCAAAACCGGAGCAGCGCCGCCACGCCGCGGCGGTGTCGCGCAAGCTGGCTCTGCCGCGCGCGCATCGCCTGATCACCAAGGCCCCCGGCACACACCGCTACCACCTCTCAACCAAGGGGAGGATCATCGTCACCGCACTGATCACCGCGCGGAACGCCAATTCCAATGCGTTGGCAAAGCTGGCAGCTTGATGAAAATCGTCGCAAATCGAGGGGATTTTTAGAACTACTGCCGCCCGTCATTGATTGTGCGGTCGATCTCTGAACCGCTCGCTCCGGCAACTCCGGCAACTCCGGCAACTCCGGCAACTCCGGCAACTCCGGCAGTGCCCGCGGAAACCGCCCGATCTGCCCGAGCCGCCGCACGAACCGATCCACCGGGCCGCCGCGCGAACCGCTCCACCAGGCCAATCCACCGGGCGAGCCTCGCCACAGCTGCGGCGCGTGTGCGTATCTCTGACATGACACGTTATTGTACTTGACACACACCCCCCGCCATGCTACACGCCGTGCGCGCTACGCAACCCGCCACGAAAGGCCGCTCCATC
>DATLQW010000132.1:0-11731 GCA_035535035.1 Acetobacteraceae bacterium
CCGGGCGGCGGGATTCGGTCAATGGATTGCCCGACGATTATGTCACTACATGACGGATTCCAGGTCTTGGCCTAGTCTTTTACTGGATATTTCCGAAGTCGTTACGGAAAATGGGACCCGGACTGTCAAAGATGGGTTAAGTCTGACAGCCTGCCAGGGCCGGCTCAGGGCTTCAACGTTCATCCAGATTGTCGCGCGACACGGCTCCTCGCCTTCCGATGCGGACCAGGAACGGCGCGCCGCCCTGGCCGGACGTGAGATATCCCGGTTCCCGTACAAGGAGCGCTCACACATGCCAGGGTCTCCGACCGCGCCGGACCGTCCGGGTGCTCGCAACGGCGGCCCCGGCCGTGTTGCCTTCCTCCAGCAGGACGGTGTCGGCACCCGGTTTGACGTGGCTTTCGCGGCTCAATGGCTGGCCTATGTGATCCCTTACCGACGCTTCGCCTGCGCCCTCGCGGGCGCAGGCGCACGGCTCGGGGCCGATGTGGTCTGCTATTCCTTTATCGTAGTGGACTTGCACCGCCTCCTCCTTGCCGGTCTCCCGGCGCACTCTGGAGTCCGCCCATTGCGGCCATACGTAAGCGCCCGGCCAGCCGCGGGTAGAAGTGACGGCTGGAATGTCCGAAGCTTGCGCCCTCTGGAGTCTCCTTTTGTCGCTCCAGAAGGAGGCAGCTTTGGCAGATGTCGAGATTATCGCGCGGGTTGAGCGGCGCGGGAATTGGACGGCCGAGGAGAAGGCAGCGCTGCTGGCGGAGGTGGACGCCAAAGGCGGCAAGGTGATGGTCGGCGCTCGGCGTCACCGGATTTCCGAGAGCGTGCTGTACGATTGGCGCGCTGTCGAGAAGGCCGCTGCGGTGGCAATGCAGGCACCGGTGGGATTGAGATTGTGCTGCCGAACGGTGCCCGGGTCAGCGTCGATGCCTTCGTAAACGAGAAGGCGCTCTCGCGGGTACTGCGCGCGATGAAGGGTGCGACATGATCAGCCTGGCGCCCGGGACAACGGTGTTGCTCGCCTGTCGTCCGATCGATCTGCGGGCCGGGTTCAATGGGCTTGCCGCAAAGGTCCAGCAGGTGATTGGACAGGACCCTTTCGATGGCAGTCTATTTATCTTCCGCGGCAAGCGGGGTGATTACTTCAAGGCGATTTACTGGGATGGCACCGGATTGTGGCTGCTCGCCAAGCGGCTGGAGAAGGGTCGCTTCGTGTGGCCGCCGATCGTCGATGGTGCGATGACGCTGACGCCGGCGCAGATGGCAGTGCTGGTCGAGGCGATGGATTGGCGCCGCACAATAACACCGGAGCCGCCGAGCTGACCAATGCTGGTCTGACATTTCTCCGATTCCATTCCGATTCTGGCGGACTGGATCTGCTCTTGGTAGATAGAGACATGTCGCTTGCCACCGTCGAACTGCCCACCGATCCCGCCGAACTGCACGCCTTCGCGGTGGCATGCCAGAGCGAGTTGAAGGTGGCGGAGCTCTCGGTGCAGTACAAGGCGCTGGAGATCGGGAAGCTCAAATTGCAGATTGCCAAGTTGCGCCGCATGCAGTTTGGCCGCTCATCGGAACGCATCAGCCGTCAGATTGAACAACTCGAACTGCGTCTTGAGGAACTTGAAACCGACGAGGCCGAATCCGCCGCGAAAGCCGAAGCTGATCCCGACACCGCCGAACCCTTGGCTCCGATCCGCGAGCGCAGCAAGCCGAAGCGCAAGCCGCTGCCGGATCATCTGCCGCGCCAGGAGGTCGTGCATCAGCCTGCCGATGACGGCGCGTGTAAATGCCCTGACTGCGGCAAGGGGATGGCCAAGCTCGGCGAAGACATCACCAAGGTTCTGGATTACGTGCCAGGCCACTTCCAGGTGATCCGGCACGTCCGGCCCAAATATGCCTGCGCCGCCTGCGACGCGATCACCCAGGCGCCGGCGATGCCGACCCCGCGCGGTCGCGCCACCCCCGCCACACTGGCGCATTTGCTGGTGTCGAAGTACTGCGATCATCTGCCGCTGTACTGCCAGAGTGAGATTTGTGCCCGCGAGGGACTTGAACTCGACCGCTCGACCTTGGGCGATTGGGTTGGCCAGGCGGCCTGGCTGCTCGATCCGGTGGTGGCGGAGATCCGCCAGCACGTCTTCGCGGCCGAGAAGATCCACGGCGATGACACCACGGTGCCGGTGCTGGCGCCGGGCCTCGGGCGGACCGCAACCGGACGGCTGTGGGTCTATGCGCGCGACGATCGGCTGTTTGGTGGCCCGGTTGCTCCGGCCGCGGCCTATTTCTACAGCCCCGACCGCGGTGCCGAGCATCCGACCGCGCACATGGCCAGCTTCACCGGCTTCTTTCAGGCTGACGGCTACGCCGGGTTTGAGGGATTGTACAATCCGGCCAGGACCAAACCCGGCCCGATCACGGAAGTGGCATGCTGGGCGCACTGCCGACGGAAGTTCTTCGATGTTTGGGAGGCCACCAAATCGCCGGTTGCCAAGGAAGCGCTGGATCGGATCGCCGGGGTCTATGCGATCGAGGACAAGGCGCGGTTTGCCCCCGCCACCGAGCGGGTGGAACACCGGCGCGAGACAGCACCGCTGCTTGATAAATTCTTCGACTGGGCCAAAGCGACCGTGGGCAGGCTTTCGGGCAAGCTGGAGCTCGCCAAAGCGTTCCGCTACACGATTGATCGGCGGGAAGCACTCACCCGCTTCGTCACCGATGGGCGGCTCGAGGTGGACAACAACGTCGCCGAGAACGCGATGCGCGGTATCGCTCTTGGGAGAAAAAATTATCTCTTCGCCGGTTCGGATCGCGGTGGCGAGCGGGCAGCCTCGATTTACACCCTCGTGACGGCGGCAAAGCTCAACGGTCTGAACCCCGAAACCTACCTCAGGGATATCCTGGCCAAGATCGCCGAGGGGCATACCATCAACCGCATCGACGAACTGGTGCGCTGGCGGATGATCCCGACTGCCACCACCGCACCGCCCTAGCCACCTCCCACCTCAACTTCGAGCGGACTCCTTCTGTAGCTACAGAAGGAGTCCGCTCGTGCTGAACAGGGTCGATGATCTGGGGTGTCTGCCCAACACCAGCGGCCATGCCGAAACAGCCGCTCCTCCCCTCGCGACGACGAGCCCGCTCAATGTGCCAGCGTCATCACTAACCCCGCCGCCCCGGCGGCGATCCGCGCGACCGCCGCCAGGCCCACCGCGTGCGGCCAGCGATCCTGCGGCAGGTGGAACAAAGCGTTGCTGCCGACCAGAGTGACATACCGCCCGCCGGCGCGATGGATGTCGCGCGTTTCGCCGCTCGGCACCTGCGACACGGGCGCCAGCACATCGGGCTTTTGCCCCGCTCGCGCCAGCGCGTCCGCGGCGAACGCCCGCAAGGCGTCGTCATTCGACATCAGCGACAGCCGGCCTCCGGTGGCGCCGAGATTGGCGCCGTAATGGACCCAGACGGCGCCGCCCGGCCGGTCCCAGCCGGGGCGCCGCGCGACGAAATCGTCGAGCCCGACATGGCCGAGTTCGTGGCCGCTATTGGCGGTGAACACCACGTCGCAGGCCGGCGGCGCGGTGCGCAGGGCGCGCAGCGATTCCAGCCAACACACCAGGCCGCCGCCGCGCTCGGCGGTGGAGTGCCACCAGGAACTGCGCGGCGTCATTACCACCAGCCTCGGCCGCGCCGGATCGCGCCCGGGAAGCGTCACCACGACGTTGTCGGCCCGGGCCGGGGAGCGCGTGCTGTGCGCCACCAGCCGCGCGGTGGCGCCGCGAGCGCCAGCGGACAGGATGGCGTCGCGCGCCTCGCTGCCGACATGGATCGCCGGCGCGCCGTACGGATCACGGAATCGTTCCGCGTTCAGCAGCGCCAGGCCGGATTGCCCGCCCTGGCAGACGATGACCAGGCCCGCATGTGCGGTGCCGCTGCGTATCGCCCGGTATGCGCCGGAATAGACCGCCAGTGGTGCCAGTTCGGCCACTCCGATCGTTGCGTCGCTGCCGACCGTGCCAAGCGTGCCGGCGATGCCGTCGGGCCCGGTGGCAGGGGCGTCGAACACCGGAACCCCGTCGAACCGGACGCCGTCCACGTCCAGATACGCGGCGCCCGGGTCGATGCGGTCGAGGGCGAATTCCTCGACCATGACGGCCGCCCCGAGCGCTGCGGCCTCGCGCGCCAACCATGCCGCGCCGGCGGCGTCGCCCGCGGTGCCGGTACGGTGTGTGCCCGACAGGTCCCATGCCTGTAGCCAGGCCGCGGCGCGTTGCTCCCTATCGATGGACATCTGTCGCGCCTATGCCGGCCGGCGCACCACCGGGGACGGAATACTCTCCACCATCACGTTGATGCAGGCCGGTTTGCCGCTGGCCAGCGAGCGTTCGATCGCGCCGGCCATGTCCTCGGGTTTTTCCACCAGTTCGCCGTGCCCGCCGAGTGCGACGGCAACCAGGTCGTAGCGTGCCGGCGTGAGCTCGCAGCCGACCGCGCGATCGCGGCCGTAGTCGCGCACTTGCAGATTGTACTCGGCGTTCCAGCGCGCATCGGTGCCGACCACCGCGACGAACGGCAGCTTGCGCCGCGCCGCGGTTTCAAACTCCGCCATGTGGAAGCCGAACGTGCCGTCGCCGAGCACGGCGAAGACCGGCGCCTTCGGTTCCACCAGGCGCGATGCGATCGCCATCGGCAACGAGCTGCCAATCGAGCCGCCGACGCCGTTGATCATCCGTCGTGGCGGCACCGGCAAGACACTCTGGCCCCATTGCGCGAATTCGCCGCCGTCGCAGATCAGCACGGTGTCGGGATCGCGCTCGACGAACGGTTTCAATGCGCGGAACACCTCGATGGCGTGCAGCTTGCCCGGCGTCTGCGAGGCCAGGCTCGGCCAGGAGTCGGGCCGGCTGGCGAATGCCGCGCGGGCTTCGGCCAGCCATGCCGCGCCGCCGATCGTCCGGCTCGCGGCGCGACGCAGCAACGTGTCGCCGGCGGGATGCGTATCGGCGACGCAGCCGAAGGCGAAGCGCGCGCCGGTCTCGCGTGCGGCGCGTTCCACCAGCGCGCCTTCCGGGTCGATCGCGATGAAACGGCAGGCCGGGTCGATCCAGGGCGCCGCGCCGAATTTCAGCGTGAAGTCGAACGCCTTGCCGAGCAGAATGATGAGATCGACGCGGCGGATCAGGTCGTTGAAGGCGCCGAGGGTCGCGTCGTTGAAGCCGCGCGGACTTTCCATGATGCAAGTCGGTACCTGCAACACTGTTTCGAGGCGCGCCAGCAAGGCGCGGCCGGAACGGTTGGCCAGATGCGGGCCAGCGATCAGCAGCGGGCGCGAAGCGGCGGCGATGATGCCGAGGGTCGCGTCGGCCGCCGCGTCGTTCAGCGCCACCGGCGCGGGGGAAAAATCGGCTGGCTCGGGCCAGGCGACGGCATTGTCGGCGACGTGTGCATCGAGCAGATCGGAGGGGAGGCTCAGATGCACCGGACCGGGGCGGCCAGAGCTGGCGATGCGGATCGCCTTGGCGACGTCGGCGCCGAGCGTCTCGGCCGCGCTCGCGGTCCACGACGCCTTGCTGACCGGCGCGGCCATCTCCGCCTGGCGCAGTTCCTGGAAGCCGCCGCGGCCGAGCTGCGTGGTTTCGGTATGGCCGGACAGCAGCACGACCGGCGATTCCTGACCAAGCGCGGTCATCAGCGCGGCGGCGGCATTGGCGTGGCCGGGACCGCCGGTGACCATGGCGATGCCGGGCTTGCCGGTCAGCCGGCCCCAGGCGTCGGCGGCGTGCACCGCGGCGGCCTCGTGGCGGGTGTGCACGAGGTCGATCGAGGTGCCGATCGCGGCGTCGAACAACGACATGATGTGGTTGCCGGAGAGCGTGAAGATCGTGTCGTGGCCGGCGCGTTGGAGCACGCGCATGACGATATCGGCGCCGCGGAGGGGTTGGTTCATGCTTTTGGCTTCTCGTTGCGACATGAAGAGTTGCGAGATGGAGAAGCGCAGCATCCGGCAATCGGCGATGGCTGACCAGTCCTGGGCACACCTCGCCCGCGAAGCGGGGGTTACAGGTCGACCAGCACCAACTCAGCGTCCTCGGTGGCCGTGATGGTCAGCTCCGGCACGTCCTCGATCGCCGCGCCGTCGCGGGTTCCGACCGCCACCCCATTCACCGTCACCGTCCCGCTGGCGGGCACCAGATAGGCGCCGCGGCCGGGCCCCAGCGGTACGCGCACGGTCTCGCCCCTGGCGAGGGTGCCGGCGCGCAGCGCCGCATCGGCATACAGCGGCAGCGCGCCACTCCCGGCATCGGCTTCCCGGCCACTGGCCAGCACCGCCAGGCCGCCGCCGATCTTCGGAAACTGCCGAGCGCCCCAGCCCGGCGCCACGCCGTGGCGGTCGGGCAGGATCCAGATCTGGAACAGCCGCGTCGGCACGGGCTCAAAATTGTATTCCGCATGAACGATGCCGGTGCCCGCGTGCATCACCTGCACGTCGCCCGCCTCGGTGCGGCCCTCGTTGCCCAGACTGTCGCGATGGGTGATCGCGCCCTCCCGGACATAGGTAATGATCTCCATCTCGCGGTGCGGATGCGGGTCGAAGCCGGTGCCCGCGGCGATCTCGTCGTCGTTCCACACGCGAAGCTTGCCGAAACCCATGCGCGCCGGGTCGTGATACGACGAGAAACTGAAATGGTGCCGCGAGTTCAGCCAGTCGTTGCGGAATGCGCCAAGCTGCGCAAAGGGACGCACGTCGATCATCGCCGGGCCTCCTCCTGATGGTGAAAACGTTCGATATCGAACGATCAGCGCCGCAAATGGGGGGCGGGGCAGGTCTCTGCAAGGGGGGTGTCCTCACCCGAAGCGGCCAGGCCCAGCTTGCGCAGCAGGGCGCCAAGCATGCGCAGTTCCTCGCGGGACAGGCCGCCCATCGCGGCGGCGATGTCGCGCGCGTGGCGCGGGAACAGCGCTTCGATCAGCGCCTGTCCGGGATGGGTCAGCGCCACCGACACGATGCGACGGTCGTGCGGCGAGCGGATCCGGCGCACCAGCCCGCGCGCCTCCAGCTTGTCCACCACGTCGGTCATGTTGCCGGCACTGGTGAGCACCTTGCGGCCCAGCTCGCGCTGGGTCAGGGTCCCCTTGTGCAGGATCGCCTCCAGCACGCCGAGCTGGGTCGGGGTCAGCCCGGCCGCCGCCAGGCGCGGCTCGACGCGCCCGAGCACCGCCTTCCCGGCGCGCAACAGCTTCACATAGGCCCGCAGCGCCTCACCGATCCGATCGTCGTCCGCCATCTTCTGCCGCGGCCACTGGCTCAGCGGGTCATCATCACCGGCAGGTTGGAGTTCTCCAGGACGTGCCGCGTGACGCCGCCCAGGATGAGCTGGCGCAGGCGCGAATGCGAATAGGCGCCCATCGACAGCAGGTCGCAGCCGAACCGGTTGGCCGCCGCCAGCAATCCGGCGCCGACGGAGTTGCCGACCGAGCGGAACATCTCGATGTCGGCATGCACGCCGTGTAGCGCGAGATAGGCGGCGAGTTCCGGCGCTCCAGGGCCGCGGCGCTGATAGCCGTCGGCCGAGAGGATTCGCACACCCTCGGCGCGCTGCATCCACGGCAAGGCGGCGAGCGCCGAGGCGGCGGATTCCGCCGTGCCGTTCCACGCCAGGCAGACCCGGGTGCCGATCGCCGCCGGGGCCGACTGGGGGGAGATCAGAACCGGCCGGCCGGAATCGAACAGCACGGCATGCAGCGCGTCGGATGAAGAGACGTCTTCCCCGGCGTCCGGGTGTGGCACGACGGTGAGGTCGGCCAGCCGCGCCTGCTGCGCGACCAGGTCCTCCTCCCGGCCGGTCACCGCCGCGAAACTCGCGGTGGCGTGGTCGGCGTCCGGGCGGGCGTCGCCGATCACCACCTCATGGCGGGTGACGAACCGGTCGAACATGCCGCGCACCGCATGCGCGCGGTCGCCGCTTTCCTTTTCGGTCGCCGACATCATTTCCTCGATCATTGCCCCGGACAGGCCCTCGCCGGCCAGCGGTGCCACGTCGCGGCTGTCCACCCGCACATGCAGCGCCAGCACGTGGGCGTTCCAGTTTCGCGCGATCATCAGGGCGGTGGTCAGGGCGGCCTCGCCGGCGGCGGTGCCGGTCAGGGGCAGCAGCACTTTGCGTATCGCCATGGCTGGGCCTCCTCCTCGTGTTGGGCACCCCGTCTCGTGTTGGGTACCTCGTGGCGCAGGTCAGGTCTGCGTTTCTAGCACGGCACGATATGGCATCGCAGTGTTGCCCGCGCCAGTGCCAGCGCCGCCTCAACGTTGCGGGAATCGACCGGACGCCAGCTTCCCGCCCCGGTGCCCGCGCTTGCGACGGCGTGCAGCACCGCCAGGGTGGCATCGGAGGCGTCGCCGCTGCGGGCGACGATGCGGCGTTCGAGCTCCGGCAGCGGCGCTTCCAGCCAGAATCCGGCGAAGCCGACGCCCGCCCTGCGCGCGGCGTCCTCCACGGCGCGCCGATGCGCGGGATCGATGAAGGTTGCGTCGGCCACCACGCAGTGCCCGCCGGCAGCGGCGACGCGGACGCCCTCGGCGATTGCAGCGAACACCGCCTGACTCGCGGCGTCGCCATAGGCCGATTGCGGCAGGCGTTGCTCCGGCGCCACGCCGTGCTGGCGCTTGCGGATTTCATCGCTGCGCAGAATCAGCGCGCCGGGCGCGCGGCCCAGGCCGGGAGCCAAAGCGCGCGCCAGCGTGGACTTGCCGGTACCGGGCAGTCCACCCACCGCGACAACCATCGCCGGGGCCGTGCGCAGATAATCCAGGGCGGCCTGCAGGTAGGGTTGCCAGGCGGCGGCGTGGCCACTGCGCGCCTCGACATGGGCGCGCACCATGGCGCGGAGCGACAGGAACGCCGGCAGCGTCGGCACCAGCCCCACATCGCCGGTGCGCGCCACGTAGCGGTTCAGCACGCGGTTGGCGGCGGCGCGGTCCACCCGCCGGTCCAGGTCCATCAGCAGAAACGCCAGGTCGTAGGCGAGGTCGATGGTGGCGAAGGTCTCGTCGAATTCCAGCGCATCGAACGGCACCGGCCTGCCCTGCCACAGACAGAGATTGCCCAGATGCAGGTCGCCATGGGCGCGGCGGACGAACCCGGCACCGGCGCGCTCGGCAAGCAACGGATCGAGCCTGTGCAGTGCCGCCAGTACGTCATCCCGCCAGGCTTCCACCGCGGCGACCGGCAGCCCCGCGCCGAGCGCCGAGGGCACGTTGCCGAGTGCGATCTGCCGCATCGGCGGCAGCACCCCCTCCAGCGGCGGCAGTGTGCGATGATAAGCGGCGACCGCGTCGGCGAGCGCGTCCTGCAAGGTTCGCGTCAACCCGCCGCCGGCAGCGATGGCGTCGAGAAAATCCCCCGCCGGCACTGGTGCCATGCGCAGCACCCAGTCCTCGGCCGGCGCGTCCGTCGCCGCGGGCGCGAGCGTCAGCGACCCATCCTGTTGCCGCACCACCGGCAGCACGTCGCGATACAGCCCTGGCGCAGCCGGGGCGTTCAGGGCCAGTTCGCGTTCGGCGAAGCGGCGGCGGTCCTCGACACGGGTGAAGTCGAGGAACGGCAGCTTCACCGCCTTCTTCAGTTTCCACACGGTGTCGGCGCCGATGAACACCAGCGAGATATGCGTCTCGATCGGCGGCGCACCGGCGAGCCGCGTCAGCATGGCGGCGGTCGCTTCCTGCTGCGGCGGGACGGGCATCAGTGCAAGGCCTGGACGGCGGCAACCTTGCTTGCTTGCGGATATGCCAACCACCGTTGCCCGGTTCCTGCGCAATGTTGCAGGGAAAGCAGCAAATTGCTCGTCAGGTCCCGATGCAACAACTCCGATGCGGCCGTCACGGAAACAGCTTGCCGGCGGTCCAGCCGCCATCCGCAATGCGGGTGTAGGTGGTGCGGTCATGCAGCCGGAACGGCATGTTCTGCCAGAACTCGAAATTCGCCGGGATGACGCGATAGCCCGACCAGTGCGGCGGGCGCGGAATGTCCTCGCCCGGGTATTTCGCCTCGTATTCCGCCAGCCGCCGTTCCAGCGTCAGTCGGTCGTCGAGCATGCGCGACTGGTCCGACGCCCAGGCGCCCAGCCGCGAAATCCTCGGCCGCGAGGCGAAATACGCATCGGCTTCCGCATCGGTGACCGGTTCCACCGCGCCCTCGATGCGGATCTGCCGAGCCAGCGACTTCCAGTGGAACAGCAGCGCCACGTGCGGGTTGGCCGCGAGTTCCACGGATTTGCGGCTCTGCTGGTTGGTGTAGAACACGAACCCCCGTGCATCGACGCCCTTCAGCAGGATGGCGCGGGCCGAGGGCCGCCCGTCCGGCGTCGCCGTGGCAACGGTCATCGCGTTGGCGTCGGCCGGCTCGCTCGCCTTGGCCTCCGCCATCCATTCCCGGAAGCGGGCAAAGGGGTCGGTGGCGAGCGGGCTGGCGGCGTCGGGCATGGGCGGGCTCCTGCGGGCAGGCGCAACCTAGCCCATGGCAACGATTTGGCGAGAGGGGGGTGCCACGGCGGCCGATTCGGATGCAGGAAGCAGGGCCACTGCACATCCATCCCGATCAACCGTGAAAGGAACGCCGATGTCGCGCATTTTCATTACCGGCTCATCCGACGGACTTGGCTTGCTGGCGGCACGGTTGCTGGTCAGCCAAGGCCACCAGGTCACGTTGCACGCGCGCAGTGACGCGCGCGCCGCAGACGCGCGCCGCGCGCTGCCGCAAGCCGAGGCCGTCGTCGCCGGCGATTTGGCGAGCATCGCGCAGATGCGGCTGGTCGCAGCGCAGGCGAACGAACTGGGCCGCTACGATGCGGTGATCCATAATGTGGGAGTCGGGTATCGCGAACCGCGCACCGAGACGGTTGACGGTTTCGCGCGTGTGTTCGCCATCAACGTGCTGGCGCCGTACCTGCTGACGGCGTTGATGCTGCCGCCGCACCGGCTGGTGTATTTGAGTTCCGGGATGCATCGGGGCGGCACGGCTGATCTGCATGATCCGCAATGGACGGCGCGGCGCTGGAACGGCGCGCAAGCCTATTCGGACAGCAAACTGCTCGATGTGGTGCTGGCGTTCGCGGTCGCCCGCCGGTGGCCCGGGGTGCTGTCGAACGCGCTCGAACCCGGCTGGGTCCCAACGAAAATGGGCGGCCCGGGAGCGCCGGACGACCTGGCTCAGGGCGCGGTCACGCAGGCGTGGCTGGCCGCGAGCGACGATCCGGCCGCTGCGGTGACCGGGCGGTATTTTTATCACCAGAAGCAGCAGCGGGTGCATCCGGCTGCGGGGCGGGCGAAGCTGCAGGATGAGTTGCTCGACTATTGCGCCGGGGTTACGGGCACTCCGCTTCCGGGCTGAGGTGGCGGGGCGGGGGAGCAACGCGCGGGGTCTGTTGACGCTGGGTGCCTGATGCGAGGTGGCGATTCGCGGACCGATCGACGGGTGCGGGAGGGGGGGCCTGGGGTGGTTTGACTGCCTGCACGGAGTGGATTCCGGAGCTTCAGGTCCAGTGCCTGCGCATACGTAAATCAAGATATCCGCATTGCGGCCAGTCCGTTGAACGGGGTACCCTAACCCATCTTATTCACCGGATAAGTCGATCCCGGATTGATAGTGAGCAAGCAATGGAACCCGGCGCGCCCCATCCGCGGCAGGGTGACCCGCATTTCAGTCCATATCTGTCAGGCGCCAGGGGTTGATCAGGAGGGGTT
>DATLQW010000133.1:0-9759 GCA_035535035.1 Acetobacteraceae bacterium
TTCCGGCAGGTCACGCCAGGGAATGCCAGCCCGATAGCGATAGAGCACCGCCTCCACAAACAGGCGATTATCCGCCGCCGTGACGCCCACGTGGCCCTCCCGGCCTGGCAGCAGATCGCGAATGCGGTCCCATTGATCATCGCGCAGGGCATAACGGGGCACAGGTCAACCTCCGAATCGGTTGACCGCCTAGGAATCACGCGATTCCCTTCGTGGGAATCCCCTAAATGACGACACGCCCTAGTGCTCTGACACAAACAGATGATTCAGCATGGGTCAGAGCACTAGCTTGTTTTTGTGGGCCGATTCAGCCAACGCCACGAAGCAGGCGTTGGCATCGGACCACGAGTACCTTTGGCTCAGAGGTTTTGACGGGTTGCTGGAGATAGGATCCTGGTTGCCCAGCCCTGATGCCGGTGGGTTCGGGTCCCCTCGGATAGGCGGCTTTGGGTGGGGAACGGACCTTAGAAGGTGCTTGACGCAACGAGCCAGGAAACGGCAGGCTCTTGTCAGGATGTGGCAGACCCAGAGCGCCGCTGACCGACGCCGACGCCGTCTCAACCGCGGCGGGTTTGTCGTGTGTGCCGAAATCTGGCCAGGCTTGTGAGGGATAACACCATCGCCTGAGCCAAGGCTCTTTCGAGGACATGCTTCGACCCCCGCGACAACCGTCGCGGGGGTTTTTGCATTTGGAGAGACCCCACAATGGACGCCAGCAGCACCGCCGACATCGAACGACCTGTGCAGAAACAGCTCGACGCCTACAACGCCCGCGATATCGACGCCTTCATGCCCTGGTGGTCCGAAGACTGCCATTACTACGAGTTCCCCGACCGCCTCCTGGCGCGTGGAGCGTCAGAGATTCGCGAGCGCCACCTGGCGCGGTTCAAGGAACCGAACTTGCACGGGCAACTGATCAAGCGCATCGCCGTCGCCAACGTGGTGGTCGATCAGGAGACGGTCACGCGCAGCTTCCCGGACGGTCCTGGCGAGGTGGATGTCGTTGCCATCTACGAGATTGAGGATGGCAGAATCGCAAAGGCATGGTTCAAGATGGGGCCACCCAGGCTTCATGCCACCGCAGCCTGCTCGTTGCGGCCGGCAACCGCGGAAGATGCTGGAGCCATCCGTTCTCTGACACGCGAAGCCTATTCCAAATGGGTTCCGGTCATCGGGCGGGAGCCTTTACCTATGACCGCCGACTATGATGAAGCCGTGCGGAAACACCGCATCGATCTCCTGCATATGGATGGCAAGCTGGCGGCTCTTATCGAGATGGTTCCAAGTGATGACCATCTTCTTATTGAGAATGTCGCAGTATCTCCCGCATTTCAGAACAGGGGCCTGGGTCGAAAGCTGTTGGCTCATGCCGAGCAGGTGGCTGCGGCGCAGGGTCATCCAGTCATTAGGCTTTTCACCAACAAGCTTTTTGCCATGAACGTACAGCTTTACGGCAAGCTGGGTTACGGCGTGGATCGGGAGGAATGGCCCAGGCTCGGGATCACCGTTTACATGAGCAAGCCAGTCCAGGCTGAAGGGTGACCGGCCGAATGGCGCTGAAGGGAAGCTGCCTGTGCCGGGCAGTGCGCTACGAAGTGGACCAGCTCGATATGCCGATCGCGCATTGCCATTGCGTGGCGTGCCGTAAGGCTCACGCGAGCGCGTTCGCGACCACGGCCGGTGTCATGCGGGAGCACTTCCGCTGGACGATGGGCGAGAACCACCTTCGCGCGTTTGAGTCCTCACCAGGTAAGCTGCGTTGGTTCTGCTCGGTATGTGGCACGCATCTCATGGCAGAGCGGCCTGCCCAGGCACACGTCATTCTGCGTGTGCCGACGCTGGACGATGATCCTGGCGCCAGGCCCGCCATGCACATATGGACGTCACACGACGTGGGCTGGCTTCTCGATCCAGAGGACCTACCCCGTTACTCCGGATGGCAGCCGGGACGGTAGGCTGTCCGATTCGTACGGCCGCTCTGGGTCGAATGCAGCCCGCTGTTCAACCCGTCAAAACCTCTGTGCCGAAGCACTGGCACGTCGGGAGGCTACAGGGACGTTGCTCCCCGGGGTCCCCGCCAAGGGCGAGCTCTTGGCGGGAGGCGGCGGAGTAGAGCTGTCCTGGCCTCGCTGCCGAAGTGTCGAACCCTCGCCTCAGGCGGCGGCGCGGACGATTTTGCGCCGCGCAAACGCGAGCCCGAAAATGCCGACGAAAAGGACCGCGAGCGTCGAAGGTTCCACGACCGGCGAACTCTGGCTGACGGTCGTGGTGGGCAGGCCGCTCAGGGCGCCGGTGGGCAGGAAGTAGCCGCCGGTGTCCTGGTGGATTTCGCCACCCTGGATGATCGAGTTGGCGATGACAGTGCCGGTCAGGTTGCCGCTCGGGTTGGACACGGTGGCGTCCGGGGCCAGGATCTGGCCGTACCAACTGCCGGCGAAGTTCAGCGTGGTGGCATCGACGAAGTCCCAGATCACGTTCGTTTCGTTATAATTGCTGTTCATGTTCGGCATGCCGGACAACGATGTGCCGGTCACGACCACGAACACGGCGTCGAGGCCGTTGGTGTCGATGCCCTGGAAATTCTGCTGCGAGGCCAGGTCGGCCATCGTGGTGGTGATGAACCCGTACTGCTTGCCGTTGTAGTTGCCCGACGCCGCGGTTGCGGTGACGAGCGTGTTGTTCCCGTTGGCGCCCAGGGTCTGCGGCGTGGTCGCCGCCGCATCCAGAGCGATGCTGGAAGCGAGATCGTTGAGCGCGCTCTGGAACGGAATCGTGGTGGCGAAGGGAAAGGTCGTCGTCGTCGGCTGGTTGGTGTTGACCGGCGCGCCATTGAGATTCGACGTGTTGCCGGCGCCGGGGGCACCGGTATTGATGAAGCGGGGGCTGGAGATCGTGCCGTTGTTGGTCCCGGCGATATTCACGCCGCCGTCGCCCTGCATCTGGAGCGTACTGCCGCCGGCATTGTTGCCCTGGATGTAGAAATCGGCCCCTGAACTGCCGGAGTTGGCCCCGCCGCTCACGTTGCCCCAGACGTTCAGCGCGCCATAGGTCACGCCGCCGATCGGGGCGGTGTCGCCGCTGCAACCGTTGAAGCAGACGTTGTGATCCCCGCCGGAGAAGTTCCCGCCGGCGGCGACCCGTCCTTCTGTCTCATTATTGGCAGTGTAGTCTCCGAAAGTGACAACATTGAACTGATTGAGGACCCCTTCGTCCAGCGCAAGCTCCGACGCCGTCAGGGCGGCCTTGGCCGGAGCGGCGGCGAGAAGGACGGAAAGGCACAGGGCGGAGCCGGCAGCGAGGAGCGAGCGCATGCAAAACATCCATAAATTAAGAATATGAATATAAAGATTATGCAACCCAAGAGTCAAGCGTAACCGTTAACGACGGTTCTCCGCCGGATTGCGTGGCAGATGGTCGAAAACATCGCGACAGATGCATTTTTTATCTATATAATATCTTTTTTGGTCTTACAAATAATAATAGCACATTATTCAGATCCCGGCACATCGGCTGCCCGCCCTGACCGACGCCCTACGGCTGAAGGCCGTCCATCCGGACCGCCAGCATCAGATCAAGCCGTTGATCGAGCGCATCCGACACCGAACGGATCGTTCCGTTGCTCGCATAGGCGCGTTGCGCCAGCGCCGCGGCGTTCACCGCCTGCGGCGCACTTCCCCCCGCGCAGCCGCTCAGGATCAGCAGCCCGAGATACGCCAGCGGACCGACCAATCCGGGCAGGTCACGCTTGCAGGGCGCGGGCCGGCCGGGAAATGCGGAGCACCGATCCATGGGGACCTCCAATGGCGACGCTCCGCAGCTTCCGCCGGAAATCTTTCCCGACGGTTAACCGCCGTTTCCGCATGTGGGAAAATCACCCCGGTCCGAGACCGGGCCCGCCGCACAGGAGCAACCCGCTCGCGCCGGGACGCGCCCGACGCCCGGTCCGTGCCAGCCCGAGCCCAGACCGCCGTCCCCGGCGCGGCGCGCCAGGTCCCCGCAGGGCCGGACAGTCAGCCGGGCGCCGTCGCGCGCCCGCCGCGGTTCATTGTCCGGAGCGCGTCGCCGGTGCCGCCAGCATGTGGTCGAGCCTCTCGTTCAGCGCGGCGGAGACGTCATTTACCTTCTGGGGCGAGGCGTAGGCCGGCGGCGCCGCCACCGCTGCGGACACCGGCCGCGTGGGCGCGGGGCCGGCACAACCGCACAGACCCAGCACGACAAGCCCCGCGCAGGGACCCAGGCGCGATGCCGCGCCGGCGGCGCGATGCGACGGAGTCTCCAGGAAGAAAAACGGGCGATTCCAGGGCAAAGCGGCATCCTCCGGTCAACAGCGCCGTCACGCTGTGCACGAAGGCGTTATCCGGTGCGACCAACGATCACGTGAGGCGGGAGGCGCCCTCGTCCCCGATCCAGGCGACCCGCCCGCCGGCGATGGTCGCCACCAGACGCGCCGGCCGCTCCGCCGTCGCCGGTGCCAGCACCACGAGATCGGCCCGCCGCCCCTCGGCAATCACGCCACGATCGTCCAGCCCCGCCGCCGCCGCCGGTGCGGCCGAAATCAGCCCCCAGGCCCGTTCCAGGTCGAGCATCCCGCGCCCGGCCAGGACCAGCGCCGCACGCGGCAGCGCGGGGTAGAAATAATCCGACGTCAGCACCGAGCAGGTACCCGCCTCGGCCAGCCGCGCCGCCGAGGCCCAGCCGAGATGCGACTTCCCGCGCAGCACGTTTGGGCTGCCCATCGCGACCGCATCGCCGGCCGCCCGCGCTGCCTGGCCCACCGCCTCGGCCATTGGGAACTCGCAGATGCGCGCGCCGAGGTCGCGGAAGCGGATGCGGTCGTCCACCGTCGCATCGTCATGGCTGGCGAGCGGGATGCCCGCCGCCCGCGCCGCGGCGGCCAGCCGCGCCTGGCCCGCCGGAATCTCCGCCGCCCGCGTCGCCACCTGCTTCGCCAGCGCCCGGAATGCGTCCGGGTGCACCCCGGCGCGCTCGGTGTATTTCGCCGCCGTTGCGGGATCGCCCATCTTCTCCAGGATCGCCGGGGTGTGGTCGTTGAACGCCAGCAGATGCACGCGCCCGGCGCGGATATCGGCCTCGGCCGTCCCCAGCGCATCGAGGTTGTAGGCCTCCCAGCGGAGATGCACGCGCAGGTCGCAGCATCCCCGGTGCGCCGCCAGCGCGGCGAGCAGGGTGCGCCAGGTCTCGATCCCGCGCAGCCCGGGTTCCCACGACAGGGTCACGCCGAGATAGGCGGTGGTGATGCCGTTGGCGAGCAACTGCGCCTCGGTATCTTCGATCGCCAGGGGCACCGGGAAATCGACGCCCGGACGTGGCTGCACCTGGCGTTCGAACGCGTCTCCGTGCAGATCGATCACCCCCGGCAGCACCCAGAGGCCGGAGGCGTCGAATTGCCGCCCCACCGCCCCCCGCCCGGACCCGGCGCGATCGACCGCCGCGATATGGCCGCCGGCGAGGGTCAGCGCCACGGGCCGCAGCCCGGCGCCGGGCAGCAGCACCGCGCCGCCGGTAAGAACGAGATCGGACATCGGGGGGACCTTCAGGGTTCGAACACGATCTGCACTCGCGGGGTGGGATAGCGCGCCAGGCCGAACTCGACCACCCGCCCCGCGGCGTCGACGTTGACGTTCTCCGTCACGAGCAGCGGGCGGGAGCGCGGGGTGCGCAGCAGCGCGGCTTCCTCCGGCGTGGGCAACCGCGCGGTGACGCGGGTTACCGCGCGGCGGTAGTCGGCGATGCCGATCGCGGCCAGCGCCTCGGTGATGCCGGGGGCGGTGCGCAACGCCTCCAGCAGGCCGGGGCCGAGCGTCGTCGGGAAATGATGCGCCGCCAGGCTCACCGGCCGGTCGTCGGCAAAGCCCAGCCGCTCCAGCAGAATCACCGCGGCACCTGGCGCGATGCCGAGCCCGCGCGCCACCGGCGGCTCGGCCGGCACCTCGGCGAGCCGCAACACCTGCCCGGAGGGTTCCTTGTTGTGGCGGCGGATCCATTCCGAGAACCGGGTGCGCGGACCGACCGTGTAATCGAGCACGTCCTCGGAGACGAAGCTGCCGCGGCCCTGGGCGATGCGGACCAGGCCGGCGCGCGCCAATTCCTCCAGCGCGCGGCGCAGGGTGTGGCGGTTGACGCCGAAACGGCGGGCGAGCTCGGCTTCCGAGGGCAGTCGCGCGCCGGCGGCGGGCGTGCCTGCGGCGATCTCGGCGCGCAGGTGCTCGGCGATTTCGCGCCACAACGCCACGCCCTGCTGGCGCGACAGGGTTGCGGCCGGATCGGGGGGGCGCTCGTGCGACATCATCCTCCACGCCGCGCTGCCGGTCAGTCGGGCGGCGGGGCGATCCAGTTATAGAGGGCCAGGCCGCCGTCCACCGCCACCGTCGTGCCGGTAACATAGGCGGCGAACCGGTCGGACAGCAGCGCCACGGCCATCGCGGCGATATCCTCGGGCGTGCCGGTGCGGCCGAGCGGGATCATCCGCTCCAGCGTCGCCACATCGGCGGCGAATCCGCCGCCCGGGATCGCACCCGGGGCGATCGCGTTCACCCTGATGCCGTGCGGGCCGAGGGCGCGGGCAAGTTCCTTCACCAGCATCGTCTCGCCGGCCTTGGCAGCGCTGTAGTGCGGCAGGTTGCGCGGGGTCTCGGCATGCAGGGAAGTGACGAAGACCATCCGCCCGCGGACGCCCTGCGTGATCATGTGCCGCCCCGCCGCCTGACCGAGCACGAAGCCGGTGCGCAGGTTGGTCGTGATCATCGCGTCCCACTCGGCTTCCGTCACCACGAGCAGGTGCTGGGTCTCCGGCCGGCGCGGGGAAGCGCTGTGGACGAACAGCGACAGGCATCCGCCGGCCACGGCAAGGGCCGCGTCGAACAGCGGGCGCGCGGCGTCCGGGCGCGACAGGTCGGCGGGCAGGAAGGCGGCGCCGAGTTCGGCGGCGACGGCGCCGCCGCGCGCGGGGTCGATGTCGGTCAGCACGAGGCGGGCGCCCTCGGCGGCCAGCGCGCGGGCGATGCCGCGGCCGATGCCGGAGGCCGCACCGGTCACCAGCGCCGTCTCGCCGGCGAGCAACTTCTCAGCCATCGGCAGTCTCCCTGGCGGGGCGGCGGGTCACCACCAGCTTCGGGGTGAAGCTCTGCACCGTCTCGCCGTTCTGGTTTACGGTCAGGCAGCGCACCCGGACCGTGCCGCGATCGGGGCGCGAGCGGGAAGGGGTGACCTCCAGCACCTCGCAGGTTACGTGCAGGGTGTCGCCGGGGCGCACCGGCCGTTCCCAGGCGAGCATGCCGCCCGAGCCGATGATGCCGCCGGCGAGCGGCAGGCCGGAGGTGACCAGCAACCGCATGGTCAGCGCCGCGGTGTGCCAGCCGCTGGCGACGAGGCCGCCGAACAGGGTCCCCGCCGCCGCCGCGTCGTCCAGGTGGAACGGTTGCGGGTCCCAGGCGGCGGCGAAGGCGCGGATCGCGTCCGCGTCGATCGTCTGGGCCGCGCTGGTGAAGCGCTGGCCGACCTGGAGGTCTTCGAGGAACAACGCGGACATGACCGGATCATAACCGGAAGCGGGCGCCATGCCAGCGGTCCGGTCCTGCCATGAAAACTCCTGGTTTCAGGGAATCTGACGACGAGGGCGCCGTTCTTCTCCCCCTCTTCCGCAAGCGCGGGAGGAGAGGGGGGAAGGGCG
This sequence comes from Acetobacteraceae bacterium, assembly GCA_035535035.1. GTDB lineage: Bacteria > Pseudomonadota > Alphaproteobacteria > Acetobacterales > Acetobacteraceae > JASHVB01. Next base: position 7,691 of record DATLQW010000133.1, read on the forward strand.
TTTTTCATCACCGGTGGCGCATCGGGCGCGCGATGCGGGGCGCCTCCCCCACAAGCGGGGAGGGAGAAAAGGCGGGGCTCAGCCTTCCGCCACGCCGAGCGCGCGGCGGAAGCGGTCCGTGAGATAGGCGCCGTCGCGCGGGGGTAGGTGGCGCGGCACTTCGGCGGGGGCGATCTTCAACACCGCGAACAGCGCCTCGCTGCGCAACCGGGGCTTGAGTGCGGCGACCTCGTCCCTATCGCGGGCGGTGGCGACCGCGGCCCAGCCGCAGGCGGCGGCGACGGCGGCGAGGTCCGTTGCATGGCCGGTGTGGGAGCGCTGCGCCCCCGTCTCGCCGAAGCGGGCGTTGTCCAGCACCGCGATCGCGAGGTTCGGTGGCTTTGCCGCGGCGATGGAGGCGAGCGCGCCCATGCCCATCAGCATCTCCCCGTCCCCGGTCAGCACCAGCACGTGCCGGCGCGGCTGCGCCAGCGCGAGCCCGAGGCCGATCATCGCCGCCCCGCCCATCGCGCCCCACAGATAGAAATTCAGCGGCCGGTCGCCCGCCGCGCCCACGTCGTAGGTGGCCGAGCCGAGGCCGCTCACGACCAGTAGCTCGCCCGGGTCCCGCACCAGCTCCGCCACCACGGCGCGGCGATCGAGCGTGCCTTCGTTGTGCATGCGGTCGGGAGTCATTTCACGAACACCTTGCTGCCGATCAGGCGTTGGGAAAACAGTACCGCCACCGGCACCGCCGAATCGAACGCGAGCGATGCGGCGGCGGCCACCGTCTCGGCGGCTTCCCCCGGATGGTCGGTGCGGCGCACGTGCACGCCGGCGGCCGTCAGCACGGTGGGCGTGGCGGCACCCATCGGCACCTGCCACGGATTGAACTCGCCCCACTCGCCCCGCATGGTCACGAGGGTCAGGAACGGCATCCGGCAGTTCACCGGCAGGGACAGCATGTTGATACAGTTGCCGACGCCGGAGGACTGCATGAGCAGGCAGGCGCGCTGGCCGCCCAGCCAGGCACCGGCGGCGAGCGCGATGCCTTCTTCCTCCGTCGTGAGCACGATCGCCTGCATGGCGGGGTCGGCGTGCGCCGCCGCGATCAGATGCGCGTGGCCGGCGTCGGGCACGTAGGCGAGTTGGGTGATGCGGGCGGCTTGCAGCGCGGCGAAGACATCCGCCTGCCAGGTCGGTCGGTCCATGGTCCCTCCGGGGTCGGGCCGTATCCTGCAAGCGGATGCGGCGGAGGGCAAACCCGGCGCTATTTCAGGACGGCCAGTCCGGCGAGGCCCGCGGCGTAGGCGGCGACCAGCACCGCCAGGATGCCCCACATATAGAGCTTGCCCGGTTTTTCCCCGAGGACGGCGCGAAGTTCGCCGCGCAATTGGGCGAGTTCCGCCCGCGTGGCGAGATGCGGCAGGGCGGCGGCGAGCATCGCCTTGATCTCGGCGAGCGCGGTTTCCACTCGTGCGATCCCGGCCTGCATGTCACGCATGTCATCCCCCACCCGCGAAACGCGGCGGTCGAGGCCGGGATCGTAGGGGAACGGCGCGTTCGGTGCAACGGGAGTGTCGGGCATTCCGGCATGCTGCCAGCGCCGGGTTAAGCAAAGGTGGAAGCAGGCACACCGGCTTTGCACACGATCGTAACCGTCACGACCTGGTTCCGTTTGATCCAGGTCAATGCCGCGCCCCGGCCGCTCCCCCACCCCTTCCCGTCGAGGCCCCGCGGCACTACCGGGGGCGGGCAGGAGGAACCACCACCATGCACCCCACCGAAGCCCCGCTGGCGCTGCTGGACGAGGCCGCGATCGCTGCGGCCGAGCTGCGCCACGACCCATACGACTACGCCTTCGTGGACCAGGCGATCGACCCCGGGCTGAAGGACGCTGTGCTGTCGCACGCCCCGCGCATTCCCGATCGCGGCAGCTACGGCCTGCCCGACCTGCGCTACGGCCCGCGCTTCGGCGCCGTGGTCCGCGACCTGCTGAGCCCGCGCTTCCGTACCCTGGTGGAACGCAAGTTCGACATGGACCTGTCGCCCTATCCGCCGGTGATCGTGATGATGGGCAACACCACCGG
>DATLQW010000134.1:0-30759 GCA_035535035.1 Acetobacteraceae bacterium
AACCCCTCCTGATCAACCCCTGGCGCCTGACAGATATGGACTGAAATGCGGGTCACCCTGCCGCGGATGGGGCGCGCCGGGTTCCATTGCTTGCTCACTATCAATCCGGGATCGACTTATCCGGTGAATAAGATGGGTTAATTCGTCACCCGCCTGAAGGCCAAACCTGATTTCATCCCGCACTTTGCAGGCGATCCAGCGATCCTCGGTCACTCGCGCGACCGCGGCGAAACCCATGCCTGTCGTGCGGCAAATGACCTCGAGAATCATAGATACAGCCGTGATGCCATTGATGGCGGCGACATCCGCCTGGATGTGGTCGGCGACGGCATGGCTCCCGCTGTCGATGAAGAATGTGCGGTAGTCCCCCATTGGAGTGCGCCTCGCGGTGTCGTTGGGTAGCGGACGCGGAGCTCCAGGAACTCTCAGCTTCGGTCCCGGCAGGCCGGGCGATCGCGGCACTTGCCAGGCATCCTGGCCGCCACGGGTCCGGTCGTCACGGCAATATGCATAAACAGTCCCGTGAGGGGAGGCTCGGAAACTACTCAGTAACCGCCCGGCGGTGCCAGTGATGCCACCGCGCCGCCCGGCGACCTTCGTATCGCTTCGCCGGCGTCAATGGAAACCGGCGCCAATGGCAATACGTACCGCCGCTGCGTGCGGCGCGCGCCGCAAGCGGCCGGACCACGCGCTTGCCGCGCCAGTCGCCGCCCTGGTCAATACAGGCAGGTTGCCGCACGACCGGTTATGTGTGCCGCGGCGCGCCCTGCACAAGGCGGCGCCGATCGGCCGGCTGGGATTGCAACGCCGCCTGATGTAAAGCTGCGTCACATGAGTTGGGCAGGGCAGGGCGGATTCGAACGGCGCGGCTACCACCACGGCAACCTGCGCGAGGCGCTGGTCGAGGCCGCGACGGCGTTGATCGCCGAAAAAGGTCCCGCCGGTTTCACCATCGCCGAAGCGGCGCGGCTGGCCGGTGTCAGTCCCGCCGCGCCATACCGGCATTTCCGCGACGCCGAGGCGCTGCTGGCGGAAGTCGCGCTGCGCGGCTTCGGCCGCTTCGCCGCCATGCTGTCCGCTGCGTGGAACGACGGCCGGCCGGATCCGCTGCGGGCCTTCGAGGCGATCGGCCGCGCCTACCTGGCGTTCGCGCGCGACGAACCCGCCCACTACGCCGCCATGTTCGAGGCGCGGATCGCCTTCGACGGCCACCCGGCGTTGCAGTCCGCCGGCGACCGCGCCTTCGCCGTGCTGCGCGAGGCGGCGGACCGACTGGCCGGCTTGCTGCCACGGGACAGGCGCCCGCCGTCGTTGATGATGGCGCTGCACGTGTGGGGGATGGCGCACGGCATCGCCGCGCTGTTCGTGCGCGGCGGCCCGTCGCGGCGGAAACTGCCGATGGCGCCGGAGGAGCTGCTGGAGGCTGGGGTGCTGGTGTATTTGCAGGGCCTCGGACTGGCCGGGGGACGGATCGGCGGCGGGGGCGGCTGAGCGGCTGCAGGCCGGCGGCTTGCGTTCGTCGGGACAACTACTAGAGTTCGGCCGCTATTGTTCCGTTGTCATGGCGAACCAGGGAAGGCAAATGCACATGTCGGTTTCTCGTCGGACTTTACTTGCTTTGATGCCGCTTGCCTTGGCGGGGTCGATGGGGATCGCGCTGGCGGCGCCGGCGTCCTTCACCGTGCCGTTGAGCGGGGCACAGCAGGTGCCGCCCGTGACGACCTCCGGCAGCGGGACGGCGACGCTGAGCTACAACGCGGGCACGCACATGGTGACCTGGTCGGTGGCCTATAGCGGGCTGTCGAGCCCGGCGACCATGGCGCATTTCCATGGTCCGGCGGCCGCGGGGAAGAATGGTCCGGTGACGCTCTGGCTGAGCAAGAAGGGTGCGCCGGTGTCCAGTCCGATCACCGGCAAAGCCAGGCTGACGGCAGCGCAGGCCAAGCAGTTCATGGCAGGCGAGTGGTATGTCAACGTGCATACGAAGGACCATCCGGCGGGCGAGATCCGCGGTCAGGTCATGCCGCCGAAGAGCTGAACCGGCTCACAGGAAGGTTGCGAGCAGCGCTGCCGCGGCGGCGCTGCCGCACAGCACGAGCAAAGCCAGCGCGGGAGAGGCAAGGCGCGGCGGCAGGTTGCCCTGGGGCAGCGGCTTGCGGCCGGTGAGCATCGGCCGCAGCAAGTGGTGCCCTTTCGCCAGGGCGTAGATCACAATCGCGGCAACATGCAGCGCGATTGCGGCGAGCAGTGCATCCCACAGCAGGTCGTGCAGATCGGTGACCAGGTTCGCGATTGGCGCCGGCATGATGTCGGTCAGCGGGCCGGCGTCCGCGACGTCGTTGTTGACGACGATGCCGGTCAGCGTCTGCCCGAGCAGGAGCACGAGCATCAGCAGGACCATCCAGCCGCCGGCCGGGTTGTGGCCGACCTGAGTGTCCGGCTCGCGGCGGAACAGCCGCGCGAGATGGTGGGCGGCGGCGCGCGGGGAGGCGAGGAACCGGGCGAAGCGGGCGGTATCGCTGCCCACGAAGCCCCAGGCCAGACGGAACAGCAGCAGGGCGAGCAAGGCGTCTCCGGCGAGAGCGTGCCAGTCCATCCAATTGAGCCGCCAGGTGGCGTAGGCCGCCGCTACCAGGGCGACGGCAAGCCAATGGAACAGCCGCGTGGGGAGGTCCCACACGACTGCCGCGTTGCCCTGCGCCGGTGTCCTTTGCATGCTCATGCCCGGTCGGCTCCGCGCGGGACGGGATCGTCGCAGCGAGCGTCGCCCCGCCGGGGTGCAGCTTAAGGCGCTTTCACGCAGAACGGAATCGACGTGGTCCGGCGGCGACGCCGGCGATGGCCGGCGGTGTCGCATTGGCGTCTCGCGGTCCCATGATCGCCTACCAAGAAACAAACTCCCCCTCCCTCCGGCTTCGCGCGACCTGGTGGTTTTATTCAGGCTGGGCCGGTGGTCCGCCTGACTAACGTGACGTTGGACAATTATATTAACAGCACACCCGGCCGCCCGGCCACCGGCATTTTCCGGTCCGCGGGGTGAAAATGCGCGAGCCCGCAGGCGCGGATTTGGGACACGCAAGCGATTGGAGGCGCCGACGGAAATCGCTTGACGCGAGGCATCGGCCGCACATATGTAAATGTGTCTTACATTCACATGAGGTCCTCCGATGGCTACTGCGGCGAACCAATCTGGGTATGGCAGCCCGGGCATGGGAGGTGCGCCCTGGGCTCCGGGGCCGGGCGGGCCATGGGGCGATCCGGGCGGCAATGCCGGGGGCTCTCCCGATGGCGCCGCATGGTACTGGCACGGGCACTGGCGCCACGCCACACGGCCGCTGTGGATCGTGGCGACGATCCTTGGGTTCATGTTCTGGTGGCCGGTCGGATTGGCGGTGTTGTTCTTCACAATCGGGAGTCGACGCATGGGTTGCTGGGGATATGGCCGCCGTGGCGGGTTCCAGGGTGGCGGGTACCAAGGTGGATGGCAGGGCGGCGGGGCTCCGCCATGGGCCAACTGGAAGAGTTTCTGGAATTGCGGCAGCGGCCGCGCCCATGCGCAGGCAGCGCCATCCAGCGGCAACCGGGCGTTCGACGAGTATCGCGCCGAGACGCTGCGCCGGCTGGAGGAAGAGCAGAAGGAGTTCGGAACGTTCCTCGACCGGCTGCGCTTCGCCAAGGACAAGGCGGAGTTCGACCAGTTCATGACCGAGTTGCGGCAGCGCCCGCCGGCGGCGCCAGACCATACGCAGGGGCCGTCGCCGCAGGGGTGAAGCAAAATGCGCCTGGTGCGCGGTCTGGCGATAGGCGGCCACGCGAGTGACAAGGGGCCGAACCGGCGGCGGCCATCATCCGGGCAGGCGGGCACTGCCCGGATGGTTCGTCCGGTCGCATTGATCGCCAGGCGCACGCAGCAGGAGTCCTGATCCGTGCCGGAGCCTGCTGCCTGGTGGGCGCGCTGGGCCAGGTGAATCAATCGAGCGGAGTGGCGGCACCGGCGGATGGTCATTCGGCACGGCGTGTCGGGCTGGTGACGCCATGCCTCGCAGTGGCCCATGGCCGACCGGCGGTGTGATCCGGAACAACAAGGGTGCGGCCCGCGACAGCTTCGGCGCTCACGCGCCGCGACCTCTCCCGCGGCGTGCGCACGGTGTGCTTTGGCGGCCTTCCCGCAGCTCGGCTTGCTTGAAATGCCGGCATTCCGTCGCATCTGACACTGCGCGTTCCTCACCGCCTTTCTCCGTCCATCAGGCCAGCCGACCAAAGACCCGCCAAGAGGCCTTCTCCTGGCGCGGTCAGGCATGGCAGGACAGTGGCATGCGGCGGGAGCAATCCCAGCGCGGGTCCAGGCGGGGTTCCGCCCCTGGGCACGCGGTCCTATGCACGGCGGCCAAGCAGACGGGGGTCCATAACGAAATGGCTGGCGTCGATATCCTCGCCTCCGCGTTCAGCGGGGCGAATGCGGCTTTCCTTGGCGAGCAATACGCGCGCTGGGCGGCCGAGCCCGGTTCGGTCGATCCGACCTTCGCGGAGCTGTTCGGCGCGCTGAACGACGACGCCCGCGCGGTGCTGGAGGAGGCCACCGGGGCTTCCTGGGCGCCGCGTCATGTCGCGCCGTCGGGACCGGAGGCCGGGGGCACGCCGGCCCAGGCAGGTGAAGCGGCGTCCCGGCCGTGGGCCCGCCCACTCCCGGCACCGTCCGCGGCGCTGTCACGGGAGCAGATCCGCGCCGCGACCATCGCCAGCCTGCGGGCGCTGATGCTGATCCGCTCCTACCGGGTGCGCGGACACCTCGAGGCGCGGCTCGATCCGCTCGGACTGGTGGTGCCGCCGCCGCATCCCGAGCTCGACCCGCGCAGCTACGGCTTCACCGACGCCGACCTCGACCGCCCGATCTTCATCGACAACGTGCTGGGCCGCGAGACCGCCACGCTGCGCGAGATCGTGCGGCTCCTGCGCGACACCTATTGCGGCGCGATCGCCGTCGAGTTCATGCACATCCAGGACCCGGAGCAGAAATCCTGGATTCAGCGCAAGGTGGAAGGGGCGCCCTGGCGCACGGCGTTCGACGCGGGGGAAAAACGCCGCATCCTGCAGCAGCTCACCGAGGCGGAAGGCTTCGAGGTGTTCTGCCAGAAGCGCTACGTCACCACCAAGCGCTTCGGCCTGGAAGGTGGCGAGGTCACCATCCCGGCGCTGCATGCCATCATCGAGACGGTGGCGGCGCAGGGGGTGAAGGAGATCGCTATTGGCATGCCGCATCGCGGCCGGCTCAACACGCTGGTGAACATCGTGCGGAAGCCGTTCGTCGCGGTGTTTTCCGAATTCACCGGCGAGAGTTCCAAGCCCGACGAGGTGCAGGGGTCGGGCGACGTGAAATACCATCTCGGCACCTCCACCGACGTGGAACTCGCCGGGCACAGCGTGCATCTGTCGTTGCAACCCAACCCGTCGCATCTGGAGGCGGTGGACCCGGTGGTGGTGGGCAAGGTGCGCGCCCGGCAGGACACCGGCGGCGACACCCAGCGGCGCAGTTCGGTGATGGCGCTGGTGATGCACGGCGACGCCGCGTTCGCCGGCCAGGGCCTGGTGTATGAGACGCTGGCGATGAGCCAACTCATCGGCTACCGCACCGGCGGGACGGTGCACCTGGTGGTGAACAACCAGATCGGCTTCACCACGGTGCCGGCGCACGCCTATTCCGGCCTGTATTGCACCGATGTGGCGAAGTCGATCCAGGCGCCGATCCTGCACGTCAACGGCGACGACCCGGAGGCGGTGATGTTCTGCGCCCGCATGGCGGCGAAGTTCCGCATGCGGTTCGCCACCGACGTCGTGCTGGACATCGTCTGCTACCGCCGGCACGGCCACAACGAGACCGACGAGCCGGCGTTCACCCAGCCGTTGATGTATCGCGCCATCGGCCAGCAGAAGACCACGCGCACGCTGTATGCCGAGCGGCTGGCGGCGGACGGCGTGGTGCCGGCCGGCGATGCGCAGGCGATGTGGGACGATTTTGCCCGGACGATGGACGCAGCGAACCAGGCCGCGCAGGCGTACAAGCCGAACAAGGCGGACTGGCTGGAGGGCCATTGGACGGGCTTTCACCCGCCGGAGCCCGAGTTCGAACGCCAGGAGGAAGCCACCGCCGTCCCCGAGGCGACGCTGAAGCAGATCGGCATGGCGTTGTCGCGCGTGCCCGCCGGGTTCGCGGTGCATCCCCGGATAGCGCGGCAATTGGAAGCCAAGCAGGCGATGCTGGAGTCCGGCCAGGGCATCGACTGGGCCACCGGCGAGGCTTTGGCGTTCGGCTCGCTGCTGCTGGAGGGCAGCCGGGTGCGGCTGTCGGGCGAGGACTGCCAGCGCGGCACGTTCAGCCAGCGCCACGCGGTGCTGATCGACCAGACCAACCAGAACGAATACGTGCCGCTGAACAACATTTCTCCCGACCAGGCGAAGATCGAACTGTACAACTCGCTGCTGTCGGAAGCCGGCGTGCTGGGGTTCGAATACGGCTATTCGCTGGCCGAGCCACGCTCCCTTGTGCTGTGGGAGGGCCAGTTCGGCGACTTCGCCAACGGCGCGCAGGTGATTATCGACCAGTTCATCGCCTCGGGGGAGACGAAGTGGCTGCGCATGTCCGGCCTGACGCTGCTGCTGCCGCACGGCTATGAAGGGCAGGGGCCGGAGCATTCCTCGGCGCGCATCGAGCGGTATTTGCAGCTCTGCGCCGAGCGCAACATGTCGGTGTGCAACCTGACCACGCCGGCGAATTATTTTCATGCCCTGCGCCGGCAGTTGCGCCGCAATTTCCGCAAGCCGCTGATCGTGTTCACGCCGAAATCGCTGCTGCGCCACAAGCTGGCCGTTTCCCCGTTATCGGAGCTGAGCGAGGGCAGCCGGTTCCGGTTCGTGATTCCGGAGATCGACGCGATCGCTCCGCCGGACGAGGTGCGGCGCGTGGTGCTGTGCAGCGGCAAGGTCTGTTACGACCTGCTGACGGAGCGGCGCGCGCACGAGGTGAAGGACGTGGCGATCCTGCGGTTGGAGCAGCTCTATCCGTTTCCGGAGGTGACGCTGGGCCGCATGCTGGCGCCATATCATCGGGCCGACGTCGTGTGGTGCCAGGAGGAGCCGGAGAACATGGGCGCCTGGAATTTCGTCGATCGCCGCATCGAGAAGGTGCTGGGGCGGCTGGACAGCAAGGTGATGCGGCCGGCCTATGTCGGGCGCGAGGCGGCGGCAAGTCCGGCGACCGGCTCGGCGCGTGCGCATGGTCGGGAGCAAGCGACGCTGGTCGCGGCGGCGCTGGGAATTGGGTGAGGCGGGCATCGGTTGAGGTGGGCGTCGATTGAGCTGGTGTCGTGATCCTGACGGTTCGGCCGCTCGGCCAACGCCGTCATTGCGAGCGAAGCGAAGCAATCTCCTGCGCGCATTGGTGCGCCATGCCGGGGAGATTGCTTCGCTTCGCTCGCAATGACACGTGAACGACCGGGCTCGCGGCGTCAGAGTCAGAACGCCCGGTATCGGTTGGTTGGGCGTCGATTGAATTTTGCATCGGCTGAGGAGCAGGAAATGACGACCGAGATCAAGGTGCCCACGTTGGGCGAGAGCGTCACCTCGGCCACCGTTGTGCGCTGGATGAAGCGCGAGGGTGACGCGGTCGCCATGGATGAGCCGCTGGTGGAGTTGGAGACCGACAAGGTAACCGTCGAGGTGAACGCACCGGCGGCGGGGGTGCTGACCTCGATCTCGGTGCCGGAAGGCGGCGAGGTGGAGGTCGGCGCGCTGCTGGCGGTGCTGGAAGCGGGCGCGCAGGCGGCCGCGTTGTCGCCCGCCGCCAGGACGGCCGCGCCGTCCGCCGCGCCTGCGCGGCCGGCACCGCGGCAACAACCACCAGCCGCGCCCGCGATGTCCCGGCCAGCGGACGCGTTGGAACCCGAGCCGGTCGCGGCGGGACGGGCGGCGGCCAATCCTCCGGCCGGGGTGAACCCGCCGCCACGGCCGCTCGGGCCGGTGTCGCGTCCGGCCAGCCCTTGGGTGCAGCCGCTGCCCGCGGCAGCCAAGCTGATGGAAGAGCAGCTTGTGGCGCCCGAGCAGATCGGCGAGGGCCGCGGCAAGGACGGGCGCATCACCAAGGGCGACGTGCTGGCGTTCCTGAACCGGCCGGCGCCGGCTCCGGCCGCGCCGCCCGCGGCAAAGCCACCGCGCGTGGCGGAACCGCGCGAGCAGCGGGTGCGGATGACGCGGCTGCGGCGGACCATCGCGGCGCGGCTGAAGGAGGCGCAGAACACCGCGGCGATGCTGACCACCTTCAACGAGGTGGACATGTCGGCGGTGATGGCGCTGCGCTCGACCTATCGCGAGGCGTTCGAGAAGAAGCACGCCGGCGCGCGATTGGGGTTCATGTCGTTCTTCGTGCGGGCCTGCTGCGTGGCGCTGCAGGAGTTCCCCGCGGTGAATGCGGAGATCGACGGCGATGAGATCGTCTATAAGAATTTCGTGCACATGGGCATCGCAGTGGGTGGGCCGGCCGGGCTGGTGGTGCCGGTGATCCGCGACGCCGACGCGATGAGTTTTGCCGGGATCGAGCGTGCGATTGCGGATTTCGGCAAGCGGGTGCGCGAGGGGGCGTTGAAGCTGGACGAACTGTCCGGCGGCACGTTCAGCATCACCAACGGGGGGGTGTACGGCTCGCTGATGTCCACGCCGATCCTCAATCCGCCGCAATCGGCGATCCTGGGGATGCACAAGATCCAGGAGCGGCCGATCGCGGTGGCCGGCAAGGTGGAGATCCGGCCGATGATGTATCTGGCGGTGTCGTACGACCACCGCATCATCGACGGGTCCGAGGCAGTGTCGTTCCTGGTGCGGGTGAAGGAAGCGATCGAGGATCCGCGGCGGCTGTTGCTGGGGGTCTAGCTTCTGATGCGGGACCGCGGTAATTTTATCTGGGATAGTTATGCCCGCGAGTCAGGCTACGTCCTGGTTGGGTGATCTGTAATGAGTGACGATGCCGACAGCAATATGAACGACACGACTGCACTCGCTACGCAGGTTCGGGACCTGACCGGCATCGTCGGGCAATTGCTCATTGTGGCCAAGGATTTAAATGACCGCGCCTTCAGGGGGGCGGAACCTGGTCTCGCCGCTGTAGAAGCGGATCTTCGCCTTGCGCATGTCATGAGGGTGTTAACCGCTTTTGCGGAACACGAAGAGCTGGGACGACCTTATGGTAATGGGTTGAAAGCGTCGCTTGCTTCCTGCACCAAGGAGTTGGATGCCGCCCGGACCTTGTTGACGGATGTTGCCAACAGCAGGGCACCATCGTCATGAGAGAATCCTACAACGAGTTCCAACGCGCGCGTGCGGAGGCGGGACGCAGACGGCCTGATAACGACCGCGTCCTCAGATCGATGATGCTGGGAGGCGGCGGTCCCGGAGATTTTGGGCTGGAGGCTCGGGTGAGCCGCCTGGAAGGGAAGGCTCGAGACGTGAGACAGATCTTGGGGCGTCTTGAGCCCTTGATTGCAGGTATTCACGCTCAGATGCCTCATTTGGCTACAAAGGCCGAGGTCGAGCGTTCGCGGGGCGATATCATGACAGCACTGGAGACCAAGCCGAACCGAGGCGCGATGTGGTCGATGGCAATCGCGTTGTTCACATTGGTGATGGCGGCCATGGCCGCAGCCGCTATCTATTTGCCACTCGCTTCCAGAATGCTGCCCACATCCCGATGAGCGATTCCTTCGACGTCATCGTCATCGGCTCCGGTCCCGGGGGCTATGTCTGCGCGTTGCGCGCGGCGCAGCTCGGAATGAAGGTCGGCTGCGTGGAGAAGCGCGCCACGCTCGGCGGCACCTGCCTGAACATCGGCTGCATCCCGTCCAAGGCGCTGTTGCAGTCGTCGGAGGAATTCGACCACACGCGGCACGCGCTGGCCGATCACGGCGTGCTGGTGGACGCGGTAAAACTCGACCTGGCGCGCATGCAGGCGCGCAAGGCCGAGGTGGTGTCGGCCAATGTCAAAGGCGTGGAGTTCCTGTTCCGCAAGAACCAGGTGACCTGGCTGAAAGGCACCGGCCGCATCGTCGCGCCCGGCAAGGTGGACGTGGATGGCACGGTGCACGCGACGAAGCACATCGTCATCGCCACCGGCAGCGAGAGCATGCCGTTGCCCGGGGTCGAAGTAGACGAAAAGCAGGTCATCACCTCCACCGGCGGGTTGGAACTGGACCAGGTGCCGGGGCATCTGGTGGTGATCGGCGGCGGCTATATCGGGCTGGAACTCGGCAGCGTGTGGCGCCGGCTGGGCGCGCGGGTGACGGTGGTGGAGTTCCTCGACCGCATCGTGCCGACGATGGACGGCGAGGTGGCGCGTGCCTTCCAGCGCATCCTGGCGAAGCAGGGCTTGCAGTTCCGGCTGGGGACAAAGGTCACCGCCGCGCGCGCCGGCAATGATGGCGTGACGCTGACGCTGGAACCGGCCAAGGGCGGCGCGGGCGAGCAGATCAAGGCCGACATCGTGCTGCTGTCGATCGGGCGGCGGCCGTTCATCCAGGGGCTCGGGTTGGACGCCGTCGGCGTCGCGCTGGACGAGCGTGGCCGGGTCCGGACCGACGCGCATTTCGCCACCAACGTGCCGGGCATCTACGCGATCGGCGACGTCATCGCCGGGCCGATGCTGGCGCACAAGGGTGAGGACGAAGGCGTCGCGCTGGCGGAAATCCTCGCCGGGCAGGCCGGGCACGTGAACTACGACGTGATTCCCGGCGTGGTTTACACTTGGCCCGAGGTCGCCTCGGTCGGACGGAACGAGGAGGAGTTGAAAGCCGCGGGCGTGGCCTACAACGTGGGGAAATTCCCGTTCACGGCGAATGGCCGGGCGCGGGCGATGGGCGACACCGAGGGGTTCGTCAAGCTGCTGGGCGACAAGGCGACCGACCGTTTGCTCGGGGCGCATATCATCGGTCCCGATGCCGGCACGCTGATCGCCGAACTCGGGGTGGCGATGGAGTTCGGTGCCTCGGCCGAGGACGTGGCGCGCACCTGCCACGCGCATCCGACTTTGAACGAGGCGGTGAAGGAGGCGGCGCTGGCGGTCGATGGCCGCGCGCTGCACATCTGACGCTGACGTTGCGCGAGACGCCTGCCGCGACGCCCGACAATTGCCGCGCCGGATGGCGCCGGCCGCGCCCAATTCGTCATGGCGGGGCCCCGGGTCACATGCCCTTCGGCCCGCCATGACGGTGCGGCCGGTCGTGCGCCCCCCGAGATGACCTGCTTGTTTCCGAGCGTCGCCTTACGCGGTGGCGGCCCAAAATCGACACCGTGGATGGCGGGCCTGCGCCCCATCGGCGTTAGAATAAGGCGCTTGGACGAGGGCACCGGCGCCCCCACGTCATGGTGCGCGCAGGCGCACCATCCACGACTTGCGGGCCGCGCCGAATGGAAGTCGCCGGTGCCGACCGGAGCCTGTCCCCTGACGATTGACCCGAGGATCGGCATGACGCGGAGCAGCGTCCGTGCCCGCGAACCGCCTGACTTGACGCTCATGGGGCCTGCGCCCGCTGCGCCAGGGCGGGCGGTGATTGCATGCTCTGCGGATGGTCGTGGGGCAGGTTGAACGGCACCTGCCGACCCAAAGCGGCGGTAGCAGTGTCCACTGGCATGAGCCGTCGGATCCGGCCCTTTGCACCCATTCAAGCTGCCCCGCGACTCTGGGGAAAATTTCCTTGCGTGCGGTTCTTGTTCCTGATACGTTCCGCGCCTCCCCTCCAACCCGCGGAGCACCACCCCCAATGCAAACCCAGACCACCCAGACCAACCCAGCCCCGCTCCCTCTCGACCCCGCCATCCTCGCCGTCCTCCTCCAGACTACCCTCGACGCGCTCCCCCACCACCCGGCCGCCACCCCGGCCGAAATCGCCACCAGCCGCCAGGCCGCGGCGGTCGCCGTCGTCACCCTGCGCCCGCGCGACGCGATGGAGGCCATCCTCGCCGCCCGCGTCGTCGCCACCCACCACGCCGCCATGGACTGCCTGCGCTGTGCCTCGCAGCCCGGTCTTCCGCTCGAACTGAAGCTGCGCTGCCTTGGCAAGTTCGCCACCCTGTCGCGCCTGACGGACGCCACGCGGCAGGCGCTAACCCAGGCCCAGGTCCGCCCGGCGCTGCAGCCCGCGACCGTGCCGGTGCCGATCCCCGCCCCGCGCCCGCAGCCGGCGCTCGCCGCCGCCCCGCCCGCCACCACTGCTCCGCCCGCCGCCGCCCCACCCCAGCGCGCCGCCACCAAGCCGGTGTCCGCCCCCAGCCTCCCGGTCCGCGCCGGTGACCCCGCGCATTCCACGATTGCCGCCGCAACCCCGCCGGGCGACGCACTCGGCCAGCGCATGATGGAGGAGATCGCCGCCCGCACGCTCACCGCCCCGATCGCCCTCGCAGCGTGACGCGGGAACACCCGATGCACCGTACGAAGGGAGCACCCCATGCACCGTGAGAGCACCTCCGGCCGCACCGGTCCAATCCGCAATGGCAACCCACGCGGGAACCCGAACCTCGCCCCGCGCTGCGGCGCGAAGACACCGGCGGGCTGCGCATGTCGCGCGCCCGCCAGGCAAACGGCCGCCGCCGCATGCACGGCGGCGCCAGCACCGGCCCGCGCACCGCAGCCGGTCTCGCCAAGGCGCGCGCCGCCGCCAAAAGGCATGGCGGCTACGGCGCGGCGGCCCGGGATCACCTGCGCAACATCGACGCCCAGATGGCGGAGACGCGGCGGATCCTGGCGCTGCACCGCCTGCGTGCTCCCCGTTGCCGGGGACGACAAAGGGCAATACCCTTCAGGCGGCGCGGGTCAAACTCCGTGGCGGGGTCAGCAAAACCACCGTGGAAACTTGCAACCTGGAACTATCGCATGGCCAGACTGGCAGGGCTTGGCCCGTGCCGCTATTCGCCGACCGCTCCAGGCCATGTTCAGCCATGGCGGTGCGGCCCCGGCCGCTGGCTAACTCCGTGCTGAAATTCCGTGCGCCGCCGTAAGCCGGCACCTGCGGCCGGAAGACCCTACGCAGCCGGTCCAAAGCCTGCCCCAGGCCACGCCTCTCACCCCGCGCGCCACCGTCTCCCACGCAGCGAAACGAGACGTCCATGAGACGTTACGGCCCAGCGCCTGCGCTGGCACCTCTCACCCCACGCGTCGCCATCTCTTGTACAGCGATGCGAGACACTCATAAGACGCGCCAGCCTACGCTGTGCCAGCGATCCTGCGGAACCCCGTTGCAGCGGACCCATCGCCACCCAACCTTGCCCCGCTCCGTTGCTCAAACCCACAACGGGAGGCTCATTATGCTACGCTGCTTCCCCACCCCGAGGCCCCCGCCGTGACCGCGACCCGCTCCCCCGCCGTCGCCGGAACCTTCTACCCCGCGGACCCCGCCGCCCTGCGCCAGCAGATCGCCGGGTTCCTTGCCGAGGCCGACAACGCACCCCCCGCCGGCCAGGCGCCGCCGAAGGCGATCATCGGCCCGCATGCCGGCTACATCTACTCCGGCGCCGTCGCCGCGCGAGCCTATGCGCGCCTCGCCGCCGCGCACGGAACGATCACCCGCGTCGTGTTGATCGGCCCGTCGCATTACGTTGCCTTCCAGGGCCTCGCGGTGGACACGGCCGACGCCTGGACCACCCCGGCCGGCACCGTATCGCTCGACACCGAGGCGATCGCCGCGCTGCGCCAACTGCCGATGGTGGGCGAGCTGGAAGCCGCCTTCACGCGCGAACACGCCCTGGAAGTGCACGTGCCGTTCCTGCACCAGGTCCTGGGTGATTTCCGCCTGGTACCGATCGTCGCCGGCAACGCCCCGCCCGAGGCGGTCGCCGCGGTGCTCGATGCCCTGTGGGGCGGTCCGGAAACGCTGATCGTGGTGTCCACCGACCTGTCGCACTACCTCGGCTATGCCGCCGCCCGGCAAACCGACGCCGCCACCGCCGCGGCGATCGAGCGCTTCGACACCGGCGCCATCACCCCCATGGGCGCCTGTGGCGCGGGGCCGACAAACGGCCTGCTGCTGGCGGCACGCCGCCGCGGCCTGACGATCGAGCGGCTCGACCTGCGCAATTCCGGCGACACCGCCGGCCCGCGCGACCGCGTCGTCGGCTACGGTGCCTGGGCGTTGCATGCGCCGGAGACGCCGGCGCGGGAGATGGCGGTGGATGAAGAGCAGATGGCGGTCGAGGCGCTGGCGGAGGGGCTGATCCAACTCGTGCGCACAGGTATCGCGCTCGGCTTCGACACCGGCCATCCGGCGGACATCAACCCCCACGCCGAACTGCCGCCCCGGCTGACGGCGCCGGGAGCGGCGTTCGTGACGCTGCGGCGCAACGGGTTGCTGCGCGGCTGCGTCGGCTCGGCGGTGGCGACCCGGCCGCTGATCGTCGATGTGGTGCAGCACGCGTTCAACGCGGCGTTCCGCGACTGGCGTTTTCCGAAATTGGCGCTGGACGAGTGGGCCGGGCTGGAGCTGTCGGTCTCGGTGCTGACCGCGCCGCTGGCGATGGCCTTCGCCGACGAGGCCAGTCTTCTGGCCCAGCTCCGCCCCGGCACCGACGGCCTGGTCATCGAGGATTCCGGCCGCACCGCCCTTTTTCTCCCGAGCGTATGGGAGGAAGTGCGCGAGCCACGCCAGTTCCTGACGCTGCTGAAGCTGAAGGCGGGGATGCCGGCGACGCATTTCTCCCCCGGCTTCGCGGCGCGGCGGTTCCGCGCGATCGAGGTGAAGGGGCCGATGATCGGCCCGTCGGTGCCGGGCGGCCCGCCCGGCGACAGCCTGCGTTGGACCCCGTTGCAGCGGCCGGCATGACCGCGGTCACCGCAACGCGACGGGCCGCCGTCACCCGCCCAGCCTCTGTAGCCACCCCACCAACCGTTTCGTCCCGGGCGAAAACAGCCTCGGCGCGAACCGGCTGGCGGCGGCACGCTTGCCGGCCTCGGACCGCGTCGGATAGGGCACGATCATGCCGGCCAGCCGCGACAGCCGCGTGCGCTCGGCGATCGCCAGCGTCCAGGTGCCGAGCATCTCGCCGGCCCCGGGCGCCAGGATGCCGGCTCCCACCACGCGGCTGCCCGCCGCCACCAGTTTGACCAGCCCGGTCGTGTCGCCCTCCGCCACCGCGCGGTCGTTGTCCGCCAGCGGCCAGCGCAGCACCGACACCCGCATTCCGGCCGCGCGCGCCTCTGCCTCGGTCATCCCGGCCTGCGCCAGTTCCGGATGCGTGTAGGTCACCCGCGGCAACGCGGCGTAGTCCAGCCGCGCCGGCAGTCGGAACACCGCGCGGCGGATGACGATGCCGGCGTGGTAGCTGCCGACATGGGTGAAGGCGCGCGGCCCGATGCCGGCCGGGTCGGCGATGTCGCCCGCCGCGAACACAAGCCGGTTGCTGACCGAGCGCAGTCCCCGGTCGGTGACGATGCCGGCACGCGACGCCTGCACGCCCCCGGCCGCCAGTTCCAGCCCCTCGAGATTAGGCCGCCGTCCGACCGCCACAAGCAAATGACTGCCGGCGATGCGCCGGCCATCCGCCAGCACCAGCACCGGCCCGGTCCCCCCGCCGCCGTCCGTGCCGGCTTCCACGGCGGCGACCGTGACCCCCTCCAGCAGCGCCACGCCGCGCACCGCGAGCATGTCGCGCAGGCCGGCCACCAGCTCCGGATCCTCGCGGCTGGCGATCGTCGCCGCCTCCGCCACGGTCACGCGCGAACCCAGTCCCGCGAAGGCGTCTGCCATTTCCAGCCCGATCGGCCCGCCGCCGAGGATCAGCAGGTGCTCCGGTCGCTCGGCCAGGTCGAACAGCGTCTCGTTGGTCAGGAACCGCACGCGGTCCAGCCCGGGAATCGGCGGCACCGAGGCCCGGCTGCCAGCGGCCACCACGATGCGGCGGGCGGTGATCCGGCGCCCGTCCACCTCCAGCGCATCCCGCGCCACGAACCGCGCCTGGCCGCGCAGCACCGCGGCGCCGAGCGCCCGGTAGCGTGCCTCGGAATCCGCCGGCGCGATCGCCGCGACGGCGCCCTGCACATGCATGCGCACCGCATCCCAGTCGATCGCCGGCTCCGGCACGCGCAGGCCGAACCTCCCGGCGCCGCGGATCGCCTGCGCCGCGTGTGACGCGGCGAGCAGGGCCTTGCTGGGGACACAGCCGGTGTTGAGGCAGTCGCCGCCCATGCGGCCGCGCTCGATCAGTACCACCTTCACGCCGAGCTGCGCCGCCACCGCGGTCACCGACAGCCCGGCCGATCCGGCGCCGATCACCGCGAGGTCGAACTCAGCCATCCGGGCGCTTCCAGTGCCGCCACGCCACCGGCAGCAGCGCAAGCAGTCCGAGTGCCACCAGGGGCGCCAGGAACTGCGGGGAAAACACCACCGCGAGGCGGGGATGGCTGCCAGCGGCCAGTACCGCACCGACCCCGGTGCCGATCCAGGCAAAGACAAACGTCGCCGGGATGATGCCAAGGAACGTCGCGGCGGCGAACGGCAGCAGCCGCATGCCGGCGAGTGCCGCTGCCAGGTTCACCAGCCAGAACGGAAACGCCGGGATCAGCCGGATCGCCAGCAGGTAGCTGAACCCGTTGCGGTGCAGCTCGGCGCGGATGCGGGCCAGCCGGCTGCCGCCGCGCGCCGCCATGGCGGTGGCGAAGGCCGAGCGGGCCGCCAGGAACAGCACCAGCGCGCCCGCCGTGGCGCCGATCACCGCCATCGCGCCGCCCAGCAGGGCGCCGAACAGCAACCCGCCGGCGACGGTGAGCACCGCCGCCTCGGGCACCGAGAGCGCGGTCACCACGGCATACAGCGCCGCATACAGCACCGGCGCAACGATCCGGTGGCGGCCGATCCAGGCATCCAGGGTTCCCTGGTAGCGGCCGAGCGTCGCCCAATTGATCCGGCCGGCCAGCCCGCTCGCCCAGAGCGCGGCCAGCGCGGCCAACAGGATCGCGAGCGGCAGGATTCGGCGCAGGATCGGCATGACTCGACCATCGCACAGGCGCATCGGCTTCGGCACTCCGGGGTGAGAGGTTCTCCGGCAACACGGCATGGGCACGGTCGGCACGCTTATGGCGTGAGGCTTTCGTGACATGTATCGACCTTCCTGCCGGCAGGAGGCCGCCGCTTCTCCCGCAACGTGCCGCGCCGGGGCGCGCGCCGGCCTGCCGGTCGGGCGGAATTGCCGCCGGCTTTCGCCGTCACGCCCCGAAGATCGCCTTGCGGACGTTGACGATTTCCACCGCCGGATCGTCCTGTCGCGCCGCGGGTGCCGGATCGGGCGCCACCTCGCGCACGGTGAACGGCGTGTCGCGGATTTCCCAGTACGGGCCAAAGATGGCCACCCCGCCGCCGGTATCATCGGCGTACCAGCCATCGTGCAGCGTCACCACGTCATGCCCGGCGCGGCCGGCAGCCTCCGGATCGCCCAGGCAGAACCAGTCGGTCAGGTCGCGCTCGCGCGCCACCGTGGCCGGAGTGCGCCGCCGCAGTTTGACCGCCGCCGCCTCCGGCTGCCGGCCGTCATTCCGAATGACAAACATCGCCATGGTTCAAACCTCACACCGCGAGAAACGCCGCGACCTGCGCGACAAACGCTTCCGGCTGCTCGAGTTCCGGGTGGTGCCCCGCCGCTTGGATCGCCCGGAACGCCGCCCCGGGAATCCGTTGCGCATAGGCCCGGCCGTACTCCGGTGTCACGATGCGGTCGGACTCGCCCCACAGCACCAGCGCCGGCACTGCGATCCGGCGCAGCCAGTCGCCCAGCCGCGGGTTGAACATGTGCGGCTTCCAGCCATATACGCACAGCGAATCCCAGTTTCGCGCCAGCGTGACCATCTCGGCGTCGCTCATTGCCTCGCTGATCGTCGCCTGCCAGCCCAGCCCGTACACCCCGTCCGGCCGCCGCGCGGGATCGTGCCAGGCGCGCCGGTTCAACTCGGCGGGGTCGGTGTTGAAGAAATGCACGATGTCGCGCAGCTCACGCCCGCTGATCTTGATGCCGACCGGATCGACCAGCACCAGCCGATTGATTTGCCGGGCCCCGGACACGGCGAGTTCGGCCGCGATCCAGCCGCCAAACCCGAAGCCGACGACGCTGACCTCCGGCGCGCGGATCGCGTCCAGCACGTCGTGGTACGCGTTGACCAGATCGTACATCGTGTCGAAATCGGCCGGCCGCGGCGTCGCGCCGAAGCCCGGATGCGACGGCGCGATGACCTCGCCGTGCCGCGCCAGCAGCTCGACGAATGGAGCGCGAGGATTGACCGGATTGACGCCATGGATCAGCAGGATCGGCCGCCCCTCGCCGCGGCGCAGCACCTCAAGCTCCAGCGCACCGGCTCGCATCGTCATCATGCGTTGGCTCCCCGCCTGCTCGCCATGGCGTGGCACGCGGGTCTCGTCATGCGCCGGCCCCGGCGGCGACCGGTACCGCGTCTTCGAGCGGTTCCAGATCTTGCAATTGCGGCAGCACGTCGCGGGCCACCCGGGAGAAGCTCTTTTCCGCCTCGGCGTGAGTGACCAGGCCTTGCCGCGTCATCATGATGATCCGGCCGACCCCGCCCACGCGGCGGCGGAATTCCTTGATCTGCCGCACCACCGTGTCCGGGTTGCCGGCGAACATCTGGCCTTGCGCGATCAATGCCGGCACACTGAGCTCGGTCGGCCGTTTGGACGCTCCGCCGCGCCACGCCGCCGGTGCCATCTCGGGCGGGATCTGGCCGGGCTGGAATTTCGACATCTGCGGCATGCTCTTCATGCTCACGGTCAGGAACCAGGGGATTTTCTGGCCGACCCGCATCGCCTCCTCATCCGTGTCGCCCACATAGCAGAACGCCATGTAGGAAAAGCGGTCCTCGCCGGGGCGCGGCAGTCCGGCCTCGGCACGCGCCCGCTTGTATGCGTCGTAGGCCAGTTTGGTGCGCGCGTAGCCGCCGAACAGCAACGTGTTGACCATGCCGCGCCGCCCCAGCTCGGCGCAGGTCGGCAGATCGCTGGTCGCCGCCCAGAACTCCGGCCGCGGCTTCTGCCACGGCCGCGGCCAGATATTGACGTGCGCGTGCTGGAAGAATTTTCCCTCCCAACTGAACGGCCCGTCATGGCTGGTCAGCGTCTTCTCGATCAGGTCGATCGCCTCCCATTCCCGTTCGCGGATGCGCATCGGGTTGGCGTCGCCCGACACCATCTCGGTGGCGCCCGACTTGACGAAGCCGATGTCCAGCCGGCCGCGGCTCAGCACGTCGATCGTGGCGTATTCGGTCGCCACCCGCACCGGATCGGGCCGCACCGTGACCAGCGTGCCAAGCGTCAGGATGCGCACCTTGTGCGTCATGCGCGCGACGATGCCGGTGATGACCGGGCTCGCCGCCCACAGATTGTTGATGCCCGAGTGGTGCTCGTTGGTAACGATGTTCAGGCCGAGTTCGTCGCACAGCCGGTATTCGTCGAACACCTCGTCGTACAGGCGTGCCGCGATCTCCGGCTCGCAATAGCGGTTGGGCAGGCTGGCGCGCACCGCCGGCGCCGCGTCCAGCACCTCGGCCGGCACGAACGGATAGGGATTCTCGCAGTGATTCCACAACTCGATCGAGGTCATTCTCTCCCCGTTCCTCCGCCGCCACGGTGCCCAGCTTACGACGCGTCGCGCCGGGCGCGAAGCGGCCCTGGCAGCCTGCCGCATCTTGTGGGCGGGACGCACCGCGCGGCGGCGTCCGGCTGTCCGGCGGCGATGACCAGGGCGAGCCGCCGCCGGCTATCCCGGATGCGCGCCGGCCGGAACGGTAACCTGTCCCGTTGCGCGCGCGGCTTTCAGCGTCTCCAGATAGGCGATCACGTCGCGCCGCCGCACCGCGTCGGGCAGGCTGAACGGCATCTCCGCGCCGGGAATGAAGTGCTGCGGTCCGGCCAGCCATTGGTTCAGCGTCGCGGCGGTCCAGGTGATGTCCGACCGCGCCAGTGCCGCCGAGTATGGGTAGCCGGGCACGCTGCCGGCCCGCCGTCCCACCACGCCCGCCAGCAGGGGGCCGATTTTGTTGTGGTCTTGCGTGTGGCAGGCGCTGCAGATCGTGGCGAACAGAATGCGTCCGGCCGCCGGGTCGGGCGGCCGGTTCTCGAACCGGGCGAGGTTCCGTGCGCCCTTCGGCTGGAGCGACTCGAAGAACGTGTAGGACAGCGTGATGTAATGCACGCTGGCCGCGTCGGGATCGGTCGCCATGCGGGGATCGACGAAGAAATCGACCGGCATCTCCACCTTCTGGTGCGGCCCGAGCCGCTCCTCGGTGAAGCAGAAGCACTCGATCTTCTTGAAGTAGAGGCCGACCCTGCCCGGCGTGACGTTGAACGTGGCGTGGCCGACGATCGTCTGGTCCGACAGGTTCTCGGCCTCGAAGAACACCAGCGCCTGCTCGCCGAGATGCACGGTGACGCTGCGCTGCACCGGGACGAAGCGCCAGGGCATGCCCGGCGCGACATTGGTGTTGAACGACACCGTGACGGTGCTGGCCGACTGGGTCGCCGTGTCGGACGAGGCGCGCTGGGTATAGCCGCCGGAGCCGGTAACCTGGCAGAACAGGCGGTACAGCGTGACGGAGTAGGACACCGCGGTGGTCATAACGCCCACCGCCACGCACAGCCCGAACACGGTCAGAAACTTGCGGAACCGGCGGGCACGGATGGGATCGGCGAACATGGACGGCGCCGCTATAGACCGTCGCGGAAGCGCCTGCAAACCCATCATGCAACCGCAACCCGACCGGCGCTTGGCGGACGATCCCCGGGCTGGCGCAAGCCTTACGCTTTGGACGCCGGGTCCTTCGGCACGTTCCGTTCCAGCTCCGCCAACCAGGCGTTCGCGTTTCCGTCCGATGGAGCGCGCCAGTCGCCGCGGGGGGATAACGACCCGCCGGCGCTGACTTTCGGTCCGTTCGGCATGGCGCTCCGCTTGAACTGGCTGAACGCGAAGAAGCGGCGCAGGAACAGTTCCAGCCAGTGGCGGATCTGCGGCAGGTCGAACGCGCCGCGCCGCTCGGGCGGAAAATGTGGGGGCCAGTCACCGCGGTCAGCGTCTTCCCAGGCATGGAGCGCCAGGAAGGCGATCTTCGACGGGAGGAAACCATAGCGCAGGGTGTAGAACAGGGTGAAGTCCTGCAACGCATAGGGGCCGATTTGCGCCTCGGTGCTTTGCGGCGCCTCGCCCTCGGCGGTCGGGATCAGTTCGGGGGAAATCTCGGTGGCGAGGATCGCGTCCAGCGTCTCCAGCACCTCCGGCGCGAATTGTTCCGAGCCGATCACCCAGCGGATCAGGTGCTGGATCAGCGTCTTCGGCACGCCGGCATTGACGTTGTAGTGCGCCATCTGGTCGCCCACGCCATAGGTGCACCAGCCCAGCGCCAGCTCCGACAGGTCGCCGGTGCCGATGACGATGCCGTCGTGGTGGTTGGCCAGGCGGAACAGGTAGTCGGTGCGCAGGCCGGCCTGCACGTTCTCGAAAGTCAGGTCATAAACCGGCTTGCCGTCGGCGTAGGGGTGGCGGATGTCCGCCAGCATGCGGGTCGCGGCGGGCTTGATGTCGAGCTCCTCCGCCGTCACGCCCAGCGACCGCATCAGCCGCATTGCGTTGCCCCTGGTCAGCTCCGAGGTGCCGAACCCTGGCATGGTATAGGCGAGGATATCGGCCCGCGGCAGCCCCAGCAGGTCGAAGGTTCGCGCGCAGACGATCAGCGCCTGGGTGGAGTCGAGACCGCCCGACACGCCGATGACCACGCGCTTGATGCCCGTGGCGCGCAGCCGCTGCGTCAGGCCGGAGACCTGGATGTTGTAAGCCTCGTAGCAGTCCTGTTCGAGCCGCTCGCGATCCGCCGGCACGAAGGGGAAGCGCTCGACGCGGCGGCGGAAGCCGGCATCGCCGCCCGGCGGGTCCAGCCGGAATGCCACCGTCCGGAACGGGCGGGCGTAGCGTCGGCGGTTGGTGTCGAACGACCCCATCTGCAGCCGCTCCTGTTGCAGCAGGTCGAGGTCGATGTCGGCGATCGCCGCCGCGTGGTCGGAGGGAAAACGCTCGGTTTCCGCCAGCGTGGCGCCGTTCTCGAACACCGAGGCCTGGCCGTCCCAGGCGAGGTCGGTGGTGGATTCTCCGGCGCCCGCCGCGGCATACAGGTACGCGGCGAGGCAGCGGGCCGATTGCGAGCGGCACAGCAGCCGCCGCGTCTCCGCCTTGCCGATGGTGATGTTGCTGGCGGACAGGTTCGCCAGCACGGTGGCGCCCGCCAGGGCAGCCTCGCCGCTTGGGGGGATCGGCACCCAGACGTCCTCGCAGATCTCGACATGCACGACGAGGGCGGGGAAATCCTCGGCGGCGAACAGCAGGTCGGGGCCGAACGGAGCGCGGTGGCCGGCGACGGTGATTTCCCCCGTGGCGCCGTCGCCGGAAACGAAGTGCCGCGGCTCGTAGAACTCGCGGTAGTTGGGCAGGTGGATTTTCGGCACGACGCCGAGCAATCGGCCGCGGTGGATGGCGAGGGCGCAATTGTAGAGGGCGCCCAGATGGCGAATCGGCGCGCCGACCACCAACAGCGGCAGCAGCTCGGCGGAGGCGGCGACCACGGTGTCGATCGCGGCCTCGGCGCCGTCGAGCAAAGTGGCCTGCTGCAACAGGTCGCTGATGGCGTAGCCGGAAACGCCGAGTTCCGGGAACACGGCCAGGGCCACCGCCTGGCGGTGGCAGTCCTCGGCCAGGCGCAGGATGGCCTGGGCGTTGGCGGCCGGGTCAGCCAGGCTCGTGCGCGTGGTGCATGCCGCAACCCGGGCAAAGCCGTGGCGGTAGAGCGAGCGGAAGTTCATCGAGGACATGGGCGGCAACCCGACTGTGCGACAACCGTCATATGGGGCCAGTCGCCGCGTTGCAAAAAACCTCTCCCGGCGGCGCGCCGCAGCCCGTCGCGCATCCGCAAGGCACCGGCGTCGCCAATCCAACAATCCACAAGGCCGTAGCGAAATGTCCCCGCGTCTCCGCGGTTTCGCCCCGTTGCTGCCACACGCTTAGGTGAAGCTGTCTTCTCGCGAAGGGGATCGGCCTCTTCCCGGGGAGGTCGCATGCGTTTCCTTCGCACCTATGGCCGCGTCCTGCTGTTTCTCGGCCGCGACCTGCGCATCGCCGGGCTGCTGGCCGGCGCCAACCTGCTGATCGCGGGCCTGCAATTCCTCGACCCGGTGCTGTTCGGCCGCGTCGTGAGCCTGCTGGCCCGCTCCGACAAGCTCGCGCCCTCCACCCTTTGGCGCCAGGCCCTCATTCTGCTCGGCATCTGGGCGGGGGTTGGCCTTGTCGGCATCGGCAGCAACATATTCGTGTCGGTGCGGACCGAGCGGCTGGCGCACCGGCACCGCATCGAGGCCATGAGCCGCTACTTCCGCCACGTCCTGACCTTGCCGCAATCGTTCCACGGCGATGCGCATTCCGGTCGGGTGATCAAGACCATGCTCGCCGGCACCGACGGACTGTTCGCCACCTGGCTGGTGTTTTTCCGCGACCAGCTTTCCACCGCGCTGTCGGTGGCCGTGCTGCTGCCGCTCACGTTGTTGCTGAACTGGCGCCTGGCGCTGGTGCTGATCGTGCTGGTCGCCCTGTTCCTGGCCGTCACCTCGCTGGTCGTACGCAAGACCGAGGGCGCGCAACGCCGCGTCGAGGGGCACAATTCGGCGCTCGCCGGCACCGCCCAGGACGCGCTGTCCAATGTCGTGGTGGTGCAGTCGTTCACCCGGCTGCAGGCCGAATTGCAGATGTTCGGCGAGATCGCGCGCAAGCTGATCAGCAACCAGTTTCCGGTGCTGAACTGGTGGGCGCTGGTCAACGTGATGACCCGCGCGTCGAACACCGTCGCCGTCATCACCATCGTGCTGGTCGGCACCTGGCTGCACATCCACGGCCAGGCCAGCCTTGGGCAGATCGTCAGCTTCATGGGCCTCGCCATGCTGCTGATCGGCAAGCTGGAGACCGCCGGGTCGTTCGTGTCCTCGCTGTTCTACAAGCTGCCGGCGATCCAGGATTATTTCGCCGTGCTGGATGCGCAGAGCCAGGTGCCGGAACTGCCCGACGCGCGGAAGCTCTGGGTGCCGCGGGGCGAGGTGCGGTTCGAGGACGTCTCGTTCGCCTATCCCGGTGGCGTGCCGGTGTTGAGCGACGTCAGCTTCACCGCGCGGCCCGGCATGTCGGTGGCGCTGGTCGGCCACACCGGCGCCGGCAAGACCACCGCGATGGCGCTGTTGCAGCGCCTGTGGGACCCCACCGGGGGCCAGATCATCATCGACGGGCAGAACCTGCGCAACGTGACGCTGGACAGCCTGCGCCGGTCGATCGGGGTGGTGTTCCAGGAGAGCCTGCTGTTCAACCGCTCGATCCGCGACAATTTGCGGGTCGGCAATCCGGAAGCCACCGACATGGAGGTGGAGCAGGCCTGCCGCATGGCCGACGCGCACGAGTTCATCGTCCGCCAGCCGCAAGGCTACGACACCATGATCGCCGAACGCGGCACCACCCTGTCCGGCGGCCAGCGGCAGCGCCTGGCGATCGCTCGCGCGCTGCTGAAGGACCCGCCGATCCTGGTCCTCGACGAGGCGACCAGCGCGCTGGACGCTGCCACCGAGACGAAGGTCAGCCGGGCGCTGAAGACGCTGATGGCCGGGCGAACCACGTTCGTCATCGCCCATCGCCTGTCCACCGTGCGCGACGCCGACGAGATCCTGGTGTTCGACGGCGGGCGGATCGTCGAGCGCGGCCGGTTCGCCGAGCTGCTGGCCCATAACGGTCGGTTCGCCGCCCTGGTGGAGAGCCAGCTCGCCCCGCGCCCCGAGGAGATGATGGCGGCGGATTAGCCCGAGGAACCCTCTCCCACGAAAGCGGGAGAGGGTCATAAACGTGTGATTGGCGGAACGGTCGCGCCGGAACCAGGTTAGCAGCCAGCAACAATCGCCGGAGCGCAAATCCCATGTTGAGGCTGGCTCTGTTCTTTCTGGTGGTGTCGGTCATTGCGGCGGTCTTCGGATTTGGCGGCATCGCCGCCGCTTCTGCCGACATCGCCCGCATCCTGTTCGTCATCGCCATCGTCATCTTCGTCGTGCTGCTGGTGGCGGGGCTTATGGCAGGCAGTACCTTGTGGTAGAGAACCTTGCGGTAGAGAAAATTCGCGCACTGCACGTATAAGTTTTGCAATCGGCTGGCCGGATCGCGCATGATGCGAGCGGACGACAAACGCGGGCGCGCGATCCGGCCTCGTTGTCTCACCGGCCTCCGAGCTGACTTGCCGCCGCCGGATCACCGTCCTGCCCCAACCCGAGGGAGCAGTTGCATGACCACGGTAGCCGCCATCCTGAAGCACAAGGGATACGAGATCACCGCGGTCGATCCGACCGCCCGGATCGCGCATGTGGCCGAGGTGCTCGCGGCCCGGCGCATCGGCGCAGTGCTGGTGCTGGACCGGGCGGAGCAGTTGCTGGGCATTGTCAGCGAGCGGGACATCGTGCGCAGCCTGGCGGCAAACGGCGCCCGCACCCTGGAAATGACCGCCGGCCAACTGATGACGCGGGCGATCCAGGTGGCGCAGCCGCACACGACGGTCCCGCAGGCCATGGCGATGATGACCGCCGGCCGCTTCCGCCACCTTCCGGTGACCGATCACGGCGTGCTGGTCGGGCTGATCAGCATCGGCGACGTGGTGAAGGCGCGCATCATGGAGCAGGAGAGTGAGGTTGACAGCCTGAAGGCTTACGTCGCCGGCAGCGCCTGATCGGACTCGCCGCTCCGCCGCGGGGTCAGCGATCGCCGCTCCAGGGCGGCGGCGGGAGCGTCAGGTCGCGAGGCGCGACGGCAGCCCCAGTGGTCGCACCGACCGCCCCGCCGATCAAAGCCCCAACCCCGACGCCGACCGGCCCGCCGATCAGGCCGATGACCGCGCCGGTGCCGGCACCGGTGGCCGCGCCCCCAGTCGCACGATCGGGTTCCTGCGTGCCACAGGCTGCGAGCATCGCCGCCGCGGCGAAAGCGGCCACCGTCAGGGCGCGCATCAGGGTAACTCCCCCATAGCCGAGACGAGTTTACCGTGGCGCGGCCGATTCGCGGGAAGCCGATTCCGCCCCGCCACGAGCCTTCCCGACGTCACGCTTGCGTCAGCGCGACATATCCGGCGCCGCCTGCCGAGGAGCGAGGCGGGACGCCCAACGGCGTGTTTCCAGCAGGCGGCGATGTGCGGTAACCTTGCCACCTCACACAGGATGGTGAACCGCCGTGCCGCGCGTCTGTCATGCGCTGTCTCTCGCGCTATTTCTCGCGCTCCTGCTGCCGGTTGGAGCCGCGGCGCAAACCATCGACCTCGATGCCGCCCGGACCTTGCAACAGAACCTGCAATCCTGGTTCGCCAATCTGCTCGGCCCCAACCTTGGCACCGCGGAGCGGAATCTGCGCGTCACCCCGGAGGATGACCATTTTCGCGTTGCCGTGCCGTTCGCCGGCGCCGCCGGGGACATCGAGGTCCGCGCCGACGTCCGGCCGCTGGAGGGCGGCAGGTGGTCGGTCGATGCGCTGCGCCTCCCCGCCGCATCCCGCTTCACCCTGCGGATGCCGGAGCCGGGAGGACCACCCGGCAGCAAGGTACCGACGGTTTTTTCGCTCCGCATCGGCACCCAGAACTCCCACGCTATGCTCGACCCGGCATTTGCCACGCCCTCAAGCCTCGACATCAACCTTGGCAATGTCGGCCTGGTAACCGACAGTCCCCGGCAGCACCAGGAACAGCACATCGATCGCTATGTCGTGCACACGACGCTGGAACCGCATGACGGGCGGCTGGACCTGGTCCAGGCGGGCACGATTACCGGCTGGCGCAGCGCCTCGCGCGTCGGGACCAGGCCGGCGGTGGCGTTCGGTGCCGACCACATCCAGGCCGACGGCCGGGTGGACGGCATCGATCGCACCCACGCCGCCGCCTTGCTGACCGCCGTCAGCGGCTTGCTCGCCGCCCTGCCCCCCGCCGCCGCGGCGCAACACGGCGACGTGGTGCTGTCCGCGCCGGCGCGGGCGGCGCTGCGCGCGCTCATCGAATCGCTGCGCGGCATCGTGACGGATGTGCGAGGCACGGAGACGATCGACGGCCTGCACGTCGCCGTCGCCGGGCAGGGCGAGGCGACGGTGCGGCAGGTGCGTCTGGGGATCGGCGGCGCGGCGCCCAATGGGGTGTTGCACGCGGCCATGGACGTCGCGTTCGACGGGATCGCGGTGCGGAACGTGCAGCCGCGGGCCGCCGCGCTGATGCCGCGCCATCTGGCGCTGCGCCCCAGCGTGGCCGGTGTCTCGGTTGCCGCCCTGACGGCGCTGGCGCTCGAGGCGACCGACCAGGACGTGAATCACGCGCGGCTGCAAGCGGACGCCGCGGCGCTGCTGGCGCATGGCGGCGTGACGCTCGGCCTGGATACCCTGGACCTGGATGTCGGCCCCGCCACGCTGCACGGGCATGGGCATGTCTTGCTGACCGGACCGAATCAGTACCAGGCGGAGGCGCATGTCACCGCCACCGGCCTGGACAACCTGATGCGGCAGGCCCGCGGCAACCCCGACCTGCAACGGGTGCTGCCTTTCCTGGCTATGGCCCGCGGCTTCGCCCGGCCCCAGGGCGACCATCTGGTCTGGGACATCGTCGCCGGCAACGGCGGGCTGACGGTGAACGGGATCGCGCTCGGCAACCCGCACGCCGAACCGCATCAGCCGGACAAGCGGTAGAGCGTGACCTGCCGTTCGGTGCGGTCCTCCAGTTCCAGCGTGGTCGGCACGCGCCAGGTGGCGAAGGCGGTCAGCCCGTCGCGCGGCAGGTAGGCGCGGCCGGGATCGGCGACCCAGACCTCGGCCGCGCTCGCCATGGCGCGCAGCCAGGGCATGATGTGGGCGGTCATCGGTGCCTCGTAGCAAACGTCGCCGCATAGTATGAGGTCCCAGCGGCAGGGTGCGCCGACCACGTCGCCGGGCTCCGCCGCGACCGCGGCGCCGTTGGCCGCGGCATTCAGGCGGATTGCCGCGACGGCCAGCTTGTCGATTTCGGCGGCCTCGACCGTGCCACCGCCGCGCGCGCAGGCGATCGCGGCGATGCCGCCCCCGGCGGCGAAGTCCAGCACGCGGCGCCCGGCGACCATGGCGGGGTGGTCGAGCACCTGCCGCGCCAGGGCCTGGCCGCCAGGCCAGGCGAACGCCCAGAACGGCGGATCGACGTTGCGTTCCGCCAGCCAGTCCTCGGTCGCCTGCCAGATCGGGGTGATCTCGCTGG
Organism: Acetobacteraceae bacterium; assembly: GCA_035535035.1. GTDB lineage: Bacteria > Pseudomonadota > Alphaproteobacteria > Acetobacterales > Acetobacteraceae > JASHVB01. The sequence goes on from DATLQW010000134.1 coordinate 28,328, forward strand.
CCAGGTGCAGGGCGATTTCCGGCACCAGGGGCGCGCGGCCAGACACCGTGTGGGCGAGAACGAATTGTCGCTCCCTGGTCAGCGCCGCGCCGATCCCGGCCGTCGGCCCGACGCCGCCTTCAGGCCGCTTGAACGTCAACCCAATGACCCGGCAAAGGCAGCACTGCCGCGCGATCCTCCTGGCCACGCATTCGCCGGGGTGATTTCATGACCGCCGGCCTGCTCCGGTGGATCGACGCCAACGGGCGGCCGATATTGCTCTTGGTCTTGTCGGGTGACGACCGGCGGCCGGCGGCGGTTGCGTGCGTCGCGCAATGCCTCGGCCACCAGGAACGTCAGCTCCAGCGCCTGCGTGCCGTTCAGCCGCGGGTCGCATTGCGTCTGGTAGCACCGCTCCAGATCGGCCTCGGCGATCTGCTGCCCTCCGCCCAGGCATTCGGTGACGTCCTTGCCGGTCATCTCCAGATGGATGCCGCCGGGCCAGGTGCCTGCGCCCTCATGCACCGCGAAGAACATGCGCACCTCGTCGAGGATGCGCCCGAACGCCCGGGTCTTGCGGCCATTCGCCAGTGTCACTGTGTTGCCGTGCATCGGATCGCAACACCACACCACGGCGCGAGCTTCACGTTGCACCGCGCGGATCAGCTTCGGCAGGGTGTCCGCCAACGGCCCCGCGCCCATGCGGGTGATCAGCGTCATCCGACCCGGCGCATTGTCCGGGTTCAGCACGTCGAGCAATCGCAGCAGCTCGTCCGGCGTCAGCGTCGGTCCACATTTCAGCCCCAGCGGATTTGCCACACCGGCCGCGTACGCCGCATGCGCATGATCCGGCTGGCGCGTGCGATCGCCGAGCCATAGCAGATGCGCCGAACAGCCATACCAGTCACCGGTCAGGCTGTCCTGCCGCGCGAGCGCTTCTTCATAGGGCAGCAGCAGCGCATCATGCGCGGTGTAGATCGCCGTTGCGCGCAATTGCGGCGTGCGCGTCGGATCGATGCCGCAGGCCGTCATGAAGCCGAGCGATTCCTCGATGCGCCGTGCCAACTCGGCATAGCGCTCGCCCTGCGGCGAGGCGGCGACGAAGTCCTGGTTCCATTGCTGCACGCGATGCAGGTCGGCGAAGCCGCCCTGGGTGAAGGCGCGCAGCAGGTTCAGCGTGATCGCCGCCTGGCCGTAGCCGCGCAGCATGCGGGCGGGATCCGGCGTGCGCGCGGTCGCGGAGAAGTCCGCGCCGTTGATGATGTCGCCGAAATAGGAAGGCAGCGTCGTCGCGCCGACTGTTTCGGTCATCGACGAACGCGGCTTGGCGAACTGGCCCGCCATTCGCGCCACCTTCACCACCGGCGCGCCGGCGGCGTAACTCAGCACCACCGCCATCTGCAGCAGCACCTTCAACGTGTCGCGCACCGCGTTGGCGTGGAACTCGCCGAACGATTCGGCGCAGTCCCCGCCGAGCAACAGGAACGCCTCGCCGGCGGCGGCGCGAGCCAGCTCCGCCCGCAGGGCGCGTGCCTCGCCGGCGAAGATCAGCGGCGGCAGCGACCGCAGTTCGGCTTCGGTCGCGGCCAGCGCGGCGCGATCGGGGTACTGCGGTGCCTGGCGGATCGGCTTGTCACGCCAGGATTGCGGCGACCAGGACATCGCACGTCACCGAGTACGCGGCGTCGCCGGCTCGGGCTCGGCCGGTGGCGTCTGCGATTGATCCTGCGGGCGTGCGTCATCGCGGTTTTCGCGCGGCGTGGACGGGCCGGTGACGACGTCGAAATCGAAGCTGGGTGCGGGCATGTCGGGCCTCCTTCGGGTTGGAAGGCCGCTCTGCCGTGGCGCGCTGGTCGAGTCCGAAAAACACGAAAGCCGCCTTGGCAGGGCGGCTTCGGGGTCTTGCTAAATGCGCATGATCCTAGGCCGCCGGGTTGTACCAGCGATACCAAAATCGTGCGATGGGACGTAGCGGTGCCATGGCGAGAGGTCTAGCGGACCCGCGAACGCACCGCAAGAGGCACACTAGTGCCGGCCGTCACTGATTCTGCGGTCGAGCTCTGAACCGTTCGCTCCGGCAACACCGGTAATGCCTGTGGAAACCGCCCGCTCTGCCCGCGCCGCCGCACGAACCGATCCGCCAGGCCGCCGCACGAACCGATCCACCAGGCCAATCCACCGGGCGAGCCTCGCCACATCCCTGGCGCGTGTGCATATCTCTGACATATCCAGTTATTCCCATTGACACACACCCTCCGCCATGCTACACGCCATGCGCGCTACGCAACCCGCCACGAAAGACCGCTCCATCCCCGTCCCGCCATGATGCACGATCCACTCACCACTCCGGCCGACGCCTGTGCCCCCGATGCGGATCGGGCCGCCCCGGACGCGCCCGCGCTCCTGCCCGAGTGGGTCGCCCATCTCCTCGCGCTGGTCATCCGCTTCATGCT
>DATLQW010000135.1:0-13682 GCA_035535035.1 Acetobacteraceae bacterium
CGCCGTCGTCTGGGATACCTACGAGGCCATTGTCGACGCGTGCCGTAATGCCTGGCAGTTCCTGATCGAGGACCCGGATCGGATCCGATCCATCGCCACCCGCGAGTGGGCATCGGTCAGTGGTTAGGACGGTTGGTATAATGCTATCCGGGTCGCATCGCGTGCCGGTCGCCTTGGAAATGCCGTCGCCGCTCCTCGCCTTCTCATGCTCTCCGGGGCCGGAACCGCGCCAGTTCGTGACGCACCCCACACCCCCCTCTGTCAAGCGGAGGGGGGAGAACCTTTTGGATTTTTGGTCAGTGGCGCGGCTCGCGGGCAAGCGCGCACAGGGCGGCGCGATCGAGCACCTCGACGCCGGTGCGATGCAGGACCACGGTGCCCTCGCGCTTCAGATGGGCCAGGATGCGGCACACGGTCTCGACCGTCAGTCCGAGATGATCGGCGACATCGGTGCGGTTCATCGGCAGCTCGGTCACGCTGCGTCGCGGCGCGGTGGCGCATCGGCCCATTTCCAGCACGAACGCGGCGATCTTCTCCACCGCGCTCTTGCGGCCCAGCGTGACCATCCGCTCGTGCGCGTTCCGCAGATTGGCCAGCGCCAGCGCCCGCAGCCGCCGGGCCAGCGCGGCGTGGCTGTCGGCCAGCGCCTCGACCATGCGGCGCGGGTAGCGGCGCAGCGTCACGTCGGTCACGGCCTCGGCCGCGAAATCATGCGTGCCCCAGTCGTCCAGGCCGAGCAGAGCGCCGGGGAACAGGAATTCCGCCACCTGGCGGCGGCCGTCTTCCATCAGCTTGACCGTGCGCACGCAACCGGTGAGGATTCGCCAGCAATACTCGGCCGCATCCCCCTGCCCGTGAATCTCATGCTCGCGCCGCACCGTCACCGTAGAGCCGAACTGCTCGAGCAGATCGAGTGCGTCCGGCGTGGCGGGAGTGCGGATCGCGCTTGCCGGAACGCCGCGGGTCTGCTGCATCGTCTGCGTGGTGGCTTGCATCGCTCTGATCCTCGGCCAGTGGCGGTTTCGATGCTCGCAGGTTTATCGGCGAGGCGCGCCCCCCGAAATTCGGAAACGGACGTACGGAGGCGTACGTACCCGGCCGCGGGATGCGCCGCGTGACCGACCCGGCGCAGGTGCATGTGGTGGATGACGATCCCGGGGTTCGCGACTCGCTGGCGTTCCTGCTGCAAGCCGCCGGGCTGGCTGTGCGCACTTACGACTCGGCCGCGGCGTTCCTGGCGGTGGCGCCGGGGCTGGCCTCCGGCTGCGTGCTGACCGATGTGCGCATGCCGGGCGGGATGGACGGATTGGCACTGCAACGCCACTTGGCGGCGCTGGGCGGCAGCTTGGAGGTGGTGGTGATGACCGGGCACGGCGACGTCCCGGTCGCGGTGGAGGCACTGAAGGCGGGCGCCCGCGATTTCATGGAAAAGCCGTTCGACGAGGACCGGCTTCTCACCGTGGTGCGCGAGGCGCTGGCGGCCAGCGAGCACGCCCAGGAAGAGCGCCAGGCCTGCTCCGGGATCGCCGCCCGCTTGGCGAACCTGACGCCGCGGGAGCGTGAGGTGTTGCAGCGGCTGGTCGCGGGCCAGCCGAACAAGACGATCGCCTACGATCTTGGCACCAGCCCGCGCACCGTGGAGGTGCAGCGCGCGCGGGTGATGGAAAAGATGGGCGCGCACAACCTGGCCGAACTGGTGCGCATGGTGGTGGCCATGGAGCGGACCGGCGGGAAACCTGCCGCGCCTTGACCTAAGTCAAGGCGCTTCCGGCGCGGCGGATCATCATAGCATCCTTGGCCGATCGCCGGAATCTCCCGGCCGGGCGGCGTGGAGCGCGGTATGCAGGACGGTCGCCGCCGGTTGGTGGGGGTGGTGGACGACGACGCGGCGGTGCGCGATTCGTTGCGCTTCCTGCTGGAAGCCGCGGGCTTCCTTGTTGTCACGTTCCCTTCAGCGGAGCATTTCCTCGCGGCGGCAGACCCGGACGGGATCGGCTGCCTTCTGCTGGACCACCACATGCCGCGGGTGACCGGGCTGGAGCTGCTGCAACGGCTCCGCTGCGCGGGGCGGGCGATGCCGGTCGCGCTGATGACCGGATCGCCCTCGGCGCAGCTCATGCGGCGGGCACTCGAACTGGGCGCCGCGGCGGTGCTGGAGAAGCCGCTGACGGAGCAGGCGCTGTTCGCATTTGTCGGGAGTGCCGCCGGCTGAAGCGGCCGGCTCGCGCCAAAGGAGGTTTCCGGCCGCCCGCCGGTCGCGTAAAGCTTGCGCATGGAGCAAACCGGGACGGACGCGGAGCATCTGGCGGCGGCGGGCGAATCGGCAATGCTGCGGTCGATTCTGGAGACCATTCCGGACGCCATGGTGGTGATCGACCAGCATGGCACGATCCAGCAGTTCAGCAAGGCAGCGGAACGCCTGTTCGGCTGGCGCGCGGAGGAGGTGTGCGGGGAAAACGTCAGGCTGCTGATGCCCGCGCCGTATCGCGAGCACCACGACGGGTACCTGAGCCGCTATCTGAACACGGAGGAACGGCGGATCATCGGCATCGGCCGGGTCGTCGTGGGGCTGCGCCGGAACGGCAGCACGTTCCCGATGGAATTGTCGGTGGGCGAGGTGAACCACGGCGGGCAGCGTCTGTTCACCGGATTCGTGCGCGACCTGACCGAGCGCCAGCAGACACGGGCCCGGCTGCAGGAGCTGCAGGACGCACTGCTGCACGTGTCCCGGCTGCGCTCGATGGGGGAGATGGCTGCAGCGCTGGCGCACGAGCTGAACCAGCCGCTGACCGCCTCGGCCAACTACATTGCGGCGGCGCTGCGGCTGATCGACGGAGCCCGGCCGGATCTCGCGCACATCCGCCAGGCGCTGACGCTGGCCTCGGCGCAGACGCTGCGCAGTGGCGAGATCATCCGGCGGCTGCGCGCTTTCGTGGAACGCGGCGAGACGGCGCGGCGCGCCGAGCACCTGCATGTTCTGGTGGAGGAAGCGACCGCGTTGGCACTGGTCGGTCTGGGCGACCGCGGCGTGACCGTGACGTATGCGCGCGACCCCAACCTGCCGCCGGTGATCGCCGACCGGGTGCAGGTGCAGCAGGTGCTACTGAACCTGCTGCGCAACGCGGTGGAGGCGATGGAGGCGGGTCCGGTGCGCGCGCTGACGCTGGGCACGGCGCGCTGGGACAGCATGGTGGTGGTGAGCGTCGCCGACACCGGAAGCGGCATACCGGCGGCGATCGAGGCGCAGTTGTTCCAGCCTTTCGTGACGACCAAGAGCGCAGGGATGGGCATCGGGCTGTCGGTCTGCCGGTCCATCGTGGAGGCGCATGGCGGCCGCCTGTGGGTGGAGCCCAATCCGGGCGGTGGCAGCGTGTTCCGGTTCACCTTGCCGGTGGCGGAGGAACCCTCGGCCGAGGCGTGATGCCGAGGGGCCGAGACACCGACCGATGAGTTTTGCCGCCCGCCCGAAAGGCTGACTCGTCAGGCGGCCAGCCGCGCGACATCCATGTCATTGCGAGTCGCGAAGCGACGAAGCAATGACATGGTACTCGGTTCCATCCCGCGTGCGTGCGTCAGGCTTTCGGGCGCCTGGCATTACTGTCTCGGCCGGGTGGGCTGGGAGTGATCGGGTCGCGAGGCGGCTGCGGCTCTTTCCGGCTCCCTACAGGGCGCGGGTCGAGCCGCCGTCGATGTCGATCAGCGCCCCCTGGATGAAATCCGCCTTATGGGACGCGAGATAGGCGACCAGCGCGCCGACTTCCTCCGGCCGGCCGACCCGCGTCGTGCGGTGCGTCGCCAGCCGCGCGGCGACCGCTTGCGCGCGCGTCAGCGATCGTTCGCGCATGATGCGTTCGACGTTGCCTGTGTAGCGCTCGGTTTCGATCAATCCGGGATTGACCGCGTTCACGCGCACGCCCTGCTGGATGCCGATATCCGCCATCGCCTTGGTGAAATTGAGCAGCGCGACGTTGACGGGACCGCCGATGGTGAAATCGGCGGAGCCTTCGTGTGCGCCGACGCCGGCTATGTTGATGATGCAACCTTTGGCTTCACGCAGATGCGGCCATGCGGCGCGCGTCATGCGCACGGCGCCGTGGAATTTCAGCGCGAAGCCGTCGAGAAAGTCCGCGTCGGTGAGGCTGAAGAAATCGGCACGTTTGGTGGCACCGGCGTTGTTCACCAAGATGTCGAGCCGGCCGAACGCGGCAATCGCGGTGGCGACGGATTGCGCGGCGGCGTGCGGCTCGCGCAGGTCGGCGGCGTGCACTACGGTGCGGACGGTGTTGGTGGTCAGGCTGGCGGCGACCTCGTGCAATTTGGCGCGGTCGCGCGCGACGAGGCAGACATGCACGCCCTCGCGCGCGAGTTCGGCGGCGATCGCGGCGCCGATGCCGCGGTTGCCGCCGGTGACCAGGGCGACCTTGCCGCTGAGGCCGAGTTCCATGGGCATTCTCCCCCCTTCAATGGCGGCGGATCATGCCGGGGATGACAGAACCCGGCAAACGGTGACGCATCGCTGCTCGCCTCTGCCGCGCGGCGTGTGCCGCGCGGCGTTGCCGGAAGCCGGCGGTGATGCTAAGGGCTTGGGTTCGGTCGGAGCGTAGCGCAGCCTGGTAGCGCATCAGTCTGGGGGACTGGGGGTCGTGGGTTCGAATCCCGCCGCTCCGACCAAGGAGTCAGGCCGCGAGGGGCTTCCCGGAAGCGCCCGGCTGGGTCAGCCTCGGCTGGAATGCGGGCTGACGGGCCAATCCACCCAGGGCGTCCGATTGCATCGCGTCCGCAAAGCCACGTCGAATGAACGGGAGGGACATCGGAATGATCGTTGTCAGCGTCATGTACCCGGCCACCGCGGATGCCAGGTTCGACATGGACTACTACCTCAAAACCCATGTTCCGATGGTCGGCGCCCGTTGCCAACCCTTTGGCCTGAGCGACGCGAAGGTGCTGCGCGGTGCCGGCGCGCCGGGCGGTGCCGCGGCCGCTTATTCGGTGATCGCACTGCTGACCTTCGGCTCGGCGCAAGAGTTCCAGCGCGCGATGGAGCAGCACGGCAAAGAGATCATGGGCGATGTCCCAAAGTTTACCAATATCCAGCCGGTGATCCAAATCAGCGACGTGCTGGTGTGACGCGCCGGGCCCTCTCGATCGCGCTGTAGCTTCCCGCTTGAGGCAACGAAGCATCCCAGGCGTGGATAATCACGCCCGGCCAAACGAAAACGACCCGCATCGGAAGCGGATCGCCGCGGGCCGCCCCACGTCGAACCGGTGAGGATCAACGGAAACGAATCAGTCCGCCCAGGATGGCCGTCATTACGCTCAGGCCGATGGCCAGCATGCCGCCAAGCCGCACAGTCAGCCGAAGGCCCAGCGTTTCCATCGCCGCCTCGAGTTCGCGGCGAGTCGTGGCGTTGCTTGCCTGCAGGTCCGCACGGACGGCTGCCAGATCGGGTTTGGTGACCAGCTCTGCCATAATGAACTCCCGGGCAGCTTCCGCGTGGGCCTCGGCCTCCTGCGGCGGAATGCCAGCATCCCGCAAACGCTTCGCATAAGCCAGCGTGTCGAAGGCGAATGCCATCGGTCTTTCCCCGATTGGTGCCGCTGCTTCCATTTCACCAGGGAAAGGTGAACCGACGGTAAAGCCGGGCCACCCCACCCGACGTGACCCGGCCCGGGCAGCGTGTTACCACCGCCGCCGTCAACCAAAAAACGGCAGGAGGTCGCATGACCACGGGCGGGCACAAGCCACTGAACCTCGATCGTCCACTGCGCGGGCGGATCTACGACAGCATCGCCGAGACCATCGGCAACACGCCGCTGGTGCGCATCCCGCGTATCTGCGCGGAGGACGGCATCACCGCCGACATCTGCCTGAAGCTGGAGTTCTTCAACCCGATCGCCAGCGTGAAGGACCGCATCGGCGTCAACATGATCCTGGCGATGGAGGCGGACGGCCGCCTGCCGCCCGGCGGCACCGTGATCGAGCCGACCTCCGGCAACACCGGCATCGCCCTGGCCTTCGTGTGCGCTGCGCGCGGCTACAAGCTGATCCTCACCATGCCGGAATCGATGTCGATCGAGCGGCGCAAGATGCTGGCGTATCTCGGCGCACAGCTCGAGCTGACGCCGCGCGAGAAGGGCATGAACGGCGCCATCGCCCGCGCCAAGGAGTTGCAGGCAGCGACGCCCGGCTCGGTGATTCCCGACCAGTTCGGCAATCCGGCCAACCCGGCGATCCATGCGCGCACCACCGCCGAGGAGATCTGGTACGACACGGCGGGCGAGGTCGATGCGGTGGTCTCCGGCATCGGCACCGGCGGTACGCTGACCGGTATCGCGCAGGCGCTGAAGCCGCGCCGCCCGGGATTGCGCATGATCGCGGTGGAACCGGAGGCGAGTGCGGTGCTGTCCGGCGGCAGCCCCGGGCCGCACATGATTCAGGGCATCGGCGCCGGCTTCGTGCCGGAAGTGCTGGAGACCAGCGCGATCGACGAGATCGTCAAGGTGTCGAACGACCAGGCGTTCGCCAATGCGCGGCGGCTGGCACGGACCGAGGGGATTCCCTGCGGCATTTCATCCGGCGCGGCGCTGGCGGCGACGCTGGTGGTGGCGCGTCGGCCGGAGATGGCAGGCAAGCGGATCGTCACGATCATTCCGTCGTTTGCCGAGCGCTACATTACCACCGCGCTGTTCGAGGGGCTGTGACCCTGGTGGATTCACGCCCCCTCCCCTCATGGGATTGGGTTGGGGGGCGGGGTCGCTCCGACATGCGCGACCCCGCCCCCCAACCGCCACCCGCGAGGGGAGGATTGGGCACCCCGTGAACACCAACATCGCCCCTGGCGACTCCCGCCTGGCCGAACGGCTCCGCCGTGACATCGCCGGAGAGGTGCTGTTCGATCGGGCGGATCGCGGCCGTTACGCCACCGACGCATCGATCTACCAGGTCGAGCCGCTCGGCGTGATCGTGCCGCGGACGATCGGCGACGTCGCCGCGGCGCTCGCGATCGCGCGCGAGGAGGGCATCCCGGTGCTGCCGCGCGGCGGCGGCACCAGCCAGTGCGGCCAGACGGTCAATCGCGCGCTGGTCATCGATTGCTCGAAGCATCTGCGCCGCATCCTGCACGTCGATGCCGCCGCGGGCACCGCACTGGTCGAGCCGGGCGTCGTGCTCGGTCAGCTCAACACCGCGTTGCGGGGGGAAAAGCTGTTTTTCCCCGTCGATCCATCGACGCATGCACGCTGCACCATCGGCGGCATGGCGGGCAACAACTCCTGCGGATCGAAGTCGATCCGCTACGGCCTGATGGCCGACAACGTGTGCGCGATCGACGCCATCCTGGCCGACGGAACGCGCCATCGTTTCGGGCCCGTGCCGGACAATCTCGGCGCCGGCGTGCCGGCCAACATCGCGGAACTGATCCAGCGCCTGCGCGCGCTGGGGGCGGCGGAGGCCGAGGAGATCGCCGCGCGCTTCCCGAAGCAGCTTCGCCGCGTCGGCGGTTACAACATCGACGCGCTGACGCCGGCGGCGCGCGCGGCGGGGCGCGAAAACCTGGCGCGGCTGCTGGTGGGTTCGGAAGGCACGCTGGCGTTTTCCGCGGCGCTGGAACTGACGCTGCATCCGGTGAAGCCGCGCAAGCTGCTGGGCATCTGCCAGTTCCCCAGCTTCCGCCGCGCCATGGCGGCGGCGCAGCACATCGTGAAACTCGATCCGGAAGCGGTGGAGCTGGTGGACCGCACGATGATCGACCTCGGCCGCGGCATCCCGATCTACCGTCCCACAATCGACGCCATGCTGCGCGGCGAACCTGATTCCCTCCTGATCGTCGAATTTCACGGCTTCGAAGATGCGCCGTTGCACGCGAAACTCGCCGAGCTGGACACGCTGATGGCCGATCTCGGCCTGCCGGGCCAGGTCGTGCGGGCGATCGATCCGGCGTTCCAGGCGGATATCGCCAGCGTGCGCGAGGCCGGCCTGAACATCATGATGTCGATGAAAGGCGACGGCAAACCGGTGTCGTTCATCGAAGACTGCGCAGTGAACCTGGAAGACCTCGCCGACTACACCGAAAAGCTGAATGACGTGTTCGCCCGGCACGGCACCAAGGGCACCTGGTACGCGCACGCCTCGGTCGGCTGCCTGCACGTGCGGCCGGTGCTGAGCATGAAGGACCCGGCCGATGTGCGCACGATGCGCGCGGTCGCCGAGGAATGCTTTTCACTCGTCCGCGACTACAAAGGCTCGCATAGCGGCGAACACGGCGACGGCATCGCGCGCAGCGAATTCAACGAGACGATGTTCGGTGCCCGCATCGCCCGTGCCTTCGAAACGGTGAAGGACGCGTTCGACCCCGCAAACATGCTGAACCCGGGCCGCGTCGTCCGCCCGCCGCGCATGGACGACCGCATGCTGTTCCGCTACGCGCCGGGCTACGCTCCCATCGCCGGCTTCACGCCGAAACTCGACTGGTCGGAGCATCCCGGCCCGCTCGGCGGCATGCTGGGCGCGGTGGAGATCTGCAACAACAACGGCACCTGCCGCGCGTTCGATGCCGGCGTGATGTGCCCGTCCTTCCGCGTCACCCGCGACGAGGCGCATTTGACCCGGGGGCGCGCCAACACGCTGCGGCTGGCGCTCACTGGACAGCTTGGCGCCGATGCGATGGCGTCCGAGACGTTGGCCGAGGCGATGCATCTCTGCGTCTCCTGCAAGGCGTGCCGCCGCGAATGCCCGACCGGCGTCGATATGGCGAAGATGAAACTGGAAGTGCTGGCGGCGCGCGTGGAACGGTACGGCGTGTCGCGGCGGGAATCGGTGATCGCCGAATTGCCGCGTTATGCGCCGGTGCTGCATCGCATTGCTCCGCTGATGAACCTGCGCAACCGGTTGGGGCCGTTGCGGCAATTGACCCAGCGCGTGCTCGGGCTCGCCGCGTCGCGCCCGCTGCCCGCCTGGCGGCGCGACGCGTTCCGCGACGAGGAAGCGAGCGCGTTCGCGCCGGCGAAACCGCGCGGCGAGGTGCTGCTGCTGGCCGACACCTTCAACCGGTATTTCGAACCGGAGAATCTGCGCGCGGCGTTGCGCGTGCTCGCCGCCGCCGGCTATCGCGCCGTGCTGCCGCCGCATCGCGGGCGCCCGTTGTGCTGCGGCCGCACGTTTCTGGCCGCCGGCATGCTGGACCGGGCGCGCGCCGAGGCACGCCGCACCTTGGGCCGGCTGGCTGGCGACTTGCCGGTGGTCGGGCTGGAGCCGTCCTGCCTGCTGACCTTGCGCGACGAATTTCGCTCGCTGTTGCCGGGCGCGGCGGCCGACGCACTGGCCGGCCGCGCAATGTTGTTGTCGGAGTTCCTGGCGCGCGAAAAGCCGGAACTGGCGCTGCGGCCGATCACCACCACCGCGCACGTGCATGGCCACTGCCACCAGAAATCGTTCGGCGCGTTTCCCGCGGCGTTGAGTACGTTACAGCGCGTACCGGGGCTTGCAGTGAAGCCGATCGTGGCGTCGTGCTGCGGCATGGCCGGCAGTTTCGGTTATCAGGCGGAGACGCAGGACGTGTCGCGCGCGATGGCGGAAGCGTCACTGCTGCCGGCGGTGCGGGGCGCGGCGCCGGGCGACCTGATCGTTGCGGATGGCACATCGTGCCGCCACCAGATTCGCGATCTGGCCGGGCGGGAGGCGGTGCATTCGGTGCGTGTGCTGGACCGCGCGCTGGCATGATCGCGCCGGACGACCTTCTGGACTTCTGGTTTGCCGGCGACGGCACGCGGTATCGCACCGCGTGGTTCAAGCAGGATGTGGCGTTCGATACGGAATGCGCGCGGTTCGCCGATGCGCTGCGCACGGCACGGGGCGGTGGGTGCGACCGTTGGGCCGAGACCGCGCGCGGCATGCTGGCGTTGATCGTGCTGCTGGACCAATTGTCGCGGAACCTGCATCGCGGGTCGCCGGAGTCCTTTGCCGCGGACACGCAGGCCCGCGCGTTGGCCCGGGAAGCGGTAACGCGCGGCTTCGACCGGGCGCTGCATCCGGTGGAACGCAGCTTCGTCTATCTGCCGTTCGAGCATTCCGAGGACCTTACCGACCAGGACGAGTCGGTGCGGCGGTTCGAGGTGCTGCGCCTGGCGCTGGGGGATTCCACAGTCGAATATGCGTATCGCCATCGCGACCTGATCCGCCGCTTCGGCCGCTTTCCGCATCGCAATGCCGTGCTGGGACGCGAGAGCACGGCAGAGGAATTGCGTTACCTCGCCGAGCCGGGGGCCGGGTTCTAAAGCATGTCCGCCGCAACTGGAAAAATGCCAGCCATCACCTGGTAGTGGTTCGGTCTGAGGGCGCCGAGCAAGAAACCAGCTCCCCCTTCCCCCAACCCTCTCCCACAAGGGGATGGAGTCTCCCGCCTCCTGCCTCCCGCTACCTGCGCAGTTTCATTCAGGGTGGGTCGGCCACGGCCGGTCGGTGGTCAACTCGCAGTGACAGGCTCGTCGATCGGTACGCCGATCCGAATCACCTCAGCCCCACCACCTCCGCCAGCGCGTCCACCTGCTCCTCGTACCGCGACACCGGGTTGAGCAGTACGTGGTTGGCGCCCATCGCAATCACCTCCTCCAGCCGTTCGCGCACTTGCGCCGGCGTCCCGTGCAGGCCCGATGCGTCGGTGCCGGCCGGGTTGCGATACACCTCGGTGAACCACCGGTTCAGTTCGGCACGCGCGACATCCGGCCGCTCATCCACCGAAACGAAAATCCGTTTCGAGACCGGGAAGCCATCCGGATCGCGGCCCGCCGCGGTCAGCGCGTCGCGCAGCAACGGCACGGACCGGCCAAATTCCGCGATGCTCGACCCGCCCGACCCCATCCACCCATCGGCCAACGATGCCGCGCGGCGAATGGCATTGGGATGGCCGACGCCCATCCAGATCGGTACATGCGGTTGCTGCACCGGCTTGAGAGGCATGGTCGCGCCTTCCAACTGGTAGAAACGGCCGCGCCAGGTCACGCTCGGCTGCGTCCACAGCGCCTTGATCAGGTCCACCTCCTCGCGGAGCCGGCCCACCCGCCCGGCCTCGGGCACCGCGAATTCCCGGTAGTGATGCTCCCGGCCCAGGCCGACGCCGAGGATCGCCCGACCGTTGCTGAGCCGGTCGAGCGTGGCCCATTGGTGCGCCACCATCATCGGGCTGTGCACCGCCAGCACGACCACTGACGCGCCGAGGCGGATGCGGCTGGTCACCGCGGCCGCATAGGTCAGCACGACCACAGGATCGAAGGACGTGACGTGGTCCAGGGTGTTCTCGGTCACCCAGAGGTCGCGGAACCCCAGCGCCTCGGCGCGCCGGGCGACCGCGCGGACGGCGGTTACGTCGATCGGGTCGGGCGAGCGGTGCGGCAGCGACATGCCGAACGCGATCTGATCCTTCAAGGCCATGCTGGCGCGTCCTATACTTTTTCGATCACTTCCATCTGCGCGCCGTCAGGACATTCGACAAAGCAGACGCGACGCCCGTTGTTGGGCGGCAGTTCTTCCAGGATGCGCACGCCGTTGCTCTGCAACCGCGCCAGGGTCCCCGGATAATCGTCCGTCTGCACCGCCATATGTTCGATGCCGTAATGCTGTTCGTGCTTCTGGACGGCGATCAGCGTGGTGATGTTGAGTTGCAGGCCGTGCAGATCGACCTGGAAGCCGCGGCCCGGGATCTCGGCCTTCAAGGTCGCACCGAAATTATCCACGTAGAACTGCACGGTCTGCCGCGGATCGCGGGTCTTGATGTGAACGTGCTGTACGGCGAAATTCATGATCGTTCTCCCTTTCCCGGGTGCCGCGGCAGCCGGCTGGCGTGCCCTCGACCAGCATCCCGATTGTGATTGGTTCCTCGTCGCGCCTGATGGGAGCCTGCTATCATCGGCGCGCGAACTCAACCCCAGACCGGCGCGCGCCGCGACTTGCGGTCTGGGTGCGTGCGCCTGATGCTCTGACTCTCAGGCTTCGATCCCAGCCTTTTCAGTGCCGACGCGAGCGAATTCACCGTCATTGCGAGCGAAGCGAAGCAATCTCCCCCGAGATACCGCACCAATGCACGTGGGAGATTGCTTCGCTTCGCTCGCAATGACGGCGTTGGCCGCCGCAATGACGGGGTTGACCGCGAGGCCGAACCGTCGGAATCACCCCGCCAGGCTCAGTCGCAGTTCCGGGGGATCAACGCGCCATGACCGTCGCCCGCCAGTTGGCCGGGTTTCTGACCGCAACGTCCACCGCCGACCTGCCGGCGCAAGCGCTCGACCACGCCGCGATGCTGATCGCCAGCACCGTCGCCAGCGCCGCGCGCGGCACGCGCCTCGAGTCTGCCCGTATCATCCGCACCCTCGCTTGCGACCGCGGCGGCCGGCCGGAGGCGTCGCTGTGGTTCGACGCCGGCGCCAAACTGCCGGCCGCCGATGCGGCCCAGGCGAACGCCGTGGCGAGCGACGCCGCCGCATCCGACGACAGCGATCTGCGCAACATCGTGCATGCCGGCACGCCGTTGACCGCCACCGCGCTGGCGATCGCCGAGCGCAACGGTGCCGGCGGCGCGGAGGTGCTGACGGCGATGGTACTGGGCTACGAGGCGGCGGGACGCATCGGCGAGGCGATCACCCCCGGCTTTCGCAATCGCGGGTTTCACGGCTGCCTCGGCGCGATTTTCGCGGCGACGGTCGCGGCCGGGCACCTGCTGCGGCTGGATGCGGAACATCTGGCGCAGGCAATCGCGCTGTCGGCGACCTCGATCGGCGGCCTGGCCACGTCGGCGGATACCAGCGTGGCGCGGGAGTATCACGCCGGCCTGGCAACGATGCTCGGAATCAACGCGGCGCTGGCCGCGCAGCTTGGCTACCGCGCGGAACAGCGCATCCTGGAAACACCGAAGGGCTTCTTCGAGGCGTTCGGCGGCGTCGATGGCGCGACCGCCGGGGCAGCAGCGTTGCGCGGACTTGGGGAAAGCTGGGACATCGTCACCGACATGGCGGTGAAGTTGGTGCCTGGCGGCCATCCGCACCACGCCACCGCCGAGGCCGCCGCCAATGCCGCGCGCGCGGGAAACATCGCCGCCGCGGAGGTCGCCAGCATCACGATCTCGCGCCCCGGCATGACCGCGCTGCCCGGCCCGCTGCATCCGGCCGACCTGATCGACATGGCGCACAGCCCGGCCTATTTCGCCGCCGCCGGTGTCGCCGACCATGCGTTCTCCTGGGAGCATGCCAGCGCGGCGAAGATCGCCGATCCGGTCATCCATCGGCTGATCGACCTGGTCCGCGTCGGCGCACCGCCCACCGAGGATGCCGCGCGCTACCGTCAGGGCGCGACAGTCACCATTCACGCCCATGACGGCCGGGTCTCGGCGAGCACGGTCTATGTGCCGAAAGGCGCCGCTACGCTCGGGATCGCGTGGAGCGACGTTGACGCGAAATACCGCGCCCTGGTGCCGGCATCGGGTCTGCCCACGCACGCGATCGAGGCGAGTCTCGGGTTGATCCACGACTTTCGGCACCTTGCGGCGGTGGCGAGGTTAACCCATCTTATTCACCGGATAAGTCGATCCCGGATTGATAGTGAGCAAGCAATGGAACCCGGCGCGCCCCATCCGCGGCAGGGTGACCCGCATTTCAGTCCATATCTGTCAGGCGCCAGGGGTTGATCAGGAGGGGTT
>DATLQW010000136.1:0-11218 GCA_035535035.1 Acetobacteraceae bacterium
TGGCGTCGCCACGAAAAACCTGCCGAACTATCTCGGCTGGCGCCGGACCCTGGAGGCGTTGGGACAGAACGCCACGGCGACCGCTATGATCCTCGGGGCCATCGGAATGGGACCCTACCAACAATAAACGCTATAAGAGCCACTCGCAATGACAAGCAGGCGTGGTGCGGCCTATTCCTTCCCCCCGCCGCCGGTCAGAGGCACGAACGCGACCGACAGCACCGACCGTGACGTCACGTTTCCCTCCGCATCCTTGTGCACCAGTCGCAGTTCCTGGTCGCCGTACTGCGCTCCCACCGGGATCACCATCCGGCCGCCCGGACCAAGCTGCTCCAGCAGCGCCGGCGGCACCTCGCGCGCCGCCGCGGTGACGATGATCGCATCGAATGGCGCGCGTTCCGGCCAGCCCAGCGCGCCATCGCCGGTGCGCAATGCCACCCGTCCGTAGCCCTCCGCGGCCAGCACGGCCGCCGCGCGCGCCGTCAGCTCCGGGATGACCTCAATCGAACACACGGTGTCGGCGAGCTCCGCCAGAACCGCGGCCTGGTAGCCGGAGCCGGTGCCCACCTCCAGCACATGGTCTTCCGGGTGCAGGTCCAGCAACTCGGTCATCAGCGCGACGATGAACGGCTGCGAAATGGTCTGGCCGCGGCCGATCGGCAGCGGCGCGTTGGCATAGGCATGAGACACCGTCGCCGCCGGCACGAAAGCCTCGCGCCGCACCTTGCGCAACGCCCGCAGCACGCGCGGATCGAACCGGTCGCGTCCGGTCCAGCGTGCGGTTTCCCGCGCCTCCTGCTCGATTTCCTCGACCAGTTGCTCGTGCGTGGTCATGCCGGCCTCCCTGAAGCGCGCCCACCCTGCCACGCGGCGGCACGGGCGGTTTTGCGCCGGTCGTTCGCCTGGTTGTAACTTGCGCGCATCACGGGCCGGAGGAAACCGAAATGGACGTGCAGCACCCAGGGGAGGCCGGCGCGGCGGGCGACCCCGTCGTCCGCGCCCGCGCCCTGATCCCGCTGCTGCAACAGGCCGCGCCTCGCATCGATGCGACGCGCGAGCTGCCGCCGGACGTGCTGGACGCGATGTTCGCGGCTGGGATGTTCCGCCTGCTGGTGCCGCGCTCCTGCGGCGGCGCGGAGCTGGAGCCGGCCACCTATGTGCAATGCGTCGAGGCGATCGCCATGGGCGACGCCAGCGCCGCCTGGTGCATGAACCAGGGATCGGTGAGCATGATGTCGGCCGCCTATCTCGGCCTGGACGCCGCGCGCGAGGCGTTCGGCGGCGCGCGCGACGTGCTGGCCTGGGGCTATGGCCCGAACGGCCGGGCGGTGCGCGCCGAGGGCGGCTGGCGCGTCACCGGCAAGTGGTCCTTTGCCAGCGGCAGCCGCCATTCGACCTGGCTCGGCGCGCATTGCCTTTGCGTGGAGCCGGACGGCACGCCGTTGCGCGGTCCCGGCGGCAAGCCCTGGGAACGCACCGCGCTGTTCCGCCGCGCGCAGGCGAAGATCGACGATATCTGGTTCGTGCTGGGACTGCGCGGCACCGGCAGCGATACCTACGCGGTGCAGGACCTGTTCGTGGACGACGCGCACGTCATCACCCGCGACTATGCCGGGGAGCGCAGGGAGACCGGCACCTTGTACCGCTTCCACATGATGCAGCTCTACGCGGCGGGGTTCGCCTGCGTTGCGCTCGGCATCGCGCGGCAGACGCTCGACATGTTCATCACGATGGCCGGCAGCAAGGCGCCGGCGCAGTCGCCGACGCTGCTGCGCGACAACAACGCGATCCAGCACATCATCGGCCATTCCGACGCCCGGCTGAAGGCGGCGCGTGCCTGGCTGCTGCGGCTGCTGGAGGAGACCTCTGCCGCGGCCGGCCGCGCCGGGGAGCTGACGGTCGATCAGCGCATCGCGATCCGTCAGGCGACCACCTACGCGATCCACGAGGCGCGCGACGTGGTCACGGCGATCTACCACGAAGCCGGATCGACCGCGATCTTCGACAACCAGCCGTTCGAACGGCGGCTGCGTGACGTCAACAGCGTCTCGCAGCAGCTCCAGGGCCGGCGGGCGCATTTCGAGACGGTCGGACAGCATTTGCTGGGCCTGGAAACCAACCTGCGGAACGTATAAAAACCGCTCCCGCGCGTGCGGGACAGGTCAAGGCGTGCAACCGCCGGGGGTGAGGGCGATCGGGCCGGTACGCCGCAAGCACTCGGAGCGACACCCGGCACCCTCGCCCGCCGCGCTTGCACTACTCAGCCTCTCCTGCCGCTCGGGAGAGGTTTTCTTCAATCGGAGGCAGGTTATAGGCTGGCGCCTTCCGGCAGGAGGGAATTGCCCAATGCGACACATGATGCGGCGATGCGGCGGCCTGGCGGTGCTTTTGGGCCTGTCGGCGGCGCTCGCGGGCTGCGTTTACGATCCGTACACGGGCGGCTACTATCCATGCTGCGCCTACCCCTACCACCCTTATGCCGTTCCGTACGACCGCTATCCGGCCTGCGGTTACCCGGCGCAGCCCGGCTATCCGCCCCCGCCCGGCTATTCTCAGCCCCCGCCACGGTAACGCGACCGACTGGCTTGCTTGACAGGAGGAGGTGGGCTGGGCTTCATCCGCCCCGCTCCAGGGCAGGTAATCCAGCTTCTCATGGCGACCCCGAAGGTTAAAGCCAGGCGCAAACCCAGCGCCCTGGTCGAAAACATCAAGACCATCGTCTATGCCGGCCTGATCGCCCTCGTGGTGCGCACCATCGCGTTCGAGCCGTTCAACATCCCGTCCGGCAGCATGCTGCCCACGCTGCAGATCGGCGACTATCTCTTCGTCGCGAAATACAGCTACGGCTACTCGCATTATTCCCTGCCGTTCGGTTGGCCGCCGTTCTCCGGCCGGATCTTCGGGCACCTGCCGCATCGCGGCGACGTCGCGGTGTTCAAGTATCCGCCGGACCCCTCGATCGACTACATCAAGCGCATCATCGGCCTGCCGGGCGACACCATCCAGGTGCGCGAGGGCCTGCTGTATATCAACGGCCAGCTCTGCCCGCGACAGCCGGAAGGCGACTACACCGTTGACGACGAGGGCATCCGCACGGTGTACCGGCTCTACATCGAGACGCTGCCGAACGGCGTGAAGCACCAGGAACTGAAGGCGACGGACCAGGGTTGGGTCAACAACACCCCGGTTTACACCGTGCCGCCCGGCCACGTCTTCGCCATGGGCGACAACCGCGACAACTCCGCCGACAGCCGGTTCATGAACGGCGTGGGCTATGTGCCGGTGGACAACCTGGTCGGGCGCGCCGAGATTATCTTCTTCTCGATTGACGCCCAGGATCCATGGTGGGAATTCTGGGAGTGGCCATTCGAGATCCGCTGGAACCGGCTGCTCAGCCTGATCCATTGATGGCAGGGACCGGGGGACCTTGAGCGACCCGATCGAGACGATCCTCGGCCACCGCTTCATCCGTCCCGAACTGCTGCGCGAAGCGCTGACGCACCGCTCGGCCTTGCAGGGCAGCGGTCGCGCGCGCGGCTCCAACGAGCGGCTGGAATTTGTCGGCGACCGTGTGCTTGGCCTGTTGATGGCGGAATGGCTTGCTGAGCGCTTTCCGCGCGAGCAGGAGGGCGATCTCGGGCGGCGGCTGGCATATCTGGTGTCGCAGCCGGTGCTGGCCGCGGTCGCCGAGGGGATCGGCTTGGGCAGCGTCTTGTCGGTCGCGCCCGGCGAGGCGCGCGCCGGGGTGAAGCGGCGTGCCACGGTGTTGGCGGACGCGCTGGAGGCCGCGCTCGGGGCGGTCTATTACGATGGTGGTTTGGATGACGCCCGCGCCGTCGTGCGCCGCGCCTGGGAAGCGCCGATGGTCGCCCAGGCGGAGCCGCCGAAGGACGCCAAGACCACGCTGCAGGAATGGGCGCAGAAACACACGCGCGACCTGCCGGTGTATCGCGTGGTGGCGCGCTCCGGTCCGCCGCACGCGCCGGAGTTTGGCGTCGCCGTGCAGGTTGGCGGCGTGCAAGGCACCGGCACCGCCGGCAGCAAGCGGGTGGCGGAGCAATTCGCAGCCGCTGATCTGCTGCAAGCGATAGCCAAGGCGGCCGCCAAAGGCCCGATGCAAGCGGCGGCCCCAGCGGCAGCACCGGCGACAGCCCTGGCACCAGCATCAGGGCCGGTGGCCGCGCCGGCAACCGGGTCCCCGACATGACGTCGCGCTGCGGCTTCGTCGCCATCGTTGGCGCCCCCAATGCCGGCAAGTCCACCCTGCTCAACCGCCTCACCGGTGCGAAGCTATCGATCGTCTCGCCCAAGGCGCAGACCACACGGTTCCGTGTGCTGGGCATCTTGATGCGTGGCGGCAGCCAGGTGCTGCTAGTGGACACGCCCGGCATCTTCCGCCCCCGTCGCCGCCTGGACCGGGCCATGGTGGAAGCCGCCTGGACCGGAGCGCAGGACGCCGACCTCGCACTGTTGCTGGTGGACGCCAAGACCGGCGCGACAGAGGAGGTGCGCGGGATTGCCTCAAAGCTGACGGAGGCGAGACGACGCTGCTGGCTGGTGCTCAACAAGATCGATCTGGTGGCCCCGGCGAACCTGCTGCCGCTGATCGCCACCCTCACCTCCCTGGCGCCGTTCGAGGAAACCTTCATGGTCAGCGCGGCGACCGGCGACGGGCTGAACGGCCTGGCGGATGCCCTGGCGCGAGCTGTCCCGGAAGGGCCGTTGCTTTACCCCGACGACGACCTCACCGACCTGCCGGACCGGCTGCTCGCGGCCGAGATCGTGCGCGAGCAGATCTTCCGGCAGACGCACGAGGAGGTGCCTTACGCGGCGACGGTGGAGATCGAAAACTGGCAGGAACGCAAGGACGGCTCGGTGCGGATCGAGGCGACGATCTATGTGCTGCGGCCAGGCCACAAGGGCATTCTGATCGGCGAGGGCGGGGCGCGCATCAAGGCGATCGGCGCCCGCGCCCGCGAGGAGCTTGCGTCCCTGCTGGAGCGCAAGGTGCATCTGTTCCTGAACGTCAAGCTGCGTGCCGGATGGGATGAAGAGCGCGCCCGCCTGCGCGCGATCGGGCTGACGGACGGCCAAGCCCCATAGGCGTTAAATAAGTGGCGCGGCGGATGTCGAACGTGCGGATATCGAACATGCGGTATCCACATTCGTCCGGAATGGGCGAGGCGGCGATGCACGTTGGCGTCGGCCCGCGGAAGATCATCGAGGGCCAGGCTCCCGAGGACCGCGAGGAGCGATGCGCGCCGGGTCATGTCCACACCCGCCATGGCGAGGGGACGCAGGCGGCATCGAGCAAATCCTCAGGGGGAAGATTGCAGGAATTCCTGGCTGAGGGCGTCGCACAACAGAGCCATGATGAGACGCGCGGTCAGCCAAGTTCGCGAGGCACGCTCGGTGCGGGTCGGGATGCGGTCCATCCGCAGCGGCGATTGCAGCCGTTTGGACGCCAGTTCGATATCCCATAGAGCCTGCCGCTGATAAGGCCGCCCCCGCCCTGGCGTGGGACGCCCAAAGCGAATAGCCTTCGCCGTGGGCTGACAGCGGAGGCAACGCGAACACGATGCTCAGCGAGGCACGCAACCGATTGCTGACCGAAGTGGGACCGGGCAAGCCGATGGGCGCGCTGCTGCGCCGCTACTGGCAGCCGATCGCCGCCGTCGCCGAACTGGACGAAAGCCCGACCAAGCCGGTGCGGCTGCTGGGCGAAGACCTTGTGCTGTACAAGGACCTTTCCGGCGAGTACGGCTTACTCGACCGGCATTGCCCGCATCGCAGCGCCGACCTTTCCTATGGCATCGTCGAATCGTGCGGGCTGCGTTGCAACTATCATGGCTGGCGATTCGACGCGACCGGCACGTGCCAGGAGCAACCGTTCGAGGACACCGCCGCGCCGGAGGTGCGGTTTCGCGACCAGATAAGCATCAAGGCGTACAAGGTGCGGGCGCTGGCGGGATTGCTCTGGGCCTATCTCGGCCCCGAGCCGGCGCCCCTGCTGCCAAACTGGGAGCCGTTCACCTGGCACAACGGCTTCACCCAGGTCGTGTTTTCGGACGTGCCGTGCAACTGGTTCCAGTGCCAGGAGAACTCGATCGACCCGGTGCATTTCGAGTGGATGCACGACAATTGGGGCAGCCGGCTGGCCGGCGGCAACGGCGCCTATGCGCCGCGCCACCTGAAGCTGGCGTTCGATGAATTCGACTATGGGCTGGTGTATCGCCGGGTGCGCGAAGGCGCCGACGAGAGCAGCCCGCTCTGGACGATCGGGCGCGTCTGCCTGTGGCCGAACGCGCTGTTCACCGGCAACCATTTCGAATGGCGCGTGCCGATCGACGACACGCGCACGCTCAGCGTCGGCTGGTTCTACACCCGTGTGCCGCGGGATCGTGAGCCGTTCGTGCAGCCGCGCATCCCGTACTGGCACGCCCCGGTCACCGACGCCACGACCGGCCGCTGGATCACCAGCCACATCATGAACCAGGATTTTGTCGGCTGGGTCGGCCAGGGCGCGGTCACCGATCGCGGACGCGAGCATCTCGGCCGCAGCGACCGCGGGATCATCATGATGCGGCAACGCTTCTTCCAGCAGCTCGATGCGGTGGCCGCCGGCGAGGAGCCGAAGGCGACCATCCGCGACCCCGACGTCAACCGTTGCATTCCCCTGCCGATCATCGGCCGCGAGCTGCTCTCCGGGGGCGCGACGCGCGCCCAGGTCGAGGCGGGCGGACCGCGCGGCGGCGACATCCCGCGCCGCGATTTCCCGTATCTGTGCAGCCAGCCGGACTCGATCCGGCGCGACTACGAAGCGGCAATGGGCTTCGCGTCGTCCAGCGGATCCGTGCCGGTGCGTTGAACGCATGTCACAGGAGGTGCAACCGCCGTCGGCCGTGCGCGTGGCCCCAGGCCCGCTCACCGACTGGCGGTTGTGGTTGCGCCGCGCGCGGGCGGGCGCGCGGGCGGCGATGTCCGGGCCAATTTACACGCTCTATCAACGCCGCCTGCTGCGCCAGGTGCTGGGCGACAAGCCGCCGCGCCACGTCGGGCTGATCCTGGATGGCAACCGGCGCTGGGGCCAGCTTTGGGGCGTCGCCGACCCGGCACGCGTGTATGAACTGGGGGCACGCAAGCTCGACGCGGTGCTGGACTGGTGCGGCGAGCTGTCGATCCCCGCCGTCACCCTGTGGGTTTGCTCACCGGACAATTTGAACCGCGCGCCGGCCGAGGTCGCCGGCATCCTCGCGGCGGTCGCGGTCAAGCTGCATCAACTCGCGGTCGATCCGCAGATCCATCGTCGCCGCGTGCGGGTGCAGGCGATCGGCCAGACCGCGTGCCTGCCGCCCGGGCTGCGCGCCGCCATCCGCGCCGCACAGGACGCCACCGCCGGCTACGACACGATGGTGCTGACCATCGCCGTCGCCTATGGCGGGCGAGAGGAAATCGCCGATGCGGTGCGCGCCATGCTGCACGAGGCGGCGATGCGCGGCGAGACGCTGGCCGAGGTGGCAGAGCATGTCACGCCGGAGGCGATCAGCCGGCACCTGTACCTGGCGGCGCCGGAACCCGACCTGATCATTCGCACCAGCGGCGAGTTGCGGTTGTCCGGGTTCCTGCTGTGGCAGAGTGCGTACAGCGAGTTCTACTTCACCGACGTGCTGTGGCCGGCGCTGCGCAAGATCGATTTTCTCCGCGCGGTGCGGGCGTTCCAGCAGCGCAAGCGGCGATTTGGGCGGTAGCGTCGAAAACCTCTTCCGCACGCGGCGGGAGAGGGTGCAGCGTGTCAACGCGATCATCCTCACCCTCGGCGCTCTCGCGGCTCGGTCGTTCCCGCACGCGGCGCGGGAGAAATTAGTGTGGTCGCCGCCATTTGCACGCAGCGCTCGAAAGTAACGAGATCGCGCCAGCGATCGGCCGGTTCGCTCTCCGGCAGCACGAGCGTCCCACCCGAGCCAAGAATCCCGCCCTCGATCATCAGGTTGTCGGACCGACGGAACTGCTCGATCAGCAGGCCGTCGCCGTCCCGCCAGATTCGCCCGGGACTGCCGATCGCGCCGCCATGCGCCGCGGCGAAGTCGAGCGTCCGCCGGGTAAACGGCAGCGTGCAATTGCTGTAGCCGAACACCGGCCGCCCCAAGGCGCGCGCGAAGCCGAGCTCGTACACCGTGCCGACATCGGCACTTGGGCCGCGGAACGGCGTCAGGTTGGCGATCACAGCATCGCAGCCGCGGATATGCGCCTCATTGCGCCTCGCGATGCGCTGCCACTCCGGCAGGCCGGACCAGCCGGCGGTTTCCTCGGCCAGGGGGTCGAGCGGCGACACGCCACCCAACCCGTGCCGCGCGCAGATCGCCTTGCGGCGTTCGGCCCAGGCTTCGGCGTCCGGCAAGAAGACGTCGGGACCGGCGAGATAGACTCGGGGATTCATTCTTCCACGATACGCCAGGGCACGTCGATGACCACCACGCGCCGGCCGGACTGGCGCATCAGGGCGGCCTGCAATTGCCGCGAGCGGTACGTATAGAGCAGGTAGTCCCACCACTTGACCTTGACCACCTCCGGTATCAACACGGCAATCGTCCGGTCCGGAAACCGCTGCTCCATCTCGCGCACGATCTTCTGCAGCGGTTCGAGGAACTCGCGGTATTCCGAGCGCAACACCACCAGCGTCGGTGCCGGCACGCCGGCTTGCTGTGCCGGCATGACCACGTTGCGCTGCCAGTCGCGGCGCAACTCGGCTTCGTTTTCGTCGCCCTCCGGCCCCTCGAGCGCGGAGAGGTGCACCGCCAGCACGTCTTGCGAGAGGCTTATGGCGAAATGCAGGGCCTTGGCGGTGATGGCGTTCCAACTCTCCATCGGCAGCATCACCGCCGGCGGGTTGTGCCGCGTCAGGTGCTGCATTGCGCCGTAGCGCAACTGCCGCCTCACCGTGTCGAAGCGCCGGCGGACGGAATGCATCAGCCAGAACAGCAGCGGAATCACCAGGATGGTGATCCAGGCACCCTCGGCGAATTTCGCGACGATGATGATGCCGAGCGCGACGGCGGTGGCAATGGCCCCCAGGCCGTTGACGAAGCGCTTGAGCTGCACCTTCGGCGAGCCTGCATGGCGCAGGGCTCTTGTCCAGTGCATCGCCATGCCGGCTTGCGACAGGGTGAAAGACAGGAACGCGCCGACCGCGAAGAGCGGGATCAGCCGGTCGGTGATGCCGCCGAATGCCACCAGCAGGATGCTGGCGGCGCCGGCCAGGAACAGGATGCCGAGGGAATACACAAGGCGCCGCCCGGGCATGGCGAAGGAATGCGGCAGGTACCGGTCGCGCGCCAGCAACCGGCACAGCCGCGGAAAGCCGACGAAGCTGGTGTTGGCCGACAGGCACAGCACCGCCAGCACGCTGCCGATGGCGACGTCGTAGATCACGCCGCGGCCGGCCAGCGCCGCCGCAAGCTGCGACAGCACGCTTTGGTAGCCCGGTCTGGTCTGGTCCATCGCGCCGATCGCATAGGACCGGGCGAGCGTCGCGATCGCCAGGAGCAGGAAGGCGAGCAGGATGACGATGCCGGCCAGGGTGCGATGGGCATGCCGCACCGATGGCGCACGGAACGCGCTGACGGCGTTGCTGACCGCCTCCACGCCGGTCATCGCGGTGCAGCCGCTGGCGAAGGCGCGCAGGATCAGCCACAGCCCGACCGCCTGGGTTGCCGCCGGGATCGGCGGGGGCCTGGTCACCGGTGCGGGGTGGCCGGCCATCGCCTTGGCCAGCCCGAACACCAGCAGTCCGATCCACCAGACGACGAACAGGTAGGTGGGAACCGCGAAGGCCAGCCCGGCCTCCTGCGTGCCGCGCAGGTTCAGCAGGGTGATCGCGGCTAGCACCGCCAGGCACAGCGGCAAGGTCCAGGGATGCAGGGCCGGGACGGCGGAGGTCAGCGCGGCAATGCCGGCGGAGATGCCGACCGCGACGTTCAGGGTGTAGTCCACCATCAGCGCGGTGCCGGCAAGCAGCCCGACGGGCGCGCCCAGGTTCTCGCTGGCGACGGTGTAGGAGCCGCCATTGCTCGGATAGGCCTCGATCGTCTGCCAGTAGGAGAAGAACAGGATGAACAGCAGGAGGAGGACCGCGCCGGTGATGGGCACGATCTGGGTCAGCCCGGCGGCACCCACCGGCAGCAGGATGGTCAGCGCCGCCTCCGGGCCATAGGCGGCGGAGGAGAGCGCGTCCAACCCCATGGCGGGGACGCCCTCGAGCTCGGTGATCTTTTCGCCGCCGGCCTCGGTGTTGGACAGGCGGCGGCCGAGCAGGAGCGAGAGGACCGACATGCGGCTTCCTTGCGGGGTTTGCAGCGTCGGGAGGTTCGGCGGGGGATTGTGGTGGGAGTTGGGGCGGCGGCAAGGGCTCGCGGAGGTTTGCGCGGGATCGCTTATCCCGTGCCGCACGCGGGCTTGGGCCACGCAGCGGAAGGACCCGCGCGAGGGCGTGCGAGGGTCCGTCGGATCGCGTGCGCAGATCGATGTCGGCCGTCTTGGTCGGGTTGGCCTGGAGGCAACACAAGACCGACGCCGAGGCGATGGTGGCGCAGGCGCAAGCCGGGCGGGAACGCTTCCGCAATAGTCTTGCAGTTACCCCTCTGCCGGTATCGCCGCGATACGATCGGCCACCGCGTAAGGACCGATATCGACGCGCGGCGTGCCGACCCGCGCCGCCGGCGCTCTCGGCGCGTGGCACCGCGTCCCGGCGCGCCGGCCGTCCTGAATACACTCTATTGTGGTGGGTCGGTTTGAATGTCGGGTCCGGTGAAGGTTTTCGGACGCCGGCCGTCGCAGGCCGCGCGTTCTGGGCATGGGGCCGGCGTACTAAAACCGCCCAAGCACGAACCCGCGGGGATGCGGCGATGGTCTATGGGGATTTCGAGTTTTGCTCGGTTGAGATGGTTGCGCAACCGGCTCGGCGCTGGCGCTGGCTGGGACTTGGCGAGTGAGGTTCTTTTCGCCGGGCGGACTGTGAATCGGGGTCTGGCTGCGGCTGATATCGAGCACGTTTGCTCTGATGTTGGTGAAGGGCGTGCCTGGAGGCATTCGCCGTAACGGTGGTGTTGTGGCGTGAGATGGGCGCGAGCCGTGCCGGATCACGACGGGATACCCCCGGTTGATGCGGACGCGTGAGGTGGCGCGCGTGGTTGCCTCCATCGCCCGAAGGTCTCGATGATGG